>DASPXO010000278.1:0-10322 GCA_035637235.1 Gemmatimonadales bacterium | reverse complement strand
GTCGGCGCGCGCCAGGCCCGGCCGAGGTTCGCCGTGACGGCCAGGGTCTCGAGCGGCCGGTACACGAGCCCGACGTCTCCCGACCAGGCCGTGTAGTCGCGCGCCTCGGGCGACAGGCCGAGCGCGGGCGTAGAGTCGGCGGCGAGGCGCCGCAGATCGACGCGACCGCCTAACAGCAGGCTCCACCGTCCGAGCGTGACCTGCTCGAATGCGAACGCCGCCGCGGAGCGCACCCGCGCATCGGGTACGAGGGCGAGCGGCCCGCGCGTGTCGTTCGACTGGTACAGCCCGGAGAGACCGGCCGTGCCGCGAACCGACGTGCCCGAGGTGTGGTGTGCCAGGAGATCGAGCGACGTGGTGTTGAGCAGCAGGTCGAAAGCGGTGCCTTCGAGCGGCCCGCCGCCCGCGCCCGTTCCCGTGTCGCCGACCTCGATGAGCGAGTGACGCTGCCACTGCGCCTTCGTCTCGAGCCGCAGCGCGCCGATGACGTAGTCGCCCGCGAGCTGGACGCGGTCGTCCGAGAGTTTGCGCTCGGGACCCTCCTCCTCGGCGCCCCCCCCCGCGGGCGGCCCCTCCGCCTCGAGCAGCTTGAACTCGCCGCCGTAGCGCGTGTAGCGCAGGGTCGTGTTGCCGCGCCCCCCGCGGACGCCCACCGCGGCCTCGCCGCTGAGCGCGCCGAACCCCGTGTTGTCGAGCTCGCCCGCCGGCGTGTGCAGGCTGGCCGCGCGGCGGCCGATGGCAAAGACGCGCCACCCCCAGGCGCCGCCCGCGCCCTCGAGCCGGGCGCCGGCGCCCAGTTCGGCGTTGTTGCTCGCGCCCGAGAGCTCGAATGCGTTCCGGATGCGCCCCGGACCGCCGTTCGCGTCCGGGAGCTCGTCGGGAATGACGTTCACCACCCCGCCCAGCGCGTCCGACCCGTACAGCACGCTGGCGGGACCGCGGATCACCTCGACCCGCTGCGCGAGCCGCGCGTCCACCGACGGGCCGTCCTCGTCGCTCCAGGAGTAGTCTTCGAGGCGGCTGCCGTCGGCGAGCACGAGCACGCGCGCCCCGGAAAGGCCCCGGATCACCGGCTTCCCGATCTGCTGGCCCGTGCTGAGCGCGCGGACGCCGGGGAGCTGTGCGAGCGAGTGCGCCAGCGACACGCTCTGGTCACGGCGCAGGCGGTCCGCGCTCAGCGCCGCCGTGGAAAGGGGGGACGAGAGCGCGGCGATCGGCGCGCGGGTGGCGGTGACGGTGAGCGGCTCGATGGTGAGGGACGTCCGCTCGAGCGTGATCGTGAGCGCGGTCGCGCCGGCGACGGTGATCTCGCGGGCCTGCGGGTTGAAGCCCAGCTGGCGCACGATCACCGTGTAGCGGCCCGGCGGGATGGCGGGGAGCGAGAACGTCCCGTCCGCGCCGGTGAGCGCGACGCGGTGCAGCTCGGACACGATCACATAGGCGCCGGCGACGGCGCGCCCGTCCGGCTCGGTGACACGGCCCGAAACCGTGTCCCCCGCGGCCGCAGCGGCGGTCGCGGTGACTGGCGCGCCGAGCGCCAGCAGAAGGCAGAGCGCGATGACGGACCGCATCGGGGCTGCCACCATATCCCTTGGCGGCCCGGGTCGCAAGCCTCGTGAAAGTCGACGCCCGGCCTCACCGATTCTGGTGAAGCCGGGCGTCGCCGGTGTGCGGTCCCATCAGGAGTTATGCGCGGTCCGCTACCGCCTTGAACATCCAGTACTCGGGCCCCGCCGCGTGCTCGGGCCAGTCGGCGAGGTGCTCCTCGCCACGCCAGGGCTCGTCAGTCGGCTCGTCACGCCAGGACTCGTCGGTCGGCTCGCCGCACCAGGACTCTCGCTCCGGGTGGACGTCGCCCCGCCAGGCCTCGCGGTTAGGCGCGAACAGCTCTTCCAACTCGTCCGGCTCATCGGCGTCGCCGCCCTGCTCACCCTCGGGCAGCCATGGGTCGCGCATAGCTCTGCTCCTAAAGTCCGCCTCGCAGCGAGGCGACACCCCCCGAGGACCGCAAAGGTTGTGCCCCGCCGCAGAGGCATGGCAAGTACCAGGTTATCATAGGGATAGCGCCGCGGCAGCGTCGCGGTGCGGTGGCGGGATCGGGTTGCATACCGCGAATCCGCGGCGCCATGACGACGAATTGCACCGTGACGAGCGTCACGTCGCGAGCGAGCTTAGGGCGAATGCGACCCAGCCCAGTGACCGAGCGTCTGCGAGTCACCTACCGAGTCACGTGCGGGGCCGGGGAAGATCCCGCAGCCAAAGCACAGGACATCGCGTACGAGCAGACCGTCGAGCTCCCGCCGGGCTGCGTGTCGCCCGACGTCGCCGCACGGGTCGTCGGCCGCGTAGAGGCGGTCGAGCCGGCGGGCGACGGTTCCTGGACGGCGGTGGTCTCGTTCGACCGCGGGCTCGCCGGCGACGATCTCGGGCAGATCGTGAACCTGCTGTTCGGGAACATCTCGATGAAGACGGGCGTGCTGCTCTCCGAGATCGCCTGGCCGGAGACCCTGCTCGCACAGCTCGGCGGTCCGGGCTTCGGCATCGAGGGACTGCGCGCGCTCGCCGGCGTGCAGCGCAGGCCCATGCTGTGCGCCGCGCTCAAGCCGCTTGGCCTGTCGGCCCGCGAGCTCGCGGAGATCTGCTTCCAATTCGCGCTCGGCGGGATCGACGTCGTCAAGGACGACCACGGCCTCGCCGACCAGGAGACCGCGCCGTTTCGGGAGCGCGTCGAGCGCTGCCAGGCCGCGGTGGCGCGCGCGAACCGGGAGACCGGCGGGCGCAGCATCTACTTTCCGCACGTCACGGGCCCCGTCGCGGCGCTGCGGGAGCGTGCCGACTTCGCGCGCCGGAGCGGATGCCGCGGCGTGCTGGTCAGCCCGCTGCTCGTCGGGCTCGACACCGTGCGCGACCTCCGCTCGTCGGGGCTCGCCGTCATGGCCCATCCGGCGCTGGCGGGCGGGTTCTTCAACCAGGGCCACGGCATCGCCGCCGGCGTGTTGCTGGGCGATCTGTTCCGCGTGGCGGGGAGCGACGCCGTTATCTATCCGAACGTCGGCGGCCGCTTTACGCTCTCGGCCGCGAGCTGCGAGGCCATCAACGCGAGCCTCCGCCGGCCGCTGGGCCCGCTCAAGCCCGCCTTTCCCGCGCCAGCGGGCGGGATCGACGCGGCGCGGGTGCCGGAGTGGATCGACCGCTACGGGGTCGATACCATCTTTCTGATCGGGGGCAGCCTGTACGCCCAGCAGGATCTGGCGGGGGCGTCCCGGCGTTTACTCGAGGCGGTGAGGCGACACTGCGATGAATGATCGATCGAAGGTCCTGAAGTGTCGCGCGTTTCGCTGGGAGTCGGTCGACGTGAGGCCGTACAAGGGCCCCGACGCGCGGTTCAAGGACGTGACGCGTCAAACGCTGCTCGGCGACGGGCGAGGCGAGGAGCCGTTCAACTTCCTCACTCGCTACTTCGAGGTCCAGCCGGGCGGGTACTCCACCCTCGAGCGGCACGAGCACCCGCACGCCGTGGTGGTGCTGCGCGGGCGGGGCCGCGTGATCCTGGGCGAGCGCGCGTGCGAGATCGCCCCGTTCGACTGCGTGTACGTGTCGCCGGGGGTGTATCACCAGTTCCAGGCCACGGGCGGCGAGCCACTCGGGTTTCTCTGCACGGTCGATCGCGAGCGCGATCGGCCCGAAGTGGCAAGCGAAGCAGTGGCGCAAGCGCTGAGGAAGCCTGTTTCAGGAGGGAAGGAAGATTGAGCGTCACATCCATCAATCCCGGGACCGGCGAACCGCTTGAAACGTTCGACGAAACCGCGCCGGCGGCGCTCGAGCGCATCCTCGACCAGGCGGTCGCCGCCTATCAGAGTTGGCGGCGCTGCTCGTACGCCCAGCGTGCGCACCCGATGCGTGAGGCGGCGCGCCTGCTGCGCGCGCGCAGGAGCGCGTACGCGCGCACCATGGCGCTCGAAATGGGGAAGCCCCTGAAGCAAGGCGAGGCCGAAGCCGAGAAGTGCGCTTGGGCGTGCGAGTACTACGCGGAGCGCGCGGAGGGCCTGCTCGCGGACGAGCCGCGCCGGACCGAGGCCGCGAAGAGCTTCGTGCGCTTCGAGCCGATCGGGCCGGTGCTCGCCATCATGCCCTGGAACTTCCCGTTCTGGCAGGTGTTCCGGTTCGCCGCGCCGGCGCTGATGGCGGGGAACGCAGGGCTCTTGAAGCACGCGCCCAACGTCACGCGTTGCGCACTCGAGATCGAGGCGATCTTTCGGGAGGCCGGCTTCCCCGACGGACTGTTCCGGACCGTCGTCCTCCAGAACGACGCGGTCGGCCCGGTCATCGCCGATCCGCGGGTGCGGGCGGTGACGCTCACGGGGTCGGACCGCGCCGGCAGCCAGGTGGCGGAGCAGGCGGGGCGGCACCTCAAGAAGTCGGTGCTCGAGCTGGGCGGCAGCGATCCGTTCCTCGTGCTCGCGGACGCCGACCTGGAGCAGGCGGCGCGGGTGGCCGCCGAGGCGCGACTCTTGAACAGCGGCCAGAGCTGCATCGCGGCGAAGCGGTTCATCGTGGTGGAGCCCGTGGCAGACCGGTTCCTCGAGCTGTTCGTGTCCGCGATGCGGTCGCGGCGGATCGGGGACCCGCTGCAGCCCGACACCGAGATCGGCCCGCAGGCCCGGCTCGATCTCCGGGCGAATCTGCACCGCCAGGTCGAGGAGTCGGTGCGCCGCGGCGCGCGTGTGCTCCTGGGCGGCGTGGCACCGGAAGGCCCGGGATTCTTCTATCCCCCGACCGTCCTCGCCGCGGTGGCCGAGGGAATGCCGGCGTTCGACGAGGAGGTGTTCGGGCCGGCCGCTGCGGTGATCCGGGTGCGCGACGAAGCGGAGGCCGTGCGGGTCGCCAACGCGTCGAGCTACGGCCTGGGCGCGTCGCTATGGACCGCGGACCCCGCGCGCGGCGAGCGGCTCGCGCGCGAGCTCGAGGTGGGCTCGGTGTTCGTGAATGCGCTCGTCAAGTCCGATCCGCGCCTGCCGTTCGGCGGGGTGAAGCGGTCCGGCTACGGGCGCGAGTTGTCGGAGTACGGGTTGAAGGAGTTCGTGAACGTCAAGACGGTGTGGGTGGCGTGAACGTCCACGTTGGCACCTCCGGCTACAACTTCCCCGAGTGGAAGGGGACGTTCTATCCCGCGAAGTTCCCCGAGTCCCAGATGCTCGAGTACTACGCGCAGCGGCTCTCGACGGTGGAAGTCAACTACACGTTCTACCGCATGCCGAACGCCAAGACTGTCGCCGGTTGGGACGCCGCGACGCCGGCGAGCTTCACGTTCGTCCTCAAGGCGCCGCAACGCATCACCCACATCGCCCGGCTCAAGGACATCGACGACCCGCTGCGCTACTTCCTCGAGACGGCCCGGAGGCTCGGCAAGAAGCTCGGGCCCGTGCTGTTCCAGCTACCGCCCAACTTCAAAAAGGATCTGGCCCGCCTCGGCGACCTGCTGACGCAATTTCCGCCCGACATCCGGTGCGCGTGGGAGTTCAGGCACGAGTCGTGGTTCTCCGACGACGTGTACGACGTGTTACGCACCGGCAACGCCGCGCTGTGCGTGGCGGATACCGAAGACGGCAGTACGCCGCACGTTGCGAGCGCGGACTTCGGCTACTTCCGGCTGCGCGACGAGGGCTACACGACGGAAGACCTGGCGCAGTGGGCGGCCACCGTGAAGGAGCTCGGCAAGCAGTGGCAGGACACCTACGTGTTCTTCAAGCACGAGGAATCGGGCGTCGGTCCGAAGCTGGCGCAACAGTTCGCGGAGTTGCTCGGCCCGTGAACCGACGGGCGATTCTGATTCTCTGTGCGGTGGCCCCCGCCCCCGCCTGCGCCGGCCACACGTCGCCCAGGGACTCGCCGCGCGTCGATCGGAACGTGATCACGCAAGAACAAATCATCGAATACCAGTTCAGCAACGCCTATGAGGCGGTCGAGGCGCTTCACTCCAGCTGGTTGCAGACCCGAGGCTCCGACAGCTTCAGAACGCCCACGCAGGTCCAGGTGTACTTCGATGACACCCGACTCGGCGGCATCGAAACCCTGCGGTCGATCGCGACGGCCGGTGTCTTGTTCATCCGCCACTACGACGGCGTCAGCGCCGCGGCTCGCTGGGGCCTCGACCACGGGCAAGGCGTGATCCTCGTGTCGACGCGGCGGTGAGTTTGCGCCACATGCTCACAGGACCCGCACGGGGCGGCTACTTCAGCAAGTCGTAGAGCGCCAAGAACGCGAGTTTCGGCCGGTAGGCGGCGTCGAAGATCAGCGCCGCGCCCCAGCCCGGAAACGTGCCGGGGATCCAGGATTCCCGGTCGCTGAACCCCCACATGACCAGGGCGTCGCACGCCGGCGCGCTCGACAGGCAGGCGCCCAGTACGTCGCGGTAGTCGTCCGCCTGCGTCTGGAGCTGCGCCGCCGTCGGCGGCAGCGGCATCCGCACATCGAGCTCGGTGATGTGCACCTCGAGTCCCAGCTGCGCGAACCGCGCGATGTTCGCCCGCAGCGTCGTCGGTACGCCACCCAGCCGAACATGCGCCTGCAGACCGATGCCATGGATCGGGACGCCGCGGGCGAGCAGGCGCTGTATCAGCGCATACGCCGAATCCGACTTCCCGTTGATCCCTTCGATGTCGTAGTCGTTGTAGAACAACGCGACATTCGGGTCCGCTTGGTGCGCCCAGCGGAACGCCAGCTCGACATAGTCGCGCCCGATGTGGTCGTACCAGAAGCCGGGCCGCGGCGATCCGTCGCCGGCCAGGGCTTCGTTGACCACGTCCCAGGCCGCGAGCCGCCCGCGGTAGTGTCCCACCACGCTGGCGATGTGATCGTGCAACAACGCCCGCGCCGTGTCCGGCGTCCAGGTTCCCGAGGTGAGCCAACCGGCGAGCTGCCGATGCCAGACGAGCGTATGGCCGCGCACCTGCATCCCGTTCGCTTCGGCGAGCGCGACCAGCGAGTCCGCCGGCTCGAATCGATACGTGTCCCGCGCCGGGTGGATGCGCGCATGCTTCATGTCGTTCTCGGGGGTGAGCATGCTGAACTCGCGCACCAGCTTCGCGCGAAAGGTCGCCCCATCCGACCCGCCGTAGCGAAAGCCGCGATCGACCGCGCAGCCGATGCGCAGGCCCCGGGCGGCGGCCAGCGTGCGGAGCGGAATCGTGTCGCTCGACGGCGGCGGAGGAGGCGGGGGCGAGCCTGACGACGGCCCCCCACAGGTCCCCGCGCCGATGACGCCGAGCAGCGCGCCGCGCTCAGCGAACCGGATGATGGTCCGGATCCCACCGCTGCACCGCATCCTGCACTCCCTCCAGGTGCGTCTTCATCCGCTCCACGGCGAGCGCCCCGTTGCGTTGCTCGAGCGCGTCGAGGATGGCGAGGTGCTCCTGGTGGTCCCGCTCGCGCGACCCGAAGATGTCCAGGATCAGCCGCTGCTCCTCCGTGAAGAGCTCGCGCAGCACGTCGAGCAGCTGCACCACCACGGCGTTGCCCGACGCGATGGCGATCTGCCGATGATAGGACATGTTGACGGAGTTCAAGACCTCATCGTTCTCGAGGTTCTGCCCTGCCGTCGTCAGCAGCCGCCGCATCTCCTGCAAATGGTCAGCGGTCGCGCGACCGGCCGCTTCCGCAACGGAGTGCAGCTCGAGCGGGATGCGCGCCCCGATGAGGTCGAGCAGCAGCTGCTTGGTCACGGTGCCCCCGTAGTCGGGGCTCGCGACCACCAGGACTTCGTCGTCTCGGGTCACGTAGACGCCGGATCCGTGGCGGATCTCGACGATCCCTATCGTTTCGAGCTTCTTCAGGGCCTCACGCACCGTCGGATGCCCCACGCCGAACCGCCGGGCCATTTCCATGATGGTGGGGAGCCGATCGCCCTGCTTATAGTCGCCCGTCTGGATCAGCGCCCTGATCCGCCGCGCCAGTCTGTCCGACAGGGTCTGCTTCGGCACGGGTCTCAGCGCGTCTTTCATGGCGGACCCTCCTACTCTGGTGTCCTGGTCACCGGATCGGTATCTCGAAGGGGCCGGCGGGCAAGCCGGCACGGTCGAACAGAGTGCAGACCGGCGCGTCGGCCCAGCAGAACCGAACCCGGGCCGCCTCCCCCTCACCCGCCGGCACGTGGACGCGCGTGCCGTCAAGGCGGGCGGAGACGAACCGGCAAGACGCGCGCGCCCGGCCGCACAACTCGAAGCCGATCGGACCATCCGCGCTGTAGGCGACGAGCTCGCGCTCCACGTCCCCAAAGGTGATGATCACCTCACTGCCCGCGCGGCGCGCGGAGAGCGGCACCGGCCCGGACGGTGCAATCGCTTCGCCGTAGATGACGTGGCGCGCCGCGCGCGCGAGCCGGCGTCCCAGCTCTTGCTTGTTGGCCGGGTGGAGGTCGTACCGATCGCCGATGTCGATAGTGACTGCGAGCCCCGCATGCTCGTCATGGAGGACCGCCTGGCGCTGGGCCTCGCGCACGCCTGCCCACCCGGACTCCAC
Organism: Gemmatimonadales bacterium; assembly: GCA_035637235.1. Classification (GTDB taxonomy): domain Bacteria; phylum Gemmatimonadota; class Gemmatimonadetes; order Gemmatimonadales; family GWC2-71-9; genus DASUAL01. The sequence continues at coordinate 1,805 of DASPXO010000278.1, read as the reverse complement.
CGGCTCTGTGTGCGGCGCCCCGTAGTTCGCGACCTGGACGACTAGGAACGGCAGCCCGGCGCCGAAGGTGCTTCGCCAGTCGGCCATCAGGCCGGCCAGCAGACGCTCGTAGCCATCCGCTTCACCCGTGTTGGACTCGCCCTGATACCAGACGACGCCCCGGAACGTGTATGGTCCGATGGGCGCGATCATGCCGTTGCGGATGGTCGTCAGCCCGCCGGTGGATTCCCATGGCGCACGCGGCGGCGAGCCGACACCGGGGGGGACGACGCGATAGCGCCACGAGGTCAGGGGCACGACCTCGCCGCTCGCCAGTCGCAGCACGCGGCGCTCGGCGGGTCCGTACAGTCCGCCGGTGCCGTAGGTATCGAGGGCGTTGACCACGATGACGTTTTCGCCCGCGCGGAGCGTGCCCGCGGCCACCGGATAGTTGCGCGGCGTGCCCGGCCCGGAGGTGTAGCCCACCGGTCGGCCGTTGAGCCAGGTCTGGTCAATCTCGTCGATCGCGCCGAGCGAAAGGGTCGCCGCCTGCGCGGCCTGTTCCGGGCTCAGACGAACGCTCGTGCGATACCAGACCATCCCGTTGAAATCCGCCAGCTCCGGGACGCCCCAGCGCTCCCAGAACCCGAGGGATTCCGGCGCGACGCGCCATTCGCTCTCGCGGGTGGGCGTCACTCCCCACGGCTCGCCCGCGGCGCCGCTCGACGGCTTACCGCGCCACCAGGCTTCCCACACCTCACCCCACCGCCGCCCGGCCGCCGCCGGGTCGCGTGCGTACACGGCCAGCAGGTCGAGGCCGGCCTCGTAGCCGCCCGCGGCCCGCATCGCTTCCTCGCTCATCCACGCGCGGATGTTCGATCCGCCCCACGAGGCATTGACGAGACCGACCGGCACGGGGACGGTCTTCTGGAGCTCCCGCGCAAAATAGAAGCATGCGGCCGACCATTCCGGCACGGTGGCGGGCGCGGCGACCTGCCACGCCACCGGCGCCGCAAACGTGTCCTGCGGCGTCGGGTCGCTTGCGAGACCGACGGTCAGCATGCGAATCCCGTCGTTCGCCGAGTTTTGGATCTCCGCGCGCGAATCGAGCGAGCGGCGGACCTCGAGCACCATGTTCGACTGGCCCGAGCACAGGAACACGTCCCCCACGAGTACGTCCGTCACGGTCTGCGTGGCTCCCGCGGAGCTGCGTGCGGTCAGCGTGTAGGGGCCGCCGGCATGTTGCGGGGGGAGGGTGGCGCTCCACCGCCCACGCTCGTCGGCCCGCCCGCTCGCCGTGGCGCCCTCCCCGCTCAGCGACAGCGTCACCTCATCGCCCGGAGCGGCGCGCCCGTACAACCGGATGGGCCGATCCCGCTGAAGCACCGCGTGATCCTGGAACATCGGGCTAAAGAGGCACAGGGGCACAGAGGCGTAGAGGCACCCTGTGCCTCTGTGCCCCTGTGCCTCTGTGCGGACAGCCGTCATCGCAATCAGCGCCGCGTGCCATGGCCCCATGACTACGGCTCTCCCACGACGTCCAGGCCGACCGAGCGGACGTCCGCGGAGTTCCCGCCCACCATGATCTCGAACCGCCCCGGCTCGACCACGCGCTTCATGCCGAGGCCGTGGTACGCCAGGTGCTCCGGCCCGAGCTCGAACGTGACCGTTCGCGTTTCTCCCGGCTGCAACGTCACGCGCCGGAATCCTCGAAGCTCTTTCACCGGCCGCGTCGCCGCGCTCACGACGTCCCGGATGTAGAGCTGCACAACCTCGTCTCCCGCGCGCGACCCCGTGTTCGTCACGTCGACCGAGACCGTCGTCCG
>DASPXO010000277.1:0-11154 GCA_035637235.1 Gemmatimonadales bacterium | reverse complement strand
ACCCTGAGTCTGGGTGCAGGCGCCCGTGTTGCTCCAGTTGGCGTACCACACGCTCTGGAACGTGCCATCGTACCGCGTGTCCAGCACCGTCGTGTGGGTCGAGTCCGTCCAGCGCTGCCACAGGTTGCGCGCGAGCAGCGTGGGCCGGGCGCGGCGGAAGCCGCGGCCGTTGTTGCAGTCGCGCGCCATGCCCTGGCGGTCGTCGTAGAACGACAGATTCTGTACGAAGTTCGTGTTGCCGAAGCCCATCGTAAACTGGCCGGCCGTCGTCGTAAACTGGACGCTGAAGATGATCTCCGCGTTGTTCTCGTTGGTGGGGACGTTGCAGTACGAGCCCGGCCCCCGGGCGCCCATCGGCTGGCAGAAGATGTCCGCGTAGTTCGCCAGGAGCGAGTAGCCGCCCGCGATCACGGAATCGGCTGCCACCCGCGCGGCGGCGAAATCCGTCGCGGCGGTCGCGCCCGGCTCACGCAGGAAGCCATTCGGTGCGCCGGTCGTGGTCCAGAGCGGCGCCACCTCGTAGGAGTGAGGACGATACGCCCGCGTGAGCAGTACCTTCGCGAGCAGGTGCCGGGCGGCGCCCTTGGTGGCCCTGCCGAACTGGGACTGGGTAGCGGGCAGGTCCGGGATCGCCTCCCGTAGATCCTTGACGATCTGGAGAAACACGGAGTCCGCCGGCGCACGGAACGCGACCGTGCTGGCGCCCTGGCTCTCATGTGTCGAGACGGGCACGGGGCCGAACATCTCGACCAACCAGTAGTACGCCAACGCGCGGAGGAACTTCGCTTCCGCGATGCGCGATGCCTTCGTGGCCGGGTCCATGCCGGTGATGGCCGGAGCCCGCTCGACGACGGCGTTGGTCGTGTTGATGAGAGCCCAGAAGGGGTTCCATGAGTTGGCGTAATGCGGCGCGGAGGGATTCAACGCGGCGGCGTACGTGTTCTCGGACTGATAGCCGCCCTGGTCGCCGTGCGTCGAGAGGTCCGTTCCGAACTCCGTCACCGCGAAGAACTGCTCGCGTCCAAAGAACTGGGGCAACTGGCCGTAGGCGCCGTTGAGCGCGGCCTCGAGACCGGCGGGCGTGCTGAAGTACGTCGTCGTCACCACGCCGACCAGCTCCTCGTCCAGGTCCACACAAGCCATCCCGAGCCCCGTCACGAGCGCGAGCCCACTCAGCAGGGAGTATTTCCGTCTCATGTTCGGTCAGCCTCGGTTCGGGGTTCGCGCCTAGAAGCCCATGGTTGCGCCGACCAGCAGCGTCCGATAGTTCGGCGGCGTCGCGGCGCTGCCGGCCTCGGGGTCGTAGCCGTAATAGTTCGTGAACACGAACGGGTCCTGCGCCTGCGCGTAGATCCGGAGGGAGCTGAACCGCCAGCGACTCACCAGGCTCGCCGGTAGCGTGTAGCCGACGGTGATGTTGCGCACCCGCCAATGCGTTCCGCTCCGGTACGCGGGAGCAGCGGAGTTGGTACCGAACGGGGCGTCGTTGTAGGCCGGGTTTTCACGACCCGCGCTGGGTTGCGGGTACGAGTTGCAGCCTGGAATGGCGGCCTGGGCCGCCCCGGTCATGCCTGCGGGGCCGTCGAGGACGTCGGGGTCGGGCCCGCCGTCGCACTTCTGGGGCGTCCAGTACGCGACGTCGAGGTTGTTGAAGCGGTCGAACAGCCTGGTGTTGCCACTGCCGAATTGGTCGTTCATCGTGTAGCCGAGGCGGCCCTGGATCAGGAAGGACAGGTCGAACCCGCGCCACGCCATCCGGTTGTATACGCTGGCGAGCAGCTTCGGGTACGTGTTGCCCCGGATGACGCGGTCGGCGGCGGTGATGGCGCTGTCGCCGTTCAAGTCCCGCACCCGGATCTGGCCCGGAGCCTGCCCGTACTTGCGGGCGGCGGCGGAGTCGGCCAGCTGCCAGATTCCGACGAAATCGTAATCGTAAAAGACCTGCCGCAGGCGGTCCTGGAGGTTGACGTCGCTGCCGCCCACGTTGATCGGCTGGCCGACGAACCACCGGTTCCCGACGTCCGCCAGCAAACCGCTGGCGAGGCTGATGATGTAGTTGTGGTTGTGCGTGAGGTTCAGATCGGTCGTCCACCGCGGGCCGCCGCCGGCGCCCGTCCGGTTGACCGTGGTGAGGCTGAGCTCCCAGCCGCCGTTTCCCGTTTTGCCGATGTTCTGAAGCGTCTGCGTGAAGCCGGTCGTCGGGGGGAGTTGCCGCTGCATCAGCAGGTCGCTGGTGCGCTCCCGATAGGCGTCGAAGGTGCCGCTGATGCGGTCCTGGAACAGGCCGAAGTCGACGCCGACGTCGATCTGGGAGGTGCGCTCCCACACCAGGTCGGGATTCGGAATCGAGCCCGGGCGGTACCCCGCGGCGCTGCCGCTGCCGAAGTTGTACCGGGTGCGGTCCAGGCCACCCCACGTCTGGTACGGGTTGATGCCCGTGTTCCCGGTGGTGCCGACGCTGCCGCGCAGCTTCAGGGCGGAGATGAAGCCGAACCGGCGCATGAATGGCTCGTCGCCGAGCTGCCAGCCGAGGCCGAGCGACGGGAAGAACGACCACTTGTGCCCCGACGCGAGGCGGCTGGAGCCGTCGTAACGGCCTGTCACCGTCAGCATGTACCGGTCGGCGAAGGCGTAATTCACGCGGCCCATGTAGGACCGCAGCGCCCAGACGCGCAGCGTGCTCTGGGGAGGCTGAGGGTTCTCGGCGGTGTTCAGGTTGTACCAGAGCTGCGAGTCGTACGGCAGGTTTTGCGCCGCTGCGGTCGTGGATGTGTAGCGATCGTACTGAATGCCGTAGAGCAGTGTCGCGTCGAATCGATGATTCCTGACGGTGCGGTTCCACAGCAGCAGGTTGTCCAGCGTGTAGGCAAAATCTTCCTCGTCGAAACGCTGCGCCTGGGCGTTGCCGACCACCGTGAGGCCCGTTGGGGTGAAAATCAGGGTGTTTGAGCCCTGGAACTGGCCGTCCATACGGGACGAGAGGTCCGGGCCGAAGTTCACGCGGTACGAGAACCCCCGGCCCAGCTGCAGGTCGGCGAACACCGACCCGAACAGGCGGTTGCGGGTCTGCTGGCGTATGAAGGCCTCAACCTGGCGCAGCGGGTTCCGCGCCAGCGGATCGGACGACGGCGCCTGCTTCAACGTGCACGTGCCGCACGGCGTGGCGTAGGGCGTGCCGGCGCTGTCGTACGGCAGGCCCAGCGGGCTGTTCATCAACGCCGCACTCCACAGAAAGGCGTCCGCGCCGACGTCCGCAACTGACCGCGTGCCCGTGGCCGTCACGCCAGTCCGGAGCCGGCCGTAGGTGTTCTCGAAGCTCACGGTGCCGGAATACTGGTCGTAACCCTGGCCGATGGTGATGCCGTCTTGGTTGAAGTAACTGCCGGTGAGGGAGAGCCGGGCGTCACCCGAGACGGACGTGATGCCGAGCTGATGACGTTGCTGGCGTCCGGTGCGGAGGATGATCTTCTGCCAGTTGGTCTCCGTGGAGCACCCCGGATGCGCGCTGCGATACGCGGCGTCCGTGGCGCACAGGACTTGGGGGAGCTCGTCCGGGAAGACGCTGGCGTTCGACGTGTCGCGGCCGGCCGCGCGGGACGCCTCGCGCTTCTCCGCGATCGCCTCCGGGCCGTCCATCATATCCACGAGGTGCAGGGCGCCCTGCGCGCCGTACTGCGCGTCGTAGGTGACGCGGGTGCCGGTGCCGCCGGCGGCGCCCCCACGGCGCGTTGTGATGAGGATGACACCGTTGGCCCCGCGGCTGCCGTACGCTGCGGTGGCCGACGCATCCTTGAGCACCTCGATCGAGACGATCATCGCCGGGTTGAAGTCCTCGATGCCTCCCGCGAGCGGCACGCCGTCCACGACGAACAAGGGCTCGTTGGTCGCCACCATCGAGCGGATGCCGCGGATGCGGACGTTCATCGGAGTCCCGGGGCGGTAGCCGCCCCCGGCCACCACGTCCACGCCCGGCACCCTGGCCTGGATCGCCTGCATCGGGTTGCTGGTCGGGACTTCCTGGATCTGCTCCGCCTTCACGGTCGAGACCGATCCAGTGAGGTCGCGCCGCTCTTGCGTGCCGTAAGCCACCACGACGACGCCCTCGAGCTGGACGGCGGCGGGGGGGAGCCGGAAATCGACCGTGGCCACCGCATCGGCGCCGAGCGTGACCGGCTGCGTGATCTGCGCATACCCGATGAGCTTGGCGCGCACCTGATACGTGCCGGCGGACACGGCGCTGATCGTGTAGCGCCCATCCGCGCCCGACGTCGCGGTGAGACCGGCACCGACGACCGTGACCGTGGCGCCCGCGAGCGGCTGACCAGCCTCCGCGGTCACCATGCCTTGGATCTGCCCGAGGGCCTGGGCGTGAGCACGGCCGGCTGTGGTCAGGGCAAGGCCCACAAGAAGGAAGACGCGGGGATCGTTCATCGAAGTTGTTAGGTGATAAGGTCACCACGATACTACCGGCGACCGGGAGGCTGTCAAGAAGGGTCGCGACCCTTATCTCACGCCCAGGAGGACCTCCATCGTGAGCTGGTCGAGCCGCTCGTACCCGTACCCCTGCCGCCGGATCGTCGCCAGGTCGAACGTCTCGGTCTTGAGGGCCCGGGCCCGCTCGGCGCTGAACGGCACGGGATCCACGGTCCGGCCGTCCCCTCCCCGGCTCTTGAGCGCCGCGAGAATCTGCTGGATCTCAGGATCGGCGTTGAACCGCGCCACCTTTTCCTTGAGGATGAGGTACGAGCGCATGCTGCCCGCGGCGAAATCCCAGACGCCCTCCTCGTCCTCGGTGCGGTAGGCATGGCTGTCGAAGTGCCGCATCCCCGGCCAGCGCGCATCCTCGAGCAGCTTCACCAGGAAGAACGCTCCCTTGGGGTCGTCGCTGCCGAACCGCAGATCCTGATCGAAGCGGCCGGCCTTTTGCCCGTTCAAGTCGATGTGGAACAGCTTGCCGGCGTCGAGCGCCTGGGCCACGCCGTGCGAGAAGTCGAGCCCCGCCATTTGCTCGTGGGCGACCTCGGGGTTCAGACCCACCATGTCGGGGTGATCGAGCGTCGAGATGAACGCCAGCATGTGGCCCGTGGTCGGGAGGAAGATGTCTCCCCGCGGCTCGTTGGGCTTGGCCTCGAGCGCGAGCTTCAGGTCGTAGCGCTGCGACCGGACGTACTCGCACAGAAAATTGAGGGCCTGGCGATACCACGCCAGCGCGGCGCGCGGGTCCTTGGCGGCGTTGGTCTCCGTCCCTTCGCGCCCGCCCCAGCAGACGTAAATCGTCGCGCCGAGCTCGACGCCCAGGTCGATGGCGGCCATAGTCTTCTGCAACGCGTACGCCCTCACCCGCACGTCGCTGCTGGTGAACGCACCGTCCCGGAAGACGGGATCGGAGAAGAGGTTCGTGGTCGCCATCGGCACGCGGAGCCCTGTCGCCTGGAGCGCCGCCTTGAACTCCCGCACAATCCGGTCGCGCTCGGTCGCGGATGCGCCCGGCGGGACGAGATCGTTGTCGTGCAGGTTCACCCCGTAAGCGCCCAGGGCGGCGAGCCGCTCGACGATGCGGGTGGGAGGGATGGGGGAGCGGACGGGCTCACCGAAGGGGTCGCGCCCGGGATTCCCCACGGTCCACAACCCAAACGTGAAGTGGTGCTCCGGCCGCGGTGTGTAGGCGTCGGGGGTCGCGCTGCGAGGCATCCGAGCTCTCTAAATCGCGTCGCACGATGGCCGGCGAGGATCCGCCGGACACTTGAGGCGCAGATAATAGTCCAAGGCATGCGCCGGCGGCTCGTATCCGGAGGGAATCGCCATGCGCGAAAACGTCTGGAAATACAGGATCGAGGCGTCGCGCCACCACCGGGCTTCCTTTTCCTGCGCGGCCAGGGCGGCCTGCACGTCCCGGAATCGCACCTCATCCACCTTGCCCTCGAGGGCATCCCAGGTCCGCCGCATCCAGCGCACCGTGTCGACGCCTTCCTGATAGTGGTGCACCAACTCTTCCCACAGCGTCCGGCCCCCGCCCCCGCCCGACCGCATCCGCTCGCTCCAGCCCACGTGATGAAACCACAACAGCAACGCATCGGGGACGGAGTCGCGGCTCGCGAACCGCTCGCGCACCGGCGGGAAATACTGCGCGACCGCGTTGCTGCCGGTGGCCGTCCGATCGAAGCCGATCCCCAGGGTGTCCGCGCGGTGAAAATACACCGAGGTCCAGTCGGCGCGACCCCCGCTCACCCACGGGCCGGGACCATAGTGATGGCCGCGCGCCATCTGATGGGCCAGCCCGAGCGGCGTCATGTAGTTCACGGCCGCCTCCCGGGAAGCGAGCATCATCGCCTTGACGGGAGCGATGACGGCGGGATCGTTCGAGAAGGTCATCCGGATCCACTCGTCCGCGATCTCCGCCGCCGGCAGGGTGTGGTCCCAGGCGAGGCGGCCGAACGCGTACCAGTTCGCCTGGTTGAAATGCGACCCGGTCCAGTTGGAGTCCGTGCCGGTGTTCGCGACGCCGGCGATGCCTCCCCCTTCGATGACCTTTGCGACGGTCGACCCCTTCCCGGCCGCGTAGGTATCGGCGTCCAGCACCTCCTTGAACAGCGGCGCTAAGTAGACGAGGTGCGTGGCCATCCCCAGATATTCCTTGGTGATCTGGAGCTCCATCATGAGCGGGGTCTTCGGCATGGCGCCGAACAGCGGGTGGAAGGGCTCGCGCGGCTGAAAGTCGAGTGGCCCGTTCTTCACCTGCACGAACACGTTGTCGCGGAAGGCTCCATCGAGCGGCCGGAACTCGTCGTATGCTTGCCGCACGCGGTCTCCCGGCAGCTCGTTCGAGTACACGAAGGCCCGCCACATCACGACGCCCCCGTGCGGCGCCAGGGCATCGGCGAGCATGTTGGCTCCCTCCGCGTGCGAGCGCCCGTAGTCCTGCGGCCCCGGCTGTCCTTCGGAGTTCGCCTTCACGAGCAGCCCGCCGAAATCGGGGATGCTCCGGTAAATCTCGTCCGCCTTCGCCTTCCACCAGTCCCGCACGGCGGGATCCAGCGGGTCCGCCGTCTTCAGGCCGCCCAGCTCGATCGGCGCGCTGAAACGCGCCGCGAGATAGACGCGGAGCCCGTACGGCCGGAACACGCCTGCCAGTGCCGCCACTTTGGCCAGGTATGGCCCGGTCAGCACGGTCGCGTTCGCATTGACGTTGGTCAGCACGGCGCCGTTGATCCCGAGCGAGGCGTTGGCGCGGGCGTAGTCGCGGTAGCGGGGAGACAGCCGGTCCGGGAGGTCGCTCCACACCCACAATGAGGACCCCGCGTACCCGCGCTCCACGGTGCGGTCGAGGTTGTCCCAGTGGTCGAGCAAGCGGTATTTGATCCGCGGCGCGCTGCTGACGGAGAGGTCCCGCACCGAGCCGTAGGTCTGCAGCTGCCGCAGCAGGCGGAAGGCGCCGTACAGCACGCCGATGTCCCGGTTGGCGGCGATCACGATCGCGCGCCGGCCGCCCACCGGCATGGCCCGGATCAAGAATCCCTCGTCGCCCACGGCCCCGAGCTCGCCCGCGAGCGGGAGCGACGCGATGAGCCGCGAGCCTCCGGGCGTGCCTGCGACGACGGCACCGTCTCCCTGCACGCGCCGCGCGAGCGGGATCTTGCTGCCGAGCAGGCCGCCGAGGCCGGTCGCGAGCTCCTGCCCGGCGGCTCGCAACGCCGGCGAGTCGCCCTCGATCACCAGGTGCGAAATGGCGTTCCGGTATTCTCGTAACCGGGCGCTATCGCTCACCCGGCGATAGCGGAGCCACAGGTCGTATCCGTTCTCGACCGGAAGAGCGGGAGCACGGCGGGCCGGCGCCGAGCTCGCGAGCACGAGGACCACGCAGGCAAGCAGCATCTCCGGCAGGGGAACGGGTGGGGCGGGCCGCCGCATCTTCGTGGGGCCGATTCAGCTCGGGATTTCCGGGGTGCGCGCGTCGCGCGGATCGGCCCAGGACTGGTTCGGCACGAGCGGAGTCCAGCCCGGCCGCAGGGGGTCCCGGTCGTACGGATAGCTCCCCAGCCGCCGGAACAGCTCATGGTACTCGGCCACCCGCTCGCGGTCCAGCGTGACGCCCAGCCCCGGCCCGGTCGGTACCGCGATCGCCCCGTGACAGTACGGCAGCTTGCCGCCCTCGATCACGTCGTCCAGCAGATGATGGTAGTGGGCATCGGCGGCGAAGCCGAGGTTGGGAATCACCGCGCCGAGGTGCAGCATGGTGGCGAGCTGGATGCCCAGCTCTCCCGACGAATGGACGGCCACGCCGAACTGGAACGCCTCGCACAGGCCGGCCGCCTTGATGCACGCGCGGATCCCGCCCCAGAAGGTCGTGTCGAGCAGGATCACGTCGACCGCCGGCTCGAGCACGTTGGCGGCCAGCTGCTCGAAGCCCACGACCACCGTGTTGGTCGCCAGCGGCATGCGGACCTTCTCCCGCGTGCGGCGCATGCCGTGCAGTCCGTACACCGGGTCCTCGAGGTAGTCGTTCTTCAAGTCCTCGATGCCCTGCCCGAACCAGATCGCCTGCTCGGTGGACCACACCCCGTTGGGGTCGAACCGAAAGCTGTCCCCGGGCAGGGCATCCGCCAGGGCACGGTAGCATTGCAGCTCGTACTCGGGGGCGAACACACCGCCTTTGAGCTTGTGAGTCGTGAACCCGTGCCGCTCCTTCAGCGCTCGCGCTTCGCAGACGAGCTGGTCCACGGTCCGGACTTCGCCCGAGCCGTCCTTTGGGTTCTTGTACCGGAAGAACAGGTAGGACGCGAACGGCACGCGGTCGCGCAGCCGGCCGCCGAGGATGTCGCACACCGGCACGCCCCAGCGCTGCCCCAGGATGTCGAGGCATGCGAACTCGATGGCGGCGAGCATCTGGGTGCGCGGGTTGTAGAGCGAAGCCGTGGGATTGGCGATGCGGAAGCGCAGCTCCTCCAGCCTGGTCGGGTCGTGCCCCACGAGGTAGGGCTTGAGGGCAGCGAACGCGGCCACGGCGCTCTCGCCACCGCCCCCTATCTCCCCCAGCCCGATCAGCCCGTCATCCGTCTCGACCTCGACGAGCGTCCGAACGAAACGTCCCCAATGACAGCCGTTCGCATGTCGCAGGGGGGCGGCGAGAGGGACGGTCACGGGCGTGGCCCGGATGTCGCTTATTTTCATGTCGTTCCGGGTCGACGTGATAAACTGACCTTATCAGCGCTCAAGCCTATGGCCAGCCCCACGGCCCGTCAAGCAGCGGGGACGAGGCGCGGCGCCAACCCATGGATGAGCAGCAGGGCGGTGACGTAGGCCAGCCCGCACGCGGCGAAGATGGGCGTGTAGTTCCCGCCCGTGGCATCGAGTAGGTAACCCGTGGCCCGCTGGAACAGCATCGCGGCCATCGCGCCTCCAAACCCGCCGATGCCGATCACGGACCCCACCGCCTGGCGCGGAAACATGTCGCTCACGGTCGTGAACAGATTGGCCGACCACCATTGGTGCGCGGCCGCTGCCACGCTGACGATCGCCACGGCCATCCACATGCTGCGGGCGGCTGGCGCGAACATCGTCGGTACGATGAGCAGCGCGGCCACGAGCATCGCCGTCTTACGCCCGCGGTTTACGCTCCAGCCGCGAGCGATCAGCGCGCTCGACAGCCAGCCGCCCGCCACCGACCCGACATCCGCAACCACGTAGATCACGACCAGCGGAGCCGCGAGGCCCGCCAGGCGCACGCCCCAATTGGCGTCCAGGAACTTGGGCAACCAGAACAGATAGAAGAGCCACACCGGATCCGTCAGAGCCTTCCCGACCACGAACGCCCACGTCTGGCGGTGACGCAGCAGGCGGGGCCAGGCGAGTCGCCGCGCCCCGTCCGGATCCGCGGGACCCTCGCGGATGTGCGCCAGCTCGGCGGCCGACAGCTTGGGGTGGTGCTCCGGCTCACGGTACCACGTGAGCCACGCGCCGAGCCAGAGAAAGCCCATCGCGCCCGTGACGAGAAACGCCCACGGCCACCCCCACGTGAGGGCGATCCACGGCACGATGAGCGGGGCCAGCACCGCGCCGACATTGGTCCCGGCGTTGAAGATCCCCGTGGCCAGCGCTCGCTCCCGCTTGGGGAACCACGCCGCCACGGTCTTCACGGCCCCGGGAAAGTTGCCCGACTCGCCCAGGCCGAGCAGCGCGCGCGCCACCGCGAACCCCGTGACCGTGCGGGTGAGCGCGTGTGCCATGGCCGCGACGCTCCACGCCACCACGGCGAGCGAAAAGCCCTTGCGCGCTCCGATCCAATCCATCACTCGGCCCATGCCCAACAAGCCGAATCCGTACGCGAGGCTGAACCAGGACACGATGACACCGTAGTCCGTCTCGCTCCAGTGCAGCTCGCGCTGCAGCGTGGGCGCGAGCACGCCGAGGACTTGCCGGTCGATATAGTTGATGGTGGTCGCCGCGAACAAGAGCGCCACGATGGTCCACCGGTACCCGACGGTCATTACCGGGCGCGCCAGAGTGTGCCGGCGTGCCTTCTCACACGCCGCTGAATACGCTGAACCCGCCGTCCACAGGGATGACCGCGCCGGTGACGAACGACGCGGCGTCGCTGCACAGCCACTGCACGGCGCCGACCAGCTCCTCGGGGCTACCGAAGCGGCCCATCGGCGTGCGGGCGATGATGGCGCGGGCCCGCGGCGTGTAGCTGCCGTCCGGGTTGAGCAGCACCGCGCGATTCTGCGTGGTGACGAAGAATCCCGGAGCGATGGCGTTGACCCGGACTCCGTCCCCATGCTTGCGCGCCAGCTCGGCGGCCAGCCACCGGGTGAACATGTCGATGCCCGCTTTCGCGACCGAGTAGCCCAGGACGCCGCTCAGGGCCTGGAGCGCGGCCATCGACGAAATGTTGATGATGGACCCCGAGCGCTGGCGGGCCATCGCCTCGCCGAAGGCCAGCGCCGGGATTACGGTCCCGTGCAAGTTCAGCCGGAGCACCTCGTCGAAGGCATCGAGCGGCACCCCGAAGATGCTGCGGTCGTCGTTGCGGGCCCGAGTCACGTTGCCCCCGGCGGCGTTGACCAAGATATCGACGCGGCCCCATGCTCGGATCAGCTCGTCGCGGGCCGCCTGCACTTGCCCGGCGTCGAGCACGTCGGCTTCCAGCGCCAGCGC
>DASPXO010000276.1:0-5982 GCA_035637235.1 Gemmatimonadales bacterium | reverse complement strand
CAGGTCCAGCTGTTCGGCTACATCCAGCCGCTCAACTACTGGGAGATCCAGGGCTTCTGGATCCACCGGCCGAGCCTGCTCGACGACCGCCTGAGCCGCGGGGGGCCCGTGCTGCGCCGCCCCGGCAGCGACTTGTGGTCGACGAACGTCTCGACGGACCGGCGCAAAAAGGTCGTGGCCAACTGGTCCGGCGAGCTGGGCTGCGACCGGGACGGTAGCTGCGACCGCTCCGCGAGCCTCACGCTGCAGCTCCGGCCGGTTTCCAACGTCACGGTGTCGTTCGGCCCGTCCCTCGGTCACAGCGAGAGCGGCTTCCAGTACGTGACGACGGTGGCCGACACGACCGCCACCGCGTTTGCCGGCAACCGCTACGTCTTCGCCGACCTGGTGCAGCGCTCGGTCGGGCTGAACACGCGCTTCAACGTCACGTTCTCGCCGGCCCTGACGCTCGAGCTGTTCGTGCAGCCCCTGATCGCGAGTGGCGACTATTCCCGCTACAAGGAGTACGCCGCTCCGCGGGGGCTGCGCCGGCTCGTCTATGGGGTGGATGTCGGGACGGATTCGATCAAGCCGGGGAACCCGTCGCTCTCCGTCCGCGACTCGATCTTCATCGACGTCGACGGGGGCGGACCCACCCGGCCCTTCCCGGTCGAGGACCCGAGCTTCACGCTCCGGTCGCTGCGCGGCAACGCGGTCCTGCGCTGGGAATACCGGCCCGGTTCGACCCTCTACCTCGTGTGGACGCGCAGCGGCGCCTCGTCGCTCACGCGCGGTACCATCCACTTCGGCGACGACGCCCGCGCCCTGTTTCGCGGGCCGTCGGAGAACATCTTCCTGATCAAGGTCAACTACTGGCTCGGGATCTGACCGTCGCACCTCGACCAAAAAGGCCGCTGGAGGTTTCTCCAGCGGCCTTCCGGTTAAGCATCCAACGGTGCGGTCGTGCTAGCCGCTGGACGAGCTCGAATGGGTCGAGCTATGGTCGGACCCCGTCCCGGTGGTACCGAAGCCAATACCAATCGAGATATCGGGGAGGCCGATCAAGTCAGGTGCCACCCGCTGCTCGAGCTTCTCGAGCTCGGGATTCAGGTGTTTCATTCCGTACACCTCCTTCTGGGAAACCAGTTACTGCCACGCGGAGCTACGAGCGTTCCGAAGCCGGTGCCGGGAGATTGCCGTTCACCCACAGGCAGGCGCGAACGGCCCGCGATCGCCGCTCGTCCCAATCCAGCTTCGGGGGGTCTCCTGTGGCAAACGGCATGCCCCGGTGGGAGGTCACCCATGTCGCATGGAGCCGTCAGTCACACGGAAGTGGTGGAATTTGAGGCGACTATCAGGTCCACCTCCCTCTTCACTTGAAGCCGGGCCACGCGGCGACCGCCGGTGGTTCGTGGTCCGGCCGCGACGACGGGTGTCGAACCGGGGCAGCGTCGCGGGTCGCCAAAGTCACTCGCGGTACTCTGAGACGGCGCCGGGCTTCGCGGGGAAGCGTTAGGTTATGAGCGACCTGCCCTATGTCTCCACTCACCTGCCGGGCGCCGAGCAGCGTGCGACTGGACCGAGCGAGCGAGCTCGCCCCCGTCCTGTGCTACCATCGCATCGGCGGTCCGCTCGAGCTGGGCGTGACGCGGGTGGCGCGCTCCACTTTCGAGCGGCAGATGCGGGCGCTCGCGCGGGCGGGCTGGCGGACGCTGACCCTGGATGAGTTCGCAACACGCGTGGAGCGTGGCGTCGTGGCGTCGTGCAACGAGCTGCTACTCACCTTCGACGACGGCTACGCGTCGCTCGCCGAGCACGCCTACCCCCTGCTCGCCGAGCTGGGTTTCACGGCTACCACCTTCCTCATCACCGACCACGTCGGAGGCACCAACACCTGGGACGTGCGCTACACCTGGCGGCGACTGCGGCACCTCGACTGGAGCGCCGTAGAGCGATGGCAGGCGCGCGGGTTCGACTTCGCGTCGCACACGGCGTCGCACGCCAGGCTCACCTGGCTCAGTCCGGCGCGGGCCTCGGACGAGCTGGGGCGCTCCCGCCGGACGCTCGTGGAGCGGCTGGGTGACTCCGCCGGACGGGCGGTCGCCTATCCGTTCGGCGCCGCGGACGAGCGCGTGGTGGGGCTCGCGCGGGAGGCCGGGTACTCGCTCGGGTTCGGCGGCGCGGGCGCAAACGGCTCGGCGCTGAGCCTGCCCCGCGCCCCCGTGTACGTGTGGGATGCCGGCACCGTGCCGTTCGGAGTGCGCGGGGACGCGATCGGGCGGGCGGGCCGGTTCGTCGCGTCCCTGGCGCATCGCTGTGCGGTGGGGACCAGCTGGATGCTGAGGCTCGGTCGCCGGCCCGCCGTGCTGCTCGGCGCCGTCCTGCTGGGCGGCGCGATCGCCGCTCGGACGCAGGCGCAGACGCCTACCTATCTGAACCAGGACCTGCCGTTCGACCAGCGCGTGAACGACCTCGTGGCCCGCATGACGCTCGAAGAAAAGGTCTCGCAGATGAAGGACGTCGCCGCGGGCGTCGAGCGGCTGGGAATTCCGGAATACAACTGGTGGAATGAGGCGCTGCATGGCGTCGCGCGCTCCGGCCTCGCGACCGTATTCCCGCAGGCGATCGGGCTCGCCGCCACGTGGGACGACTCCCTCATGTACCGGATGGCGACCGTCATCTCCGACGAGGCCCGCGCCAAACACGAGGAGTACGTCCGCGCGGGCAGCCGCCAGCGGTATCAGGGCCTGACGTTCTGGTCGCCCAACATCAACCTGTTCCGCGACCCGCGGTGGGGGCGCGGGCAGGAGACCTACGGCGAGGATCCGTTCCTCACCGGCCGCCTCGCGGTGCAGTTCATCCGCGGCCTGCAGGGCGACGACCCGAAGTACTTGAAGACCGTCGCCACGGTGAAGCACTTCGCGGTTCACTCGGGGCCCGAGCCGGAGCGCCACCGCTTCGACGCCGTGGTGAGCGAGCGGGACCTGCGCGAGAGCTACCTGCCGCACTTCGAGACCGGCATCCGGGAGGGCGGCGCCTACTCGCTGATGTGCGCCTACAACCGGGTCGACGGCAAAGCCGCCTGCGGCAGCGACATGCTGCTCAAAGACATCCTGCGCGGCGAGTGGCGCTTCGCGGGCTACGTCGTGTCCGACTGCGGCGCGATCGACGACATGTACCTGCGCCACCAGGTGGTCCAGACCGCGGCCGAAGCGGCGGCGCTGGGCGTGCGCGCCGGCACCGACCTGGACTGCGGCCGTGTCTACCCAAACCTGGTCGAGGCGGTGAAGCAGGGGCTGATCACGGAGCGGCAGATCGACACGTCCGTCAGACGACTGTTCCTGGCGCGCTTCAAGCTCGGCATGTTCGACGCGCCGGATCGGGTGCGCTGGGCGCGGATTCCCTACGGCGTGCTGGACCAGCCCGCGCATCGGGACCTGGCGCGGCAGGTCGCCCGCGAGTCGATGGTCCTCCTGAAGAACGCCGGCGGGGTGCTCCCACTGCGCAAGGACCTGGGCACGCTCGCCGTCATCGGGCCGAACGCGGATCAGTGGCGCATGCTGCTGGGCAACTACAACGGGCTCCCGGCGGACCCGGTGACGCCGTTGCGCGGCATCCGCGCGGCGGTCGGGAAACAGACCCGCGTTCTCTTCGCCCGGGGCGCGGACCTCGCGGACGGCTTTCCCGTGTTGGAGGTCGTCCCGTCCGCCGTGCTGTTCACGCGGGAGGGGCAGCCGGGGCTCGACGTCGACTACTTCACGACCCGGGCCATGGATGGCGCCCCCTTTTCGAGCGCCCGCGATACGACGCTGGACGCCAATTGGCACGACGCCGCGCCGCGTGCGGACATGAACCCCGATGACTTCGGGGTGCGCTGGACGGGCACGTTCCGGGCTCCCCGGAGCGGGACGTACCGGCTCGGCCTCGTCGGCACCGTCAGGTTCCAGCTGTTCTTGGACGACAGCCTGATCGTTCGGTCGCTCTATCCGACGCACGACGGCGAATTCCCGGACCCGCGTCTCGCGCAGAGCGAGCCGCTCCGCCTCGAGGGAGGGAGGAGCTACCGGGTGCGGGTGGACGGCCAGGAGTCGTACGGCGAGGCGCAACTCCAGCTCGTCTGGGCGACGCCGCAGGAGACCCTCGAGGCCGAAGCCGTGGAGGCCGCCGAGCAGGCGGACGCCGTGGTCCTGTTCCTCGGCCTGACCGCCCGCCTCGAGGGCGAGGAGATGCCGGTCCAGATCGAGGGCTTCCGGGGCGGCGATCGCACGCGGATCGATCTCCCGGCCCCGCAGGAGCGCCTGCTCGAGCGCATCGCGGCGCTCGGCAAACCGACGGTGCTGGTACTGCTCAACGGCAGCGCGCTCGCCGTGAACTGGGCGCAGGAACACGTGCCGGCGATCGTAGAGGCGTGGTACCCCGGACAGGCCGCCGGCAGCGCGATCGCGGACGTGCTGTTCGGCGACTACAACCCCGGCGGCCGGCTGCCTGTCACGTTCTACTCGAGCGTAGACGACCTGCCGCCGTTCGACGATTACCGCATGGCGGGGCGGACGTACCGCTTCTTCCGCGGCACGCCGCTCTACCCGTTCGGTCACGGTCTGAGTTATACGAGGTTCGCGTACCGGAACTTGCGGACCAGCGCCGGGACGCTCCGCACCGACGGCACGATCACGGTACGGGTTGACGTGCAGAACACGGGCGGCCTGGCGGGCGCCGAGGTGGTGCAGCTCTACGTCCGCCACGTCGGCTCCGCGGTCGAGCGGCCCAACAAGGATCTCAGGGGCTACCGACGCGTCATGCTCGCGCCCGGGGAAACCCGGACGGTCGAGTTCCCGCTCGCCGCGTCGTCGCTCGCCTACTGGAACGGCGACACGCACGGCTGGGTCGTCGAGCCGGAGCGGGTGCGGATCGAAGTGGGCGCCTCCTCGGCCGACATCCGGCTGGTGAAGACGATCAGGATCGCCTCGGGAACGTGAGCGCGGCCGACGCGCTGTTCCTCGGGCTCGACGTCGGCACGAGCGGGGTGAAGGCTCTGCTGGTGAGCCCGGCGGGAGCCGTGGTGGCGACCGCCGCCACGCCGCTTTCCCTGAGTACGCCCCGGCCCGGCTGGGCGGAGCAGCACCCGGACAGCTGGTGGGACGCTTGCCTCGCGTCCATCCGTCAGGTGCTCGCCGGGCAGTCGGCGGGGGCGGGGGGGGGCGCGCGCGTGGCGTCCGTGGGCATCTCGGGGCAGATGCACTCCTCCGTGTTCCTCGACCGGAGCGGAGCGGTCGTGCGTCCGGCGCTGCTGTGGTGCGACGGGCGAACCACGGCCGAGTGCCGGGAGATCACAGGCCGCGTGGGCGGGGAAGAGCGGCTGCGTGAGTGGGTGTGCAACCCGGCGCTGGAAGGCTTCACGCTTCCCAAAGTGCTGTGGCTGAGAAACCAGGAGCCTGCGGCGTTTGCCCGGCTGGCCACGGTGCTGCTCCCAAAGGATTTCGTTCGGTTCCGCCTGACGGGTACGCTCGCCACCGAGCCGTCCGACGCGTCGGGAACGCTGATGTTCGACCCCGCGCACGTGCGGTGGAGTCGGGAGATTATGGAAGCCGTCGGGCTGCCGCTCTCCCTGGTGCCCGAGGTGGGGGGATCGTCGGACGTGCTCGGCCACGTGAGTCCGCAGGGCGCGGCGCTCACCGGCCTCTCTCCCGGCACGCCGGTGGTCGGTGGCGGAGCGGACAACGCCTGCGGCGCCGCGGGCGTGGGCGCGATCACCCCGGGGGAGGCGGTGGCCAGCTGGGGCACCTCGGGAACCGTGCTCGCCCCGACCGTCGAACCCCGAGTGGATCCCGCCCTCCGCGCCCACACCTTCTGCCACGTCTTGCCCGGTGTCTGGTACGTGATGGGCGTCGTGCTCTCGGCGGGCGGCGCATTCGCGTGGTATCGCGACCAGCTCGCCCGCGACCTCGCCGGCGTCGACCAGCCCGACGTGCGACTGACCGAGGAGGCGGCCGGCGTTCGCGCCGG
>DASPXO010000275.1:0-9848 GCA_035637235.1 Gemmatimonadales bacterium | reverse complement strand
TTCCTCACAGGGTGTGCCGACCGAAACGAGCCCGCGGGCGTCTCCCAGTCGGCCTTGGCTGCGTCGGCGTCCGGGGCTCCCGCGCCGGCGCCGCTCGTCACCGTCACCGCCGGCGGCGGGGCGCTGACGTTCTGGCCGTTTGCGGGGGACAACTTCGCCGGCGCGCCGGTCGATCCGATCAATCTCATATTCACCGACGAGGCCGATCCCCGGGGGCTGCGGGCGGCGCTGCTCCTGCTCGACGGTGATCGCACGGCGTTCGGCTTCCCCAACGCCTTCCCTTTCAACTGCACTTGGTCGGATGCGATCGGCGGCGTGGAGACCGCCTACGGGTCGTCGGCCGGGTGGGTCGCGGGCGCCATGCAACTCGCCTGCGGGCCGTACGGGCCGCTCCGCTTTCATCTCCGGTTCTTCGACCTCGGCCGAGCGACGATCGGGAACGTGCACTTCGAAGTCTTGATTCCCGGAACGGCCGACCACGCCGTGCTCAGCTGGGAGCTCGCCGAGCAGCTGGTGGTGGCGGATTTCGTGAGGAGCGGTCTCCTCGATCCGTCTGCGCCACTGGCGGTCACGGGCTCCATCAATCCCTCGCCCTTTCGGGACATCCATCCGGCGATCTACAACGGTCTACCGACGGAGCTGCGCGCGGCGATCGGCGGCCCGCTCGGGAACGTCACCGCTCCCGTTCCGATCGCCACGGACGGCCGGGCGACGGTGCTCAATCTCGCTGGCAGCGTGTCGGGGTCGCCGGCGGTGGCGCGGCAGGAGTTCGTCATCCAGTTCGGTCAGGTGATCCCGAAGCCGTTCTGCACCTCGGGCCCGGCCGACTTCCTGCTGGTCCAGGGGCCGGTGCAGCTGCGGCAGCAGATCGTGCTCACCCGGTCCGGGAACTACGAAAGTGAGTTTCACGCCCAAGGCCATTTGGACATCACCCCCGTGAATGTGAGCACGAATCCACCGACGCCCATCGGCGAGACGTTCCGGGCTCAAGTGAACGAGCATCATGCGGGGGTGATCACCGACGCCGTCACGATGGCGTCGTCGTTCCTGATGCAGCTCCTCATTCCGCCGAGCGCGCTCGGTCAGGGCCGGCTGACCGTACAGTTGCGGGTCGGCCCGGGCGGCCGAACCGATTCGGCGATCGATGTTAGGTGCGGGTCGTAGTCCGGGAGTCCGATGCCCCGGGAGGGACTCATGTGGCTGTTGCTCGCCTTGACGGTGCTCGCCGACAGCTCGCGCGGAATCTCCGTGGTCCTCGCGCACGCCGAGTCGCTGCAGGTCAGTGTGGCGGGGTCGGAGCTCGCGGCGCCCGTGGTGCTCATCCCCGGGCTGTTCGGATCGGCGTTTGCCTACCGCCACGAGGTACCCGGTCTGACCGCGGCCGGCTACCGGGCCATCGTGATCGAGCCGCTGGGTGTGGGCGTCTCGGGCCGGCCCGAACACGCCGACTACTCGCTCACCGCGCAGGCCGACCGCATCGCCGCGGTGCTGGACCACCTCGGGGTGACCGATGCGGTCGTGGTGGCGCATGCGACCAGCGCGTCGATCGCGTATCGGATCGCGTACCGTCGCGGCGATCTCGTGCGCGCGGTCGTCTCGCTCGAAGGCGGCCCGGTCGAGACGGCGACGACGCCCGGCCTGCGCCGGGCCATGCGGCTGGCGCCGTGGATCAAGTGGTTCGGCGGCGTACGGCTCGTCCGCAAGAAGATCCGCCAGAACCTGATCGCCGCGTCGGGCGACACGTCCTGGGTGAGCGATGCGGTTGTGGACGGATACACCAGCGGCGCCGCCCGCGACCTGGACGGCACGCTCAAGGCCTTGCTCGGGATGGTGGCCGCGCGGGAGCGCGAGCCGCTGCGGCCGCACCTGGCGGCCATCGCCTGCCCGGTCGTGCTGCTGCTGGGCGGGGCGCGGCACGACGGCGGGCCGTCGCCCGCCGAGCTCGCCCTCCTCGCGCGGTCGCTGCCGGCGTTCACGGTGGACACGCTCGCCGGTGCCGGGCACTTCTTGTACGAGGAGCAGCCTCAGACCGTCGTGGCGGCTGTCGTGAAAGCGTGGACGCTGAGCGCCGTGCCGCTGTCCCTGCCTTCACCGCGTCTTGACCCGCGCGCGCGAAATTGCTCGCGCACTCCATCGAGGAGCGGGTCATGCGCGCGGTCGTCACCGGCGGAGCCGGTTTCATCGGGAGCCACCTCATCGAGGCGCTCGTCGCCCGGGGCGACGATGTCGTCTGCGTCGAGCGCCCCGGCGTGTGCCGGCGGTGGCTCGCAGGGTTGGATGTGCGCTACCGCGACTGGGGCCTCGACGATGCGCGCTCGCTCGTGGGCGCGTTCGCGGGCGCCGACGTGGTGTTCCACCTCGCGGGGCTGACGGAAGCGCGGGTCCCCCGTGACTACTATGCGGTGAACACCGATGGGACGGCCCGGGTGCTCGAGGCCGCGACCGCGCAGCACGCCGGGGCGCCCCGCGTGATCCTGCTGTCGTCCCTCGCGAGCGCGGGGTGCTCAAGCTGTTCCAGTTGGTCCGCCGCAGCGTGGCTATCACGGTCGGCTCCTGGCAGCGCGAACTGAGCCTCGTCTACGTCAAGGACGTCGTGCACGGGCTGCTCGGCGCGGCGGCGTCCGATCGGGCCGTCAACCGGACCTACTGTCTCGCGCACCCCGAACCCGTGACGTGGAGCCAATTCGCGCATGCCGTGGGCAGGGCACTTGAGCGCGACCCGATCCTCTTGAGCGTGCCGACACCCGTGGCGTGGGCCGTCGCGGTGGCCGCCGAAGCGCGGCTTGGACTTCACGGCGGAGTCGCCGGGCCTCCGAGCTCGGCTGTCTCGCCGCGGGGTAGCGCGTCGGTGCAGCCGTGCCGCAGCCGTCACAACCTTGGCGAGGCCGCGGACGGTAGGTGGTGGGAGTGGGATAGGCGGTAGCGGAGGGGTCGTTCTAGCCGGCTGAATTCCAGCAACTTGCACTGTTGGCTCCCATCGCGTCCCTGCCGTGTCTCGTGAACCAGCCATGGCGGTACGTCTCCCTACCGCAGGATCGTTCCCCAACAGTACACGCTGCCGTCGGTTGTGAGGCCGCAGGTGTGATCGCCGCCAGCGTCCAGCGCGACGAGCGCGAGACCGCCGGCCACCGGGACGGGCGTGTTGCTGCTCGGGACCGACGAGCCGCTACCGAGCTGACCGGAGTCGTTCGTCCCCCAGCAATACGCGGCGCCCCCCGAAGCGAGGGCGCAAGTATGCTCACGGCCCGCCGTTATCGCCGTCCACTTGAGTCCTCCCGCGACGGGCGCTGGCGTGGTGGTGCTCGTGTCGCGACCGACGCCAAGCTGGCCCACGACCACCCCGCGACCCCAGCAGTACGCGTCCCCCCCCGTCGTGATGCCGCAGCTATGCGACTGGCCGGCGGTGATTGCCTTCCAGGCGTAGCCGCCTGCGACGAGCGCGGGCGCCTGGGCGCATGCATTCGTGCCGAAGCAGACGTTAGGCGGCGCACCCACCCCGAGCTCACCCTCCCATCCCAGGCCCCAACAGTAGGCGGCTCCGCTCGTGGCGACCCCGCAGCTGTGGGAGGACCCCGCGCTGAGGGACGTGAACGTAACGCCGCCCGCCACGCGGCCCGGGGCGAAGTGACTCGTGGCCGTGCCGTCGCCCAACTCGCCGTTGCGGCCTTCGCCCCAACACGAGGCGGCGCCGCCGCCCCCTAGGGCGCACGCGAAGCCGACGCCGACCGTGATGGTGCCGAACCGCCCGCCGCCCTCCACCGCGACGGGCGTGGCGTGCCGATCGCCGTCGGTCGACCCAATGCCGAGCGCGCCGCTCTGGTTCAGGCCCCAGCAGTGAGCCACGCTGTCGGCCGCGACCCCACAGGTCGTCGGGCCGGCCGCGACGGCGAGGAACGTGTGGCCCCCGGTGACGGGGACCGGCGTGGCAGAGGCGCCGGGTGTCGCGCCTCCCGTGCCGAGTTCGCCGTAGCTGTCTGTTCCCCAGCAGGACGCGGCGCCCGATGAGCCAAACACGCAGGCGTTTGTGCCACCAACCGAGATCCACACCATTGAGGGTCCGACCACGAAGGTAGGCGCGCGCACGCTGGTCGCGTCGCTGCCATGCTTGTCGTCGACCAGCATCGGGGCGACGAGCAGCAGCGGGCACGCCGTCGTGGAGAGCGCGAGGGCGAAGCCGAGCGCCGCGCGCCGGCACGCGGCGCTAGGTGCCGCGGACGACGGTGCAGAAAGAGGCATATAGAAACAGGACGTTAGTGGATTCGAAGTCCACAGAGGCGACGCTCGTGATGTCGCCCGCCCGTTTGGCGGCGTCGATCGAGGCGTCACCGGTCGCCACAATGCCAAGGATGGAGTTCGAGCAGGCGCGTCCCGTCTTCGTGGCGGGCGTGGCCTGGCTAGTGGCGGCGATGGGGCCGCGGACCTTGCCGTAAATCGAGGATGTGACCGGGGCGAGCGCGTACGCGCAGGCAGACAGCAGACCGACGACGGGGGCGGTGGAAACCATGGCTGCTCGGCGCAGGTTCGTCAGTTCTTGTCGAGACATGCGTGCCTCCTGGCGGGCGGCGATCGCGGGCCGGTGGTCGAGACTTCGCGAGCGCGCAAGAAAAACCAGAATATGCGGCGCTGATTGAGGCCCGGTAGGGGGGCCATGCAGCTCGGCGGGTCGAACGGCTTGGCTCGTCCCCCAAGGATGGCAACCGAACGCCTTGGCCACTGGTGACCTACATCTCGACGGGTCGTGCGCTCGCCGAGGGCGGGCCCTGCACCCACTCCACCCCTCCCGGGCGCTGTGCGCTCGAAGCGACGGTCCCTCGTTGTCTGGTTGCCGCCGCGGGAGTCGCGGTGCGGACGGGCGACGTGCTCCCACGAATGGCGGCGGTCGGCTCACCGTTCGGCGGATGGAGGGGACCGAGGGGACCTACCGCCCGCGACAGATGGTCTCCCGCTGCGGCAGCGCCGCCTGGTCGACGTAGCC
The DNA here is from genome assembly GCA_035637235.1 of Gemmatimonadales bacterium. Classification (GTDB taxonomy): domain Bacteria; phylum Gemmatimonadota; class Gemmatimonadetes; order Gemmatimonadales; family GWC2-71-9; genus DASUAL01. The sequence goes on along the minus strand of DASPXO010000275.1, from coordinate 4,873 downwards.
GACGAGCGCATCGAAGCTGTCGCACGCCCGTCGGGCGGCGGCCGTGTCGCCCCGGGCGGCGGCGACGCGGGCCAGCTCGAGCCGCACCGGCCAGAGTGAGGCGAGGAGGTCGAATGGGGCGCTCAGCACCGCGTAGCGGCGCGTGGCGCGGTCCCACAGGGCGAGGGCGCCGGCCGTGTCGGCGGCAGCGCGTCGCGCTCGGGCGTCGAGATCCAGGCTGAGGCTGACCGGCAGCGGAGCGCTGTCGGGGCGCGCGGCGCGCCGCAGGGCGGCGCCGTGCGCTCCCGCGTCCCGGCCCACGCGCGCGAGCAGCCAATGCGCGGCTGCGTCCCCGTTCCCAGGGGGCGAGCTCGTCCACGCGCTCAGCCGGTCGCTCGCGGCGCGCCAGTCGCCCAGCGAGTCGAGTCCCGTCACCCGGGCCAGCACGGTCCAGGCGTCCGCTTCCCGCGCGGCGCTCCCCCGGGTCGCCCGCGCGATCCGCGCGCGAGCGCTGTCGGGGCGCCCGGCCCGCAGGTCGGCGGCGACTGCCCAGCGGAGCGCGAGGGCCCGCTCGTACTCGTTGGCCGCGCGCCGCTCCAGGGCGCGCAGCACCCGGCGCGTCGCAAAGTCCTTCACCGCGCTGTCGGCCGACGTGCCGAACTGCGCCGCCTGGAACGCGAGAAACTGGAGCACGGGGAAGCGGCGCTGCTCCAGCGTGGCGTCGAGCAACCCGAGCCGCTCGGCGGGCCGGAACAGCAGCGTGTCCACGACGCGGACCACCTCCGCGACGACCGATGTGGTGTCGATGCCGAGGTACAGCTGGATGAGGCGCCGGACCTCGACGTCGTCGCCGCGCAAGTGCGCCAGCGAGATGCTGTTCGCGACCGCGGGGGCGAACTTCGGGTCGAGTGCCTGAGCGGCGTCGAATTCCGTCCTCGCCTCCGTGAGACTCTGCTCGAACAACGCGCCGAAGAACAGGTAGAACTCGCCCAGCACGAAGTGCACGTACGGCTGGCCCGGCGCGGTCCGCGCCGCGGCCTGGAAGTCCTCGAGGGCCCGGTAGCCGTCGCCCCGCTCGAGGAGGTGCACGTACCCCGCGAGCAGGAAGCTGTCGGCCCGCTCCAGGCTGGACCAGTGGAGGCGTGCCCCCGCGATCGTCTGCCGCAGGGTCTCCTCACTGGGGTTGGTCTGGCCGACGACCAGGAGGCGCCCGAAGTACGCCGGGGCGAAGTCGGAGTCGTGCGCGATGACCTCGTCGTAGAGCGCCCGCGCGCGCTCGTGGTCGCCGCGGCGGAATGCCTCGTCGGCTTTGAGGTACGCCGTGCATGCCCCGAAACCGGCCGGGCAGGTGCGCCCCGGCCCGAGCCCGCCGGCCCGCCCGAGGATCGGGCGCAGGACCTTCTCTCCCACCGGCGTCATGATGTCGGCGATCGAATCCACCGGCGCGTCGATGTCCGCCTCGACCACGGCGTCGTCCGAGCCCGTCCGGTATAGCCGGGCGCTGAGCCGCGCGCGGGATCCTCGAAACACCGCGCTCGGCTGGATGAAGAAGCCGGCACCGAGCTGTCCGGCGAGAGAATCGGCTTCCGGCGTGCTGAGCGGGCCCGGGCCGTAACGCCGCACGGCCTCCGTATACACCCGGGCACCGGAGAGGACGGTGATCCGGGGCGCCGCCGCCAACCGGCGGGCGAACACTTCCATCAGCTGCCGGTCGGGGAGATTCTCCCCGCCGAGCTTGTCGAACGGCATCAGCGCCACCGTCACGACCGGCGGCTGCCGGCAGATGAGGATGTGGGCGCGGCAGAGGTACCGCAGCGCGCCGGTGAGCGCCACCACCGTCACGGCTCCCGCCGCCGCCCAGCGCCGCCACCGGTGCGTCCGGGCGCGCCCGATCTCGGCGAGCCACGCGCTGGCCGAGGCGGGGCGGTCGTCCGGGCTGTCCGCGAGCGGGGCGACCAGGGCGGCCGCGGCCGCCGCCGGCAGGTCGGCGCGGGCCGCGCGGACTGCTCGGGCGAGCGCGGCGCGGTCGGTGCCGGCGGCGGGCCGGGTGCCGGTGAGCGCCTCGAAGGCGACGAGGGCCAGGGAGTAGAGGTCGGCGCGCCCGTCCAGGCGCTCGCTCCCGGCGGCCTGCTCGGGGGCCATGTAGTCCGGCGTGCCGATCGGCGTCCCCGGCGCGGTGAGCGAGGACGTCTGCGCGCGCACGACGTGCGCCACGCCGAAATCGGTGAGCAGCGCACGGCCCGTGTCATCCTCGATCAGGATGTTGGACGGCTTCACATCGCGGTGCACGATCCCGCGCCGGTGCGCGAACCCGAGCGCCTCGCCGATCTCCCGCGTGACGCGCAGCAGCTCCGCGAGCGGGAGGCGCCGCCCCTCGGCCAGCATACCGTCGAGCGTCGTCCCGCGCACGAACGGCATGATGAGGAAGGTCATGTCTTCGTGGGTGTCGAACTCGTAGACCGGCACGATGTGGGGATGCGACAGGGACGCGGCGAGCGCGGCCTCGCGCTGGAAGCGCTTGCGCCGCATCTCGCTGGCTGCGACGTCGGGCGGCAGCACCTTCACGGCGACGATATGGCCGAGCGTGCGGTGCCGCGCGCGAAACACCGCGCCCATCCCGCCCGCGCCGGCGAGCGCGAGCACCTCGTACCGGTCACCGACGGCCCGCTGGACGTCTTCGAGTGGGGGTGGTTGCATGGGCGGGGAGAATCTACGGGCGCTTGCCCGTCGCCGCATGGTGCCCGATAATCCGGGCGCCATGCCAGCGTCCGCCGGCGTCCACTGCCGCGTGCTCGGCCCGGCGCGCGTCACCGTCAACGGCGCGGACGCGCCCCCCGAGCTGCTCTGGCGCAAGCATCTCGCCCTGCTCGTCTATCTCGCGCGCAGCCCTCGCCGGAGCCGCACCCGCGAGCATCTCGTGGGCGTGCTGTGGAGCGACCGCGACGAGAAGCAGGCGCGCCACTCGTTGAGTGAGGCGCTGCGCGTGTTCCGGCGGGTCGTGGGGGACGACCACATCCAGGCGGACGTGGACCAGGTCAGGCTCGGCCCCGACGCCGTGTTGCTCGACTGCGACCGCTTCGCCGAGCTGTACGCGCGCGGCGACTGGGCGGGCGCGGCGGCGCTGGTGGAGGGAGAGTTCCTCGAAGGCCTGTCCATCCCCGAGGCGAACGAGTTCGAGAGCTGGCTCGGCGGCGAGCGCGCGATGTGGCGCGCGCAGGGCCTCGATGCCCTGGTGAAACATGCCGAGGGGCTGCTGGCGCGTGGAGATGCGCCCGCCGCGGCGCGGGCGGCGCTGCGCGCCCGCACGTTCGATCCGGTCTCCGAGGCCGCGGCGCGGACCGCGCTGCGCGCGCTGGCGCTTGCGGGAGACCGGGCGGCGGCGCTGCGCATCGCGGAGGACCTGACGAGCGCCCTGCGCGAGCAGCTGGATACGGCGCCCGCGCCCGAAACGGTCCGGCTGATCGAGCGAATCCGCGATGCGCGGGTCGGCCGCCGGGTGCTCGCCGCGCCGCAGGCCGCGCGCCCGCGCCCGCCGCTCGTCGGACGCGGTGCCGAGCTCGCGGTGCTGGCGGCCGCGTGGGAGCGGGCGAAACAGGGGCGCGGCCAGCTGGTGATCGTCGAGGGGGAGCCCGGTGAGGGGAAGACCCGGCTGATCGACGAGCTGACGGCGCGCGCCCGCCTGGACGAGGCGGCGGTCGCCGCCGCCCGGGCCGTACCCGGGGACCAGCAAACGCCCTGGAGCGCGGTCACGGGGCTCATCGCCGCGGGGCTGGGTGACGCTCCCGGGCTCGCCGGCGCGCCGCCCGGCGCGCTCGCCGCGCTGGGAGCGCTCGACGCCGAGCTGGCCGCGCGGTTTCGCGCCCCCAGCCCGCCGCTGCCCATGGCGGAGGCGGTCAGCGCCGCGGCGCTCGCGGCCGCAGCGGAGCGTCCGCTCCTGCTCACCCTCGACGACGCCCAGTGGATCGATCCGGCGACGCTCGCGGTCCTGCCCGCGCTCGCCCGCGACACCGCGCGCCGTCGCGTCATGCTCTTGTTCGGCGTCGCCCGCGGGTCGCCCGAGGGCGGGCGGCTCGACGACCTGCGGGCCCGCCTGGGACGCGACCTTGAAGGGGAGGCCATCCGGCTCGGCCGACTCGACTCCGGGGCCCTGCGGGCGCTCGTCACGTGGGCGCTCCCGAGCTACACCGGGGAGGACACCGAGCGGCTGGTGCGCCGGCTCGACCGGGACACGGCGGGCATTCCGCTGCTCGCCGTCGCGCTGCTGGAAGCGGTCGCGAGCGGCTTCACGCTCGCCGCCGAGGCGCCCGCATGGCCGTCGCCCAAGCGCACGCTGGTCGATTCCCTGCCGAACGACCTGCCGCCCGCCGCGGTGGGAGTGGTGTGCCAGCGGTTCCGCCAGCTCACGCCGCCGGCGCAGCAGGTGCTCGGCGCCGCGGCGGCGCTCGCCGAGCGCGCCGGCGCCGCGGAGCTTGCGCGCGCCACGCGGCTCGATCGCCCCACGGTCGACCAGGCGCTCGACCTGCTCGAGTGGGAGCGCTGGCTCGTCGCCGATGCGCGGGGCTACGTCTTCGCCGCCCCGATCGCCCGTAGCATCCTGCTACAGGAGATGATCACCCCCGGCCAGGCCAGGCGCTACCGCGAGAATCTCGCGGCTTGACGACGGCTTGAGGCGGTGACGCGAACGTGTCCCCGGACCCTCACCGGGAGACACGATGCAATTCGGCCACCTCGGCATCGCGCTGGCGATCGCCTCGCTGGACCCACGGCCCGAGACGTTCGCCGTCGTCGGCGCCGCACAGTTCCTCCCCAACGCCGACTCGCTGCTGATCCGGGCCGGGTGGGCGAAACCCGGCTTTCACGGCACGTGGAGCCACAGCCTGTCGTTCTGCGCCGC
>DASPXO010000274.1:0-3802 GCA_035637235.1 Gemmatimonadales bacterium | reverse complement strand
GCAATCAGCCTGAGCGGATTCCGCGCATCGTAGAGCGCCTGCCCGCCGGTGTAGATCCGGGGCGGAAAGCCCGGATCGCCGTACGTTCCGCTGTTTCCGGCATTGTACATCAGCAAGATTCCCTGCGCCGTCAGGATGGCCGGGGGGCCGGCCTCTACCAGCCAGGAGTCGAAGTACCCCGGCCGAGGAGAGAGAACCTTCAGCAGCTTCCCATTGGCGTCTTCCAGGGGCGTCCAATCAACCAGGTTGTCGGACGTCGCGATGAGAATGTCGGGGACGTTGAAGTACATCCAGTACTTCCCGTTCAGCCTGGTCGCGACGACCCGATCCCCCTCGACGCGACTGAGGATGGCCCCGGATTTGGATTCCAGGTCCCGGTACTTCCCGCCGTCGATCGTGGCGAACGCCGGACCGTGCTTGGTCCAGCTGACGAGATCCCTGGAGGTCGCTACGGCGAGGCGGGGGATGTCGCGGTTCCACTGTGTGTAGGTGAGCACATAGGTACCGTCCTCCGTCTCGACGATGCGTGGATCCTCGACTCCCCCGGTCCACTCGTAGTCCGCCTGCGCGTCCCTGTCAGGGTACAGCACGGGCGCGCGTTTGCGCGTGAAGCGCAGTCCGTCCTCGCTCTCCGCCAGCCCCAGGCGTGAGGTGTGACCGCCGATCTTCCTGTCACCTGTCGCGTCTTCGGCGCGGTACAACACGTACACCTTTCCGTCCTTCACCGCGGCGGCCGGATTGAACGTGGCATGCTCCTCCCAATGAACGATGGTGTCGTTCATGGGAGAGAGGAACGCGGAGGCCGGATTGGGCGTGATGATGGGGTTCACCTGTTTGGGCTTTTCAAAGGGGCCGAACATCCACTCACGCCCCTGCCCCCGGGCCGGCCCTCCCGCCAATGCCGCGAGCGAGCACCACAGCGCAGCAGGTACGCGAAAGCTGATCATTCCCGGTCCGCCCGGTGACGCCGGCACTGTCGTGAGGCGACTGTCACCTCACGGATGCCGCGTAACCTGCGGCCCGGCACGGGTTGGCGCAACGATGCCCCGCCCTCGCTCCGCAGGATGCGATCACGGCGTCTCCCCGATGATGTGTATCTTCGTCGAAGCCATGTCGTTGTCCGTGTTCGGGTCTGGTAGATCCGATGTCAAAACGGTGGCCGTGTTCGTGAACCGCCGCTCGCTCTCCGGCGGGTTCCGTATCGGCGTGGCCACCAACGTGGCGGTGACGCTCGCTCCGGTCGCCAGCGTGTCCACGGCGCAGAAGGACCGACCGCCCAAGTTCCCTAGGCTGCACGTGAAAGTCACCAGGTTCAACGGGTCCGGCAGCGCGTCTCCAAACACGACGCCGGTCGCCGTCTCCGGACCAAGGTTGGTCAACGTGATCGTAAAGGTGATGTTCTCCCCGACACGCACAATTCTCCGATCCGCCACCTTGGTGAGTGCGAGGTCGGCGGTTCCCTCGACAGCGAGCGTCTCGCCGGTCGAGGAGCCGAGCGGCGGACCCGGTGCCGGGGCGGAGGGGTGTGCGGAGTCGTTCCCGCACGCGACGGAGACAGCCGCTGGAAGAACGGCTCTGTATAGCGTCGGCAGCGCGCGCATGTTGATCCTCAGTGGACGGAGTTCGATACACCAGCATGCTTGGCGTGGTGAGGGGCGGCGGCCCGCTGGCCAACGGTCCCCCTCACCCCGTCAACGCGCCGACGTGCAATCCGTGGGCCACCCTGCTCCGTTTGCGCAGGCGGAGAAACACCGTGTGCCCTATCGCCTGATCCGGGATGCGCTTGAGGCGGACGCGAGATGTGGTTCGGGCGCGACATCGCCACGCGCGGGCGGTCTTCAACTGTGGCGGCGCGGCGGCACGGCGGTACGCGCCGATGAACCTTGATGAAATCGACGGGGGAAAGTCACGCTCAACCCAGGCCCGCTCGCCGGCACGAACGCGCCAGAGGACCGCCTCATTCCGCTCGCAGCCCGCTCGCAAAGTCACGTACCGCTTCGAGCTGATCCTGTGAAAAAGGAGCATCGACATCTCCCACGGCAATCGCGGCGCGACCACACGCAACAAATGCCGCGAGCCGCTGCAGGGGCAGCTCGTACATGTAGTGCCGACTGGTGGTCATCGCCCCCGGTTCGAGCCAGAACACCGGTGCGGCCGCAAGCTCTTCGCGAACGCCGTCGCACACCAGAGCGAGACGATTGCTCGCGGGCGATTGTGGATCCTGCGTGCGGAAGATGAGAAAGACTCTGGCGGGCACCTGCCCGCCGGCGGCTCCGGCATGTACGTAGAAGAACGTCAGGCGCGGGTGCTGAATCCACAGGAAGTAGGTGCCTCGGTGCGTGGTGACGGACACCCGCGTCTGGTCGGTCGCCGGGTCGTATTCGCGAACGATCCGCTTGTGGTGCCTGAACGCCCGCCGTGCGGGCAGTGAAGCAGGCGTCACGGATGTGCCGGCGGTTGCATCCGGGCGCGTCGCCGAGAACGGCGGCATGAGGTGGGAGATGGCACATGAGCCGACGAGAGGCAGGACCGCGGCAAGCAAGACGGCGCGCGACTGCATGCGTAGACTCCCCTCCGCTAGGGTCGGCATGATCGAAGCTGATATGCCCGCCCAATCCTACGCTCCTAATCAATAGCTCGCTAGAAACTCGTCGATCGCGGCCGACGAGCGCACAATGGCGACGCGCTTTCGTTTGTCGAGCGCCGCGAGTCGCTTCAGGATGTCGCCCCGGCGGCGCGTGCGATAGGTCCAAATCCAGGCAAGAAACTCCCAGCTCAGACGCTCGCGGCAGCCGGGCGGCAGGTCGGGGCGGACTCGTCCCACGTGGCGCAGCCAGCGTCCCAGCACACGCCAGAGGCAGACGAGGCGGGGAAGATCCAGAAAGACAACCGTGTCACACGCTTCCAGACGGAGGTCGAGCGTCCCTCCGTAGTTGCCATCCACGATCCAGGCGTCGCGTTGGACGAGCTGTCGAACTTTCGCCCGCCACTCTTCTGGCGGCGTCGGCTCCCACCCGGCCCGCCAGTAGAGCGCGTCGAGGTGGATCAGGGGAAGCCCGGTGCGCTGGGCAAGCCGTCGCGCCACCGTGGTCTTCCCGGATCCACCGGTACCGATTACCAGAATGCGGCTCAATACATCTTCTGCTTGGAGGTGGCGTGCTTCAAGCGCAAGACCTTCACGTACCGGAGCGTCTCCACCCGATACCCCAGGCGCTCGTATACCGCTCGCGCGCGACCATTCGCCTCGAAGACGTTCAACGTCAGCCTCCCACAGCCGCTCGACCGTGCCCACTCCTCGGCCGCGCGCATGAGGGTGCTCCCGACTCCCTTCCCTTCACCGGCCTCACTAACGGCAATGATGCTGACGTGCCCGTGCCGCTCGCCCGTGAAATAGGCCAGCGACCTCATCGTCCTTGCCCGCGGCCCGCATCAGCGCTCCGCGTTGGCCAGGTCTGTGACCACCGCGGCGAGCGTCCGCACTTTCGCATGATCGCCAGCTCCCGGCGCATCGACGCGGGCACCGCCCACGACCAGCACCGGGGTAGATCCCGGCGCATCGTTGTTCAGCTGCGTCGCGAGCTGCGTCAACGCATCCCGGCGCCCCTGCCCCGACAGTCGTTCGGCGCGGGCGAGCGCTGTCCGTGCGGCGGACACCACGTTTGGCGCCAGGCCGTTCGAGCGCGCGAGCTGGTCCAGGTAGGCGCGCGCCACCACGAAGCTCGCGGGCCACACCAGCTTCTGCTGGTCCTGGGCGTTCAGGTAGTCGAAATGCACCAGCTTGGCGGCGTCGATCTCGTTCTGG
>DASPXO010000273.1:0-8780 GCA_035637235.1 Gemmatimonadales bacterium | reverse complement strand
GATGGTGACGAAGGGCGTCACGGTCGGAGCGATCCAGCTCACCAACAAGCTCACCGACGAGGGCATCTTCATCGAGCGCGACCGCGAGCTCCTCGAGGGCCTCGCCGCGAGCGCCGCCATCGCGCTGCGCAACGCGCAGCTCCATGCCGCCGAGAAGCGCGCCCGGGACCTCGCGACGCTGCTCGAGATCAGCCGCGAGATCACCGCGACCCTCGACCTGGACCGGGTGCTCCACGCCGTGGTGAACCTGGCGCACCGCGCGCTCAGCTTCGACGGCGCCGCTGTAGGGCTGTACGATCGCCAGCGGTGCGACATCCGCGCCATCGCGGGACAGGAGGAGGTCGATCCCAAGCGAGAAGCAACCCGGCGGCTCGCCGCCCGCGGCACCTGGGCGATACAGCGCCGCGAGGCGTACTACCTGATCGACCGCGACGTGCCCACCGGCGATGCGGACCAGGCGTTCGTGGCCGCGTTCGGCACCGAACTGCAGCAGGAAGAGCTGCGCAGCGTGCTGTACCTCCCCCTGACGGACGAGGAGGGCGCGCTCGGGGTGCTGCTGTTCGAGTCGAAGCAGCCCGGATTCGTGAACGAGACGCAGCGGGAGCTCGCCGAAATCCTCGCCAACCAGACGACCGTGGCGCTCCGCAACGCGCAGCTCTACCGCCAGGTGCCGCTGGTGGACGCGCTCGGCGCCCTCGCCGACAGGAAGCGCGCCTTCCTCAAACTGCCCCGGCGCCGGCGGCAAGCGTTCGCACTGACCGCCGCGGTGGCGCTGGCCGCACTCACCCTGATCCGCTGGCCGCTGCGTGTCTCCGGCGCGCACGCGAGTTTCCGCGCCTGGAGCTACGCCGAGGCGCGCACCCTCGTCCCGGGGATCGTGGAGCGGGTGCTGGTCGGGGAGGGGACCGCAGTGAGCCGCGGAGCCCCGCTCGTGCAGCTACGCGACGTCGAGCTGCGGGCCTCGCGCGAGGCTGCGACAGCGGCCGTGACCGCGGCCGAGCGGGCGGCCGCCGCCGCGGCGAGTCGTGGCGACGCGGTGGAGGAGCGGCTGCGGCGCACCCGGGCCGAAGCGCTGCGGGCACACCTTGCCCTCCTGGATGACCAGCTTACCGCCACCACGGTGCGCGCGCCGGTCAGCGGTGTTGTGCTCACGCCACGGCCCGAGGAACGCCTGGGCGCGTGGCTCGACGCGGGCGACCTCGTGGTGACCCTGGGCCGCACCGATACCCTGGAGCTCGTCTCCGGCGTGCGGCAGCGCGATATCGACCGCGTCGCGGTGGGCCAGACCGTGCGCCTGCGGGTGGATGCACTGCCGCAGCAGACGTTCCAGGGCCAGGTCAGCTTCCTCGGCGCGCTCCCCAGCGACTCCGGCGGCGACGTGCTGTTCCCGGTCCGGGCCCGGGTCGCGAACCCGGACGGTTTGCTGCGTCCCGGGATGGCCGCCCACGCGAGGGTGCTGACCGCGCCTACCTCGCTCGCCGGCCGCCTGCTGCGCGACCCGGTGCGCTGGGTACGTCTTCTATGGTGGCGGCTGTGGGCGTGAGTGGACGGCTGCGGTCGGTGACCGTCGGCGCGCTCGTCGCCGCCGCGTGGGCCTGCGGCCACGATGCGCAGCCGCACGCCCGCAGCGCGGCCCCGGCGGGTGTCTCGCTCTTGACCGTCGATTCCGCGACGGTCGCCGTGCCGCTCTCCTTCCCGGCACAGCTGTACGTGGAGCACGACGCGGTCGTGTATGCGCGGGCGAGCGGCATCGTCGAGTCGGTGTACGTGGACCTGGGCAGGCCGGTCGCAGACGGGCAGCTGCTGGCACAGCTCGAGAACGTCGATCAGTCGATTGCGCTCGACCGGGCGGAGCAGGCCTACGCCGCGGCGGAGCTCGAAGTCGCGCGCCGGCGGCAGCTCGCGAAGATGGGCGACCTGTCCACGGCCGACTCCGAAGCGAGCGAGCTCGTCTACCAACGGGCGGCGCTGGAGCGCCGCCAGGCCCGTCGCAACTTCGAGCTCGCGCGCGTCGTGGCGCCGTTCGCGGGCGTCGTGACGGCGCGCCTCGTGCGGCCGCACCGGCTCGTCACAGCCGGTGACTCGCTGTTGCGGGTCGCGGCCATGGGTCCGCTGCGCGCCTCGGTGCGCGTGCCCGAAAGCACGGTGTCCGGCATACGCCCCGGCGCCTCGGCCGACGTGATCGGTACGACCGGCGGGGCGGCGCGGGCGACGGTGATCCGCGTCTCGCCGGCCGTGGACGCGGCGAGCGGCACGCGGGAGTTCATCCTGCAACTCGCGCCCGGCAGCAGCCTCGTGCCCGGCGCCGCGGTGACAGTGCGCATGGGCAGCGAGCGGCGGCACGTGGTAGCGGTGGCGCCGCAGGCGATCGCGGAGCAGGGCTACGTGCTGGTGTGGGACCACGGCCGCTCCATGTTGCGAGCCGTGACCCTCGGCGCCACGCTCCCCGACGGCCGCCTCGAGGTGACCCGCGGCCTCGCTGCGGGGGAGCTGGTGGTGCGCAGCGCGCCGTGAACCGCCCGCGGCTGCGCCGGGATCTCGTCCTCGTCGAGCAGACCTACCGCGGCGAGCAGAGCTACATCGTCAAAGATCCTGAAACCCGGAAATACTTCCGGTTCCGGCCGGTCGAACTCGTGGTGATGCAGGAGTTCGACGGCGCGAAGACGGCAGCCGATGTCGCCCGGGTCCTCGCCGAGCAAGGGCTGCCGTTCACCCCGGCGACGGTGGAGGGCTTTGCCCGCAAGCTGTCGCACATGGGCCTGCTCGAGCGCAGCGTCGCCGAGAAATCGGTCCTGATGATGGAACGGCTGCGCGCGGAGCGCCGGCGACGGATCAAGCACACGCACTACGCCGGAAGCGTCCTCCGGATGCGCTGGTCGATAGGAGACCCCGACAAGTTCTTCGACCGCTGGACGCCGCGGCTGCGGTTCCTCTTCTCGCCGGCGTTCCTTGCGCTGTCGGTCGCGCTCTTCATTGTATACGGCACGGTGGCGGCAGCGCGCTGGCCGGAGCTCGCAGGAGCGTTGCAGCGCGTGGTCACACCGAGCAGCTACACGCTCTCGTGGTTCCTGTTGCTCTACGCGACCGCCCTCGTCATCATCGCCGTCCATGAGCTCGGACACGGCTTCACCTGCAAGTATTTCGGGGGACAGGTGCACGAAATGGGCGCGATGCTGCTCTACTTCCAACCCGCGTTCTATTGCAACGTCAACGACGCTTGGACGTTCCCCAACCTTAAGGCGCGGTTGTGGGTGACGGCCGCCGGCTCCTGGATCCAGGTGGTGCTCGCCGGCATCGCCGCCATCGTGTGGTGGGCGGCCGCGCCGGGCACGCTGGTATCCCAGATCGCCCTCAATGCGGTGGTGGTGGGCGGGATCACGACGGTGCTGGCGAACGCGAACCCGCTCATCCCCCTTGACGGCTACTACGCACTGTCCGACTGGCTCGAGATCCCCAACCTGCGCGACCGCGCGTTCCGCCACCTCACCTGGCTCGTGCGCCGTCATGTCCTGCGCCTCAAGCTGCCGCAACCCCCCGCCGACGACCGCGAGACGCGGATCCTGCTCGTGTATGGCCTGCTGGCGCTCGCCTACTCGGCCAGCGTCCTGTTCCTCGTGGTGGGGGCGGTATTTGGATGGGTGAGCCGGACCCTGGGCGTGCTGGGAGCCGCCGGTTTCTTGCTCGCCATATGGGCCATGGCGCGAGGGGCCCTACGCGAGTGGACACAGGCCGTGCTGGCCGCCCTGCGCGAGCATCGCGCCGTGTGGCGCTCCGGAAAGCTGTGGCGTCGGGTCGGCGCCATCGCGGGCTTGATCCTCGCGCTCGGGTTCGTGGTGCCGTGGCCCATCACCGTGACGGGGCGCTTCGCCGCGGCGCCGACGCTGGTCGTCACGCTGCAAGCGCCGGAGTCCGCGCTGGTGGCGCGCGTGGATGCGGCCGAGGGCACCACCGTCCCCGCTGGCGCGCCGGTGGTCGTCCTTCGGAACTTCGACCTCGAAGCGGAGGCGCTCGCCGCTCGCTTCGCGGCCGATTCGCTCGCGGTCGAGCAAGGACGCGCGCTTGCGCGGGGCGCCGCGGGCGCGGCCAGTCGCCTCGCCGCCGAGCTGTCCGAGGCCAGCGCGAACGCGGCGCGATTGGGGGCACGGCTGCGCTCGCTCGTTCTGCGGGCGCCTGTGGGTGGGACGGTGCTCACGCCGCGGCTCGAGGAGGTGGTGGGGCGGCGGGTGGCGGCCGGAACGGAAGTGGCACGGCTGGGTGCCGGCGATACGATCGAGCTGCGGGTGCGCCTGGAGCGTGCGGGCGCCACGCTGGTCGCGCCCGGGCAGCGCGCCGCGGTATTCGTCGCCACCAACGGCGGCCGGACGTTTGAGGGGCACGTTAGCACGGTGGCCGAGGCCGGAACCGTTCAGCAGTTGGAAGCGCGCCTCCACATGGCGGGCGACGCCCGAGGGCTCCGCGCGGGCGTGACGGGCGAGGCCCGGATCACGGTGCGGCGCTCGAGCGTCTGGGGCGCGCTGTGGTGGGCGATTCGCAAGCGGGTGCGGAGCGACCTGCTCTTGTGAGAGGACCCTTCGTGACCGATCAGGTGCTGGCCCTAACCGCGGCGCTCGCCGATCGCTACCGCCTCGAACGGGAGCTGGGCCGCGGCGGCATGGCCACGGTCTACCTCGCCCACGACTTGAAGCACGACCGCCCGGTGGCGCTCAAGGTGCTTCATCCCGAGCTTGCCAGCGCGCTCGGCCCTGAGCGGTTCCAGCGCGAGATCATGCTCGTCCCCGCTCGGACCGCTCGCGGAGCTTCGTCGAGCAGGTGCAGACCTGGCGGTAAGGGCGAACCCCGTCCCCCCTCTCCACAACGTGGAGAGGGGGTCAGGGGGTGAGGCCCACAGTGTAGGGGCGCAGCATGATGCGCCCCTCCATCTCAGGGGGTGAGGTCCACCGTCTCCGCCAGATCCAGAATATCGGTCCGAATCGCCTTGCGCTCCGCCAAGAGGCGCAGGAACGCCCGCCGCCGGAACGTGAACAGCGCCAGCGCCCGCGCCCCGCCGATCAGGCGGTCCAGCCGCTCGGAGAAGAGGAGGGCGGCGTGCGCAGTCAGCGGGAAGATCCCAAGGCTGAGCACGGCGGCGCTCCAACCCAGCCACCGCCAGACAGCGATGGCCACGAGCGTCCACGTCACGGGGAAAAGCAACATCGCCGCCAGCACCTTGACGCTCGCGAGGGCGTCTTCCGCCCCTTTCGCGATCCCGGTCGCAACGAACCCGACGGCACGGTACGCGGGATAGTGGACGACGACGCCGACCAGCGCGGCGGGGAGCAGCACAAGGAAGACCAGCACGGCCTTCGCGACATATCGGGCGACCCGACCGGCCTCGAAGCGCCGGGGAGCGAGCTGGCGTGGGTCGAGTCCCGCCGCCGCGAGCGCCGCCTCATAGCGGTCGATGCGCGTGGCCAGCGCCGCGAACCGCTCGGGCGACTGCGCCCGGATGACGCGGTAGCCCTCCAAGAACCGGCGCCGCAACGCGAACTCCTCGGCGAGGGACGTCCGCGCCTCCGGCGCTTCGTCCCGGGCCGTGAAGATGCGCTGCGCCCGCTCGACCAGCGCGTGCGCCTCCTCCTGCTCGGCCTGCAGCGTGACCTGGGCGAGCGCCCGCTCGATCCGCTCGGTGAGCCGGCGGACGGGCTCGACCGGCGGCTCCTCACCGGACGCCAGCGCCACGGCCTCGACCGCGAACGGCTCCCCGAAATGGAGCAGCGCCGCGCTCCGGAACGCGCGCTTCGACCGGTAGTAGAGGCCCGCGGGGACGATCTGAATCGACGTTCCCGGCATCGCCGCCGCGGCGCCGAGCCCGATGCGCGCCGCACCCGTCTTCAGGGGCCGCAGCTTCGGCTCGCTGTGCGACGCGCCCTCGGGGAAGATCGCGATCGCGCCGCCGCGGGCGAGCACCGCGCGCGCCGTCTCGAACGTCTCACGGTTCTGGGCCGGATCGAAGCCCGCGTCCTGCCGACGGGACACGGGAATCGCTTCGAACGCGCGGCAGCAGAACCCGATCACCGGCATCCGGAAGAGCGGCGCCTTGGCGAGGAACGACACGCGCCGCGGGGCGAGGCAGAGCAGGAACCCCGGATCGATTAGACCGTTCGGGTGGTTCAACACGAAGATCACCGGGCCCTGCGCGGGCACGCGCTCGGTGCCGGAGACCTCGATCCGGCGGAAGAAGATCCGGAGGACCAGGCCGAACAGCCCGCGGAAGAACGCCCTCACGGCGTCGGCTCGCGCGCCGCCACGCGGCCCCCCCGCCAGGCCGCGTAGCTCCAGATGACGCCGCCGGCCAGCACGGCGACGGGAATGACGAGCATGGCCTCGGCGAGCGAGCGCGCGTCGGAGATGGCCCCGACGAGCGGCGGCGACGGCACGTCGCCCAGGATGTGGATCGTGAAGATGCTCGCCGCCACGGCCGTCGCGCGCATGTGGGGCGACACGACGTTCACGATGGCGGAGTTGACGGGCCCGGTCGACGCGAACAGACACAGCTCCGCCGCGACGATCGCCGGCCAGTAGACGGCCGGAGCGGGCGCGGCGAGGGCGACGAGCGTGAGCGGCGCCGCGACGAGTGTGGCGACCCCGGACACCCACAGGTAGGCCTGCTTCGAGAAGCGGAGGACGTAATCTCCGAGCCAGCCGCCGCCGTACGTGCCCAGGAATCCGGTCGCGACCACGATCGCGCCGAACTGCACCGTCGCCGCTGCTTTGGGGATCCCCCGGGCGCGCTCGAGGAAGGAGGGCGTCCAAAACGCCAGCGCGCCGATGGCGAAGGTGTAGGCGGCGTACCCGAGGACGGTGAGGACGTAGGGACGGTTGCCGAGCAGGGCGGCGTAGGCGGCGCGGGCGGAACTGCCGAGCGACACGGCATGGGCGCCGGGGGCGGGTGCGCCACCGGAGTCCTGGGCGCCCCGCGGCGGCTCGTACAGCCTGAGGGCCAGGACGGCGAGCGCGAGGCCCGGCACCCCCGCGACGAAGAACGCCTGCCGCCAGCCGAGGTAGTGGTCCACGAGGCCGCCCACCACGTAGCCGAGCGCCGATCCGATCGGGATCGCGGCGAAGAAGATCGCGAACACCCTGCCCCGCCGCTCCCGCGGGAAGTAGTCGGCGAGCAGCGCCGGCGAGATGGTGCCGTACGCCGCCTCCCCGATCCCCACCGTAGCGCGGGCCGCCAACAGCGACGCGTAGCTCCGCGCGAAGCCGGCGAGCGCCGTGGCCACGCTCCACAGCCCCACGCCCAGGGCGATGAGGCGGGTGCGCGACCGGGTATCGCCGAGCCGCCCGAACAGCGGCGCGGCGACCATGTACACGACGATGAACCCGGTCATCAGCCAGCCCAGCTGGGTGTCCGAGAGCTGCAGCTCGGAGTGCTTCATGCTCTCGGCCAGCGCGGCGACGATCCACCGGTCCAGATAATTGAACAGGTTGATCAGCGTGAGGACCGCGAGGGCGGTCCGCGCTACAGATTTCGCTTCAGCCACGCGGTGAACAGCTCGTACAGGTTCTCGCGCGTGTTCCCGCCCCCGATCGCGTGGGTCTTGTTCGGGTAGATCCGCATGTCGAACTGCTTGTTCGCGGCCTCGAGACGCTGCACCAGGCGGACCGTGTTCTGGAAGTGCACGTTGTCGTCTCCCGTGCCGTGCACGAGCAGGAGATTGCCCTTCAGGCTGTCGGCGTACGCGAGCGGGGCGCTTTCGGCGTAGCCGTCGGGGTTCTCGCCGGGCGTCCGCATGTAGCGCTCCGTGTAGATGGTGTCGTAGAACCGCCAATCGGTCACGGGCGCGACGACGAGGGCGGCCTTGAACACCCCCCGTCCGCGGAACATGCTCAGCGAGCTCATGTAGCCGCCGTAGCTCCAGCCCCAGATGCCGATCCGGTCCGGGCTCACGTACCCTTGCGTCCCGAACCAACGCGCCGCGGCGATCTGGTCCGCCGCTTCGTACCGGCCGAGGTGAAGGTAGGTCATCTTCATGAACCTCGCCCCACGGCCACCGGTGCCGCGGTTGTCCACGCTCGCGACGAGGTAGCCGTCCTGCGCCAGCATCTGGTGCCACAGGTAGGTCGCCCCGCCCCAGCTGTCCGTCACCGTCTGCGACCCCGGCCCGCCGTACACGTTCATCAACAACGGATAGCGCTGCGATGGAGCGAAGCCCTTGGGCTTGATGATCCAGGCGTTGAGCTCCACCCCGTCCGCCGTCTTGATCGTCAGGAACTCCGGGCGCGCGTACCCCAGCGCTGCGACTTTGGCGGCGAGCTTCGCGTTGTCGGCCACGGTACGGACGAGCTTGCCGTCTGCGCGGTGCAGCGTCTGCACCGGGGGAACGCCGGCCCGCGAATAGGTGTCCACGTACAGCTTGAAGGTCGGATCGAACTCGATGCCGTGTGTGCCGGGCTCCGTCGACGTCCGCGCCAGTCCCTTCCCGTCGAGCCCGATCCGGAGGAGCGGCCGACCGAGCGGGCCGTCGATTGCCCCGGTGAAGTAGAGCTGCTTCGCCTGCTCGTCCACACCGTACACGTCGAGCGCGTCCCAGCCGCCCGGCGTCACCCGCCGGACAAGGGAGCCGTCACGGTTGAACAGATAGACCTGGTCGTAGCCGTCCCGCTCGGAGACGAACAGGAATTGCCTGCCACCGTCGATCCAGCGGGGCTGGTTGGCGTCGACCCATGCCGAGTCGCTGTCGCTCATGATGACGCGCGAGGCGCCGCTGCGGGCGTCGGCGAGCAGCAGGTCGAGCCGG
>DASPXO010000272.1:0-2155 GCA_035637235.1 Gemmatimonadales bacterium | reverse complement strand
CAACCGGGTGCCGGGTCCGCGGTTCGGCGCCACTCCGGTGAGGATCCAGGCGCTGCGCTTCTGGTACATGAGTCCCCGCGTGCCGTCGATCGGGTCCACCAGCAGGCGCCAGCGGCAATCCTCCTCGCGCGCCCCCCGCGGCAACACGAGCGAGTCGCCGGGCAGCCCTTCCGCGACGAGGCACAGCGGTTCGTCGCGAGCCAGGTTGGTGAGACCGTGCACGAGGGTCTCCTCGCTCACGCGGTCGATGGCGTAAATCGTGTCGCCCACCCCGTACCCCCCGCCTCCCTCCGTGATATCGGCCGCAACGGCCGCGAGCTGCTCCACCGTCTGGCGAGCGCACGCATCCACCACGGACGTGCGGATGCGGTCGTGCAGCGAAAGCAGGGGCTCGAGGAGGCTCTCCGCGCCGGCCACCTCAGCCACCCTGCGTGTGGTGGACGCTCGAGACTGCCCGGAGCTCGGCCGCTTTCTCCTCCGGGGCGGTGTCGTTCAAGAAGTTCCCGCCGCCGATCTCCGGGCCGGCGAGGTACTTGAGGAGGCCGGGCTTGCGCAGGGGCGGATGGATCTGGATGTGGAAATGGAACCCCGGGTACTGCGCTCCGTCGGTGGGCGCCTGATGCAGCACCATCACGTACGGAAACGACAGGCGCCACAGGTTGTCGAGCCGGATCAGGGTCTCCCGCAGCACCGCCGCGAAGTCCACGAGCTCGGCAGCCGTGAGATGCGCCAGGCTGGCGCGCGTCGCACGGGGCGCCACGAATGTCTCGTAGGGGTAGCGGGCGAAATACGGGACGAACGAGAGGGCCTGGTCCCGCCGGACGACGACTCGCCGGCCGTCCGCTTCTTCGGCGGCCAGGATATCCTGGAAGAGTGGCCGCCCGTGCTCGGCCAGGTGCGCGGCTTGCGCCTCCGCCTCGAGCTCGATGGTCTTGAACACGAAGTTCGTCGCGTAGATCTGGCAGTGCGGATGGGGGTTGCTCACGCCGACGACTTCGCCCTTGTTCTCGAACACGAGCACGTGCCGTACTGCTTCGCGGGCGCCGAGCTCGCGGTACTGCGCCTGGAGCGCCTCCAGGAGGTTCAGAATCTCCGCCTCCGCGAGCTGGGCCAGCGTGAGATCGTGCCGCGGCGTGAAGCAGACGACGCGGGCACATCCGCCGGCGGGCCGATTCCGGTAGATGCCCGGCGCCGCCGCGAGCTCCGCGGGCGCCCGCGAGCCGACGCACGGGTGGTCGTTGTCGAACACGAAGACGCCACTGTATCGCTCGTTCCGCCGTCCCGAGCTGCGCGCATTGCCCGGACAGAGGTAACAATCCGGCGCGTACGGCGGCAACGCACGGGACGTTTCGGCGACCCGCTCGCCCTGCCAGGGCCGCTCGTTTCGGTGAGCGGACACGATGACCCACTCACGCCGCAGCGGATGCCAGCGCTGTTCCCAGACCATGGGCGGCGGCACGGCCGCGCTCATGACGCCGCCCATGCTTTGGCCTGCGCGATCACGGCGGCCATCTGGTCGCGATGCTTGGTGAACGTGTCGTCCACCACCATCAGGGTCGGAATCAGGCCGTCGCGGCGCGACAGCCCCAACGTCGCCGGGTCCCACCGGCCGAACCCGGCTTCGTGCACGCCGCTCGACCCACGCCCCGGCGCGGGGTGGGACAGGTGCGAGAAGAAGCGTGCGAACGGCACGGCGCGCGGCGCGTGCACGTGGTACAGCGGCACGAACTCGAGCAGCGCGTCGTAGAGGAACTCGCCGCAGGGGAGCACGTGCGGATAGCGCGCGCGCAGCTCGCCGACCAGCCGGCGCGCCCCCTCGTGCATGTCGGCACGCGTGTTGTTCATCCACCCGCCGAGGATGTCGAGGAAGTAGGCGTCGACGCCATAGCGCTCGATGACGTCGGCGATGCGCGCGGCGAGCCACCGGCGCCACGAAGCGACGCCCAGATTCATGTACGAGAGCCACCCCTCCTGGTGGCGGTCGTTGTCCCAGTCCACCCAGTTCAAGTCGAAGCGGTCGCCGTCCGGTCTGGACGTCGCCGCGTCGGCGATCTCCGGGAACATCGGTTGCCGCCGATTCGCCGCGTTGGCGCCGAACATCGGCATGAAGCGGAAGCCGAGGCGCTGGCCTTGGTGGACGAGGCGCCGGAACCCC
>DASPXO010000271.1:0-2903 GCA_035637235.1 Gemmatimonadales bacterium | reverse complement strand
GGGTCACCGACGGCCAGCTGTGCGGAAGCTCGCCGCCGCGGACCGAGCAGCTGCTCGGCGGGGGGGAGCGACGTCGTGCGAGACGCCTGGTCCGCGTAGATGTTCCCGACGTTGGACTTCCACAGCGCGAGCACCACGGCGTTGAACGTCAGGGACATCACCGCGGCGACGGTGGGCGCGAACACGCCGGCGGCCACGCCCACCGCCAGGGCGAGGAAGATGTAAACCGCGTCCTTGGTGTCCTTGAGCGTGTTGCGGAACCGCACGGCCGCCACGATCGCGGCCAGGGCGAATGCCAGCGCCAGGCTGTTCTGCACGAGGATCACCGTGCCGGCGACCGTCATCGGCAGGATGATCACCGTCTGCACGACCGATTGATCGTAGCCGGAGCGCTGCTTGGTGAGCATGTAGACCCAGGCCACTGGGAGGACGAGCGTGAGGGCGGTGAGCATGGAGAGCAGCGTCACCAGCGCCCACTCGCCCTCGGAGAGCTTTGCCGCGGCCGCCGCCTCCTGGAAGATGGCGCCCTTGCCACCCGCGGCGCCGAGCACCGAGATCTCGCGGAAGCGCTCGAGCAGCTGGGGGACCGTCGGGAAGCGGCTGATCACGAGCCACACGGCGAGGCCGAGCAGCGCGTAGTACGCCACTAGCCGGAGATACGGATGGGTCCGCACGCGACCGTCGCTGGGCACTCGGAAAATTGTAGCGCTCGGGCCGAAATCGGCCAGTAGCGGGGCGGCTCGCTCGCCTCCTCCGCCACGGAACGCTAACTTGCGGCTCATGTCCGACCTGCTCGACGTGCTGCGCGAAGGCCTCGCGCCCCGCTACGACGTCGAGCGCCAAATCGGCGCCGGGGGTATGGCCCAGGTCTTCCTGGCGGTGGAGCAGCACCCGCAACGCCGGGTGGCGATCAAAGTGCTGGATCCCGAGGTGAGCACGCGCCTCGTCCGGGAGCGGTTCATCCGGGAGGTGGACCTCTCCTCCAAGCTCAGCCATCCCCACATCGTGCCGATCTTCTCGGCCGGCGAAGCGGGGGGGCTCTTCTACTATGTCATGCCCTACCTCGAGGGGGAGTCGCTCCGGCATCGCCTGCAACGGGAGCGCAGGCTTGCCCTCGACGACGCGCTCCACATCGTCCGGGACGTCGCCGATGCGCTCCACTTCGCGCACGCGCAGGGGATCATCCACCGCGACATCAAGCCGGAGAACATCCTGCTTTCCGGGGAGCATGCGATCGTCGCCGACTTCGGGATCGCCCGCGCGATCAGCGCGGCCGGGGTCCTCACGCTGACGGCGGCCGGCCAGGCCATCGGCTCGCCCGGCTACATGAGCCCCGAGCAGGCGATGGGCTGGGGCAACCTCGATGCCCGCACCGACATCTACAGCCTCGGTTGCGTCTTGTTCGAGACGCTCGCGGGCGAGCCACCGGTGGGGAGCCACACCGAGCGGCTGATTCGCAACTGGCCGGCGCTGGAGTCGTGCGACGCGCTGCGGCGGGCGGACGCCACGGTCGCCCGGGCCGTGAGGCACGCCGTCTCGAAGGCCCTCGCGCCGCTGCCGGACGATCGCTACGCCACCGCCGTCGCGTTCGCGGAGGCGCTCGGCGGGACGGGACACCGCGCGACCGTTCCCACACGCGGGCTCCTGGCGGGCCGGCGGGGGCGCCGGATCGTCGGGGCGGGCGCGGCGCTGGCGGTGCTCGGCGCCGGCGCGGGCGCCGCGGCGCTGCTGTACGACCGGGCGCCCGCTCTCGACCAGCGCCGCGTCGTGGTGGCGGTCATCGAAAACCGTACCGGGGACAGCTCCATCGACAACCTCGGTTACATGGCGGCGGACTGGGTGACGCAGGGCCTCGCGCAGACCGGGCTCGTGGAAGTCGTGCCGTCGATGTCGGCGATGACCTCGTCCGCCGCGGCGGGCGGGCAGGCCCCCGGTCACCTGGACGCCGCGGCGATCCGCGCGCTGGGCCGAGAGACGGGGGCCGGCACCATCGTCTCGGGAGCGTACTATCGGCAGGCGGACAGCGTTCGGTTCCAGGTCCAGATCTCGGCGGCGCGGGACGGTAAGGTGTTGCGGGCGCTCGATCCCGTCGCCGGGCCGCTCGCTCAGCCGCTCAGCGCGGTGGAAGCTCTGCGGCAGCGCGTCATGGCGGCACTCGCGACGCTGTTCGATTCGCGGCTCAGTCATTGGGCGACGACGGCGAGCCAACCGCCCACCTTCCAAGCGTACCAGGAGTTCATCGCCGGTCTGGACCGGTTCGTCCAGTTCGACATGCCTGGGGCGATCGCCCACTTCGAGCGGGCGTCGGCGGTAGACACGGCGTTCCGGCTGCCCCTCATCTTCGCCGCGAACGCGCACATGAATGTCGGGGAGTTCGCAACGGCCGATTCCATCGGCCACGCCCTGGAGCGGCACGTCGAGCGGTTCGCTCCACTCGACCGGTCCTACCTGGCGTGGGTGCTGGCGACGTGCCGGGGTGATGGGGCAGAGGCGCTCCGGGCCGCGCGCGCGATGGCGAACCTCGCGCCCGCGTCCGAGGCCCTGTACCTGGTTGCCGAGGCTGCGATGGCGCTCAATCGTCCGCGCGAGGCGGTGGACGCCCTGGTCGCGCTCGGTCCCGACCGCGGCTTCACCCGCGGCTGGTGGGTGTACTGGTCCGACTTGACCACCGCCTTGCACCTGCTGGGCGACCATCGTCGCGAGCTCAAAGAGGCGCTCGAAGGGGCGCACCGGTTTCCCGACAATCCGCAGGTGCTGATCACGCAGGTCCGGGCCTTCGCGGCGCTGGGGCGAGCGGACGAGGCAACTCGCCGGCTCGCGGCCACCGTGAGCCTTCCCCCGGTCCAGGGCTGGACGCCGGCCGACGGGATGCTGCTCGCCGCGGTCGAGCTGCGGGCCCACGG
>DASPXO010000270.1:0-15766 GCA_035637235.1 Gemmatimonadales bacterium | reverse complement strand
ATCGCCGAGCGGGTTGACCGGCGGCGTGTCGTCGGCGTGCCAGGTGAAATAGCCGAGCAGCCGCTCCGACTTGTTGCTGGTGCCGATCGGCAGCGCCTTGTGCTTCGCGGAGAGGTCGAACAGCACGATCATCCGCTCGCGGGCGCACACGTTCCCGCGGCGCAGCGGGTCCGCGTCCCCGATCTGCGCGAGGTAGCCGTCCACGGCTGGGGTGATGTCGATCGTGATCGACTCGATGCCGAGCCGCTCGATCACGAGCCCGGCGTGCTCCAGGCTCTCCGGGCTCGACGTCTGGTACGGCATCCGCACGCCGACGACGTTCTCTTTTCCCAAGGCTAGGACGGCGAGGAACGCGGTGAGCGACGAGTCCACGCCGCCCGACAGCCCCACGATCCCCTTCGTGAACCCACGGCGGCGGACGACTTCGTCCCGCAGGAAGCTGACGAGCCAGAGACGGGCCAGCTCGCAGTCGAGCGCGAGGGGATCCCCCTCGTCCACCCCTTTCCCGATCACGTGAACGCCGGAGACCGGAGGCGGAACCCGGGAGACGGGTGAGGACCCGTTGGTGGCCGGATCGAATTGCACCGCCTCGCGTTGCTTGCTCCCGCCTCCCGTCCTCCGCCCCCCGAGGTTCTTGATGAGATGCGGGAGGTTCACCTCCAGGTCGGCCAGCAAGGGAGAGTCCGCCCGCGCCCGCGTCAGCTCGTCCAGGTCGACGTCATAGGTCAGCACCGCCTCCTCGAACAGGGGCCCGCGCAGCACGATCTGGCCGCTCGGGTTCACGAGCGCGGAGCCGCCGGGGAACCCCTTCCCACCCTCGAAGCCGACGAGATTCGCGAGGGCCACCCACACGCCGTGCTCGCCCGCGATCCCCCGTACGACGCGCTCCCAGCGCACGATGCTCGCCGGCAGGCGCGTGCCCTCCTCGTCCACGCCGGTGCCGCGGGCCGGCGATGCGCTCGGCACGATGACGAGCTGCGCGCCGTCCAGCGCAGCGATGGTGCCCGTGAGCGAGTGCCAGGCGTCCTCGCAGATGAGGATCGCCGCCCGGCCCCACCGGGTATCGAACGCCCGCACCTCGTGGCCCCGCTCGACGAACCGCTCCTCGTCGAACATGCCGTAGGTGGGGAGAAATACCTTCCGGTGCACGTGGCGAATGCCGGTAGCAGGAGAGGCGTTCCCGGGTGAAGCGTTGCCGGGTGAGGCGTTGCCGAGTGAAGCGTAAAGGCAGGAGTTGTGGAAGTGGTTCTGGAACACCTCGTAGAACCCCACCGCGACGTCGAGCGGCGGCGCGTGCGCCGCTGCGTGCTGCAGCGTGAGATCGCGGAACAGCGTCCCCGCCGTCACCGCCACGTCCCGCACTCCCCCCTCGACGAAGTAGCCCGAGGTCGCGGTCTCGGGGAAGATCAGGAGATCGACCGGCGGCTCGAGCTTCGCGACCTGTGCGAGCGCCCCGCCGATCCGCTGGACGTTGACGGCGTATTCGCCTTTGGTGGGGCGGAGCTGGGCGATGGCGAGCCGAACCATGAGACTAAAGATACGCGGAGGGGAAACGTTGAGGACAAGGCGTGGAGGAACCCCGTGGAGGACCTGCGTAGTCCCTCACGTCGCTCCTCCACCGTTTCCCTCCACGGTCTCCCTCCACGCCGTTCAGTCTCCCACCAAGAACCACCCGCCGGTCGCGACGAGCACGACCTCGATAATCACCACAAACACCCGCTCCGGCAGCCGGTCGAGAAGCCGCTTCCCAGCGGCGGACCCCACGACCATGATCGGGCCGAGCGCCAGTCCGATCGCGACGGCCCGGATCGTGAGGATGGCCGTTCCCTGATAGGCGGCGAGCTTCGTCACGTGCATCACGACCGTGGCGAGGGCTTCGGTCCCGATGTAGGCGCCCTTGACCAGCCCGTAGGCGAGAAAGAACGGAGCCATCATGGGGCCGACGCTGCCGATCAGCGCCGAGAGGAAGCTGAACGCCGCGCCGATCCCGGCGAAGGCCACGAGGCCGGGGCGCCACGCACGCGCGCGCGGGACGTGGCGCCACAGGACCATGAGGAGCAGGAATGCACCCACCAGCCGCTTCAGGGCGCCGAGCGGCGCGGTGGCGAACAGCACGCCGCCCAGGAGCGCGAGCGGCACCGCGCCGAGCGCGAACCATCCCACCACGGGGACGTGCACCTCGCGCCGGTTGAACCACACCCGACTCCCGTTGCCGGCGAGCTGCGCCACGGTCAGGATCGGGATCGCGTCCCGGACCCCGAACGCCGCGACCAGCGCCGGCAGGAGCACGGCAGCGCCCCCGAACCCCGCCACGGCGGCGAGCGTGCTCGCGACGAACGCAGCACCCCCGATCACCAGCCACTCGCTGACCATGCGCCTTACTCCTACCCGAACGACCGCGGGAGGAGTCTTTTTATGTCGATGACCGCCTACATCGCCCTCGGGGGAATCATCGGCACGCTGGCGCGATATGTCTTGCAGGGCATCATTCAGCCGCGCTCGGCCGCGTTCCCGCTCGGCACGCTCGCGATCAACGTCGCGGGCTCGCTCCTGCTCGGCTTCATCATGCGGCTCGCCACCGGCTCGACGGTCGTCTCGCCGGAGCTGCGCGGCGGGCTCACGATCGGCTTCTGCGGCGCGTTCACGACGATGAGCACGTTCAGCTACGAGACCGTAGCGCTGCTCACGGACGGCGAGTACTGGCGCGCGGGGCTGTACGCGGGAGGGACGGTGTTCGGATGCCTGGTGGCCACGGTGGCGGGGCTGGCGGCCGCGGAGAAATTGCTTTGAAGGAGGTTCCATGCCGCATCGATTCACCGGTGAGCGCACCCTCATGCGAGTCTTCATCGGCGAGAGCGACAAGTATCACGGCAAGCCGCTGTACGAGGCCGTGCTCGAGAAATTCCGCGAGAGGGGGCTCGCCGGCGCCACGGTGCTGCGCGGGGTGGCGGGCTTCGGCGCGTCGAGCGTCGTGCACACCGACAAGATCCTGCGGCTGTCGCTCGACCTGCCGCTCATCATCGAGGTCGTGGAAACCGAGGAGACGATCCAGAAGATCCTCCCCGAGCTGGACGAGATGATCGGCGGCGGGCTCATCACCCTCGAGCGGGCGCGCGTAATCCTCTATCGGCCCGCCAACGTCACGGGGAGCCAGCAGGAGACGCATCGGATAGAGGGACTCGAGCCGGAATGAGCCGTGCCTTGTCATCTTCCTGACAGGTTCGCCGGGCTAGCTTTGTCGCGTGGTCATCCGTACTTCCGTTCTCATCGCGACACTCGGCGGTGTGGCGGCCGCCCCGCTCGCCGGCCAGCAGCCGGTGACGCGGGCCGACGCCGTGGCCGCGGCCCTCACGCGCGGCGCGCGGGCGGCCTTGGGCCGCGCCGATATGGCGGCTGCGGCCGGCGTGCTGCGCGCCGCCCGGGCCTACCCTAACCCGTCGTTCGCCGCGACCTACACGCAGGACGTCCCGCGCTACCACTACATCGCCGATCTGGCGCTCGACCTGCCGTGGCTCCGCTCGGCGCGCATCGGCGCCGCCGCGTCGGGGCAGGACGCGGCCCGCTACGGCTTCGCCTACGAGCGTGCCGCGATCCGGTTCGACGTCGATACCGCCTACACGCGCGCGCTCGCCGCAGCGGCCCACGCTGGGCTGTCGCGCCGCAACGCGAGCGACGCCGACAGCCTGCTCCGCATGGCGCGGTTGCGCCGCGAGGTCGGCGACGTGAGCGAGCTGGATGTGCGGCTCGCCGAGGTGAACGCGGGCCAGCTCGAGAACGTCGCGGTGGACGACTCACTCGCCGCGCTCGACGCGCTGCTCGGCGTCCAGCTCGCCATGGGGCTGCCGGCCGACACGCCGGGCATCACGCTCGCCGACTCGCTCGCGCCGCCCGCGGACACCGTGCCGGGCGACCCGGGCGAGCCGCTGCGGGTCACGGCGGCGGCGGCGACGCTGCGCGCCGAGGAGCGCTCCCTCGCGCTCGCCCACCGCAGCGTGCTTCCCGCGCCCAGTCTTCAAGTGGGGGTGGAGCACGGCGATCCGGCCGATCCGACGCAGGGCGCGCTGCCGACGATCGGGTTGTCGTTGCCGCTGCCGTTGTTCAACTGGAACGGCGGCGCGGTCGGACAGGCGCGGGCGGCGCGCGACCGCGCGCAGGCCAACCTGGACCTCGCGCGCCGCGAGGCGGCGGCGGACCTGACGCGCGCGCAGCGCGGACTCGCGGCCGCGCTGGCGCGGCTGGCGCGCGACCGGCGCCTGCTGGCGAGCGCCGACCGCGTCGCGGCGATGTCGCTCCAGGCCTACGCCGAAGGCGCGGTTCCTCTCGCCACCGTGCTCGAGGCGCAGCGCAACGCGCGCGAGGCGCTGGGCCGTTACGTCGACGACGTCGCCCGCGCGAACGACGCGGCGGGCCTCGTTGGCCTCGTCACCGCCTCCGCGGGCGAGCGGTGAGACGCCTCCTCCTCCTCCTCCTCCTCGTGCTGGCGGCCCGCTGCCGCGCGCGCGCCGCCGATGACGCGGAGTCGCCCGCAGTCCGGACCGCCGTCGCGGCGCAGACGGCGCCGGCGACCGCGCAGCCGTTCGCCCACGTGGTGCGCGCCATCGGCACCGTGACCCCGCGCCCGGGGCGCTTCGCCGAGCTCGCAGCCCCGGGGCCAACCCGGGTGGCGCGCATCTTCGTCGCCCCAGGCGAGCGCGTGGCCGAGGGCGACACGCTGATCGAGTTCGAGCGGGCGCCGTTCGATGCCGCGGCGCAGAGCGCCGCCACGGCGCTCGAGAACGCGCAACATGCCTACGACCGGGCGGTGCGCCTGGTGCAGGCGGGAATCTTGCCGCAGAAGGAGAGGGACCAGGCGGCCGCCGACCTCGCCCAGGCGCGGCTCGCCGCCGTGACGGCGCGCCGCGCCCAGCAGCTCGCGACCCTGCGCGCGCCGCTCGGCGGGGTCGTCACGCGCATGACCGCCGTGCTCGGCGCCTCGGTGGACGCGACCCAGCCGCTCGTCCAGGTCGCCGACCCCGAGGCCCTCGACGTCGTGTTCAACGTTTCGCCCGCGGAGGCCGCCGAGATCCGCGACAGAGACTCCGTGTCGCTCTCGGCCGGCGAGACCCTGCGCGGCGACCCGCTCGGCGCGGGCGTCGTCACCGGCGTCGCGGCCGCGGTCGATTCCCTGTCCCGGGCGGTCGCCGTCCGCGTGCGCCTGCGACGCTCCGAGCGCCCGTTGCGGATCGGGGAGTCGGTGTTCGGGCGGCTCATCACCGCCGTCGAGCCGCACGCCATCACGGTCCCCGTCGCCGCGCTCGTGCCCGCGCCGGGTGGAGAGGGCTTTCAGGTGTTCGTCGTCGACTCGGGCGGCGTGGCCCACAGCCGGGCCGTCACGGTCGGCGGCCGCACCGCAGCCGTGGCGGAGATCACGAGCGGGCTCGCGGCCGGTGAGGTGGTCGTGACGAGCGGCGCCTACGGCGTCGCCGACGGCGCGAGGATCGTGCGGGCTCCCGCTCCTCCCCGATGACGCTGTTCGACGTCCTCAGCCGCCAGCGCCGCGTCGTCTATCTCGCCACGGCGCTGCTCTCCATCGCCGGCGTGTGGACCGCGTTCCAGCTCCCGTCGGCCATCTACCCCGAGCTCCTCTTCTCGCGGATCAAGATCGTCGCCGAGGGCTCCACGCTGGGCGCGCGGCAGGTGGTGTTCAGCATCACGCGGCCCCTCGAGGAAGCCGTGAGCGTCGTGCCCGGGGTGACGCGGGTGCAGTCCCACTCGATTCGCGGCGCGAGCGAGGTCGCCATCACCTTCGCGCCGCCCACCGACATGGCCTACGCGCTGCAGCTCGTGCGGGCGCGGGTGAGTCAGATCCAGACGACGCTGCCGCCCGACCTGGACATTCAGATCGAGCGGCTCACGCCGTCCCTGTTCCCTATCATCTCCTACAACCTCGAGGGCGGCGATCCCGCCACCCTGTACGACATCGCGCGTTACGAGATCAAGCCGCTCATCTCGCGCGTGCCCGGAGTGGGCCGCGTGGACGTGCAGGGCAGCGACGTGCGCGAGATCGAGGTCGTGGCCGACCCCACGCGGCTCGGAGCCCTGGGGCTCAGCTACACCGACCTGGCCGACGCGATCCGGCGGGCGGTCACGGTGCAGGCGGTGGGGCGGGTCGCGCAGGACTACCGTCAATACCTGATCGTGACCGACCAGGAGGCTCACGGGCCCGACGACGTCGGCAACGTCGTGATCGCCCACGGCCTGCGGGTGCGGGACGTGGCGAGCGTGCAGGTGGGGACGGAGGATCACGTTCGCAGCGTCGCGGGCGACGGCAAGCCCGCCGCGCTCATCAACGTCGCGCGGCAGGTCGAGGGCAACACCCTCGACGTCGCCGACAGCGTGGCCGGCATCGTCGCCGCGCTCGCGCCCAGCCTTCCGCCGGGCGTGCACCTCAAGCGGGTGTACGACCAGGCCGCCCTGGTGCGCGACGCGGTCCACTCGGTGCGGGATGCCATGCTGATCGGCGCCGTGCTCGCCGTGCTGGTGCTGCTCCTGTTCCTGCGCCACGGCCGCATCACCGCGATCAGCGCGGCCGCGATCCCGGTGACGCTCGCCGTGACGGTGTTCTTGATGTGGGTGATCGGCCAGACGTTCAACCTGATGACCCTGGGCGCGATGGCGATCGCGATCGGCCTGGTGATCGACGACGCGGTCGTGGTCACCGAGAACATCGCGCGCCACCTGCTGCTCCGCGCCGGGGGCGGCCGGCTCGCCGCCATCCGCGCCGCCGTGCAGGAGCTGATCTGGCCCGTCACCACGTCCACCATCACCACGGTGGTCGTGTTCCTCCCGCTCGGCCTGCTCCAGGGGGTGGTGGGGCAGTTCTTCGCGGCCCTGGCCGCGACGCTCACGGTGGCGGTGCTCGTCTCGCTCGCGCTGGCGCTCACGCTCATTCCGCTCCTCGCCGCGCAGTTCGTCACCGCGCGCGAAGTGGAGGCGACGGCTCCCCGCTGGCGTCCCCTGGCCCGGCTCGAACGGGCGCTCGACGCGCTCGCGCCGCGCTACGAGCGCGCCCTCGTCGCCGCGCTGCACCATCCCCGCCGGATCGCAGTCGCCGCCGTCGCGCTCGTCGCGCTGGGGGCCGGGCTGTGGCGCGTCGTGGGAACGGGCTTCCTCCCGGAGATCGACGAGGGGGCGTTCATCCTCGACTACTGGACGCCGGGCGGCACTGCGCTCGCCGAAACCGACCGCCAGCTCGGCGTCGCCGAGAGCCTGCTCGCGGCCACGCCCGAAGTCACGGGGACGGCGCGCCGCACCGGCGCCGAGCTGGGCATGTTCGCCACGGCCCAGAACCGCGGAGACATCGTCGTGCGGCTCGCGTCACGCGGTCGACGCTCGCGCGACGTGTTCCAGGTGATCGACGACGTGCGTGACCGGATCCAGGGCGCGGTGCCGCGGCTGCACATCGAGTTCATGCAGATCCTCGCCGACGTGATCAACGATCTCGCGGGCGCCGCCCGCCCGGTCGAGATCAAGCTGTACGGCGAGCCGCTGGACACGCTGGAGGCGTATGCGCGGCGGCTCGCGCCCGACATCGAGAAGATCACCGGCCTCGAGGACCTCTACAACGGGGTGAGCGAGCCCACGGCGGAGCTGCTGATGCGCGTGAACCAGGCGGAGGCCGACCGCATCGGCATGGCGCCGGTCGACGTGGGCAACACGGTCGCCGCAGCGCTGCTGGGCACGCCGGCCGGCGAGATCCGGGTCGAAGACCGGCCCGTGGCGGTGCGCGTGCGGGCGCCGGATTCGATCCGCTTCGACCCGCTGCGCCTGCGCGCTTTGCCCATCGTCGCGGCGCGTGGCGGCCGGGCGACCCCGCTCGGGAGCCTCGCCGCGTTCGAGCCCGCGGAGTCGCGGCTCGCCCTCGATCGCGAAAACCAGCAGCAGATGATCGCGCTGACCGCCGACGTGAGCGGACGCTCGCTTGGCGGGGTGATGGGCGACGTGCGCCGGGTGCTCGCCGCGCACCCGGCCCCGCGGGGCGTGCGCGTCGCGCTGGGCGGGCAGTACGCGGGTCAGCAGGAGGCGTTTCGGGCGCTCCTCCTGGTGCTCGCGCTCGCCGCGGTGAGCGTGTGCGCGGTGATGGTGGTGCAGTTCGAGTCCTTCACCGAGCCGCTCGTCGTGCTACTCGTGGCACCCGTCTCGTTCGTCGGCGCCCTGATGCTGCTGCTCGCCACCGGCACCGTGCTCAACGTCTCCTCGCTCATGGGGCTGATCCTGCTGGTGGGGCTCATCGTGAAGAACGGCATCATCCTGCTCGACTTCACCCGGCTGCGGATGCGGGCCGCCGGCGTAGCGCTGGAAGAGGCGATCCATGAGGCCGCGCGGGTCCGGCTGCGCCCGATCCTCATGACGACGCTGTGCACGCTCTTCGGGTTGCTGCCCCTCGCCCTCGGGCTCGGCGCGGGGAGCGAGCTGCAGCGACCCCTCGCCCTCGCCGTGATCGGCGGGCTCGCCCTCTCCACGCCGATCACGCTGTTCGCCGTGCCCACGCTGCTCGTGGCGATCCGGGGACCGGCCTACACCCTGCCGCCGCCGGACCGCGAGCCGGCCTAGGGCTCGAGGCCGGGGATCTCCACCTCGACCTTCCCTCTCGGCGGATCGACGACTATCACGCGATTCTGCCGCGCGATGAAGAAACGTCGGCCCGCCGTATCGAGGGCCACGTGATCGTGACGCGGGTGCCGGCGCCCGGCGTGGAGGCGATGTCGATGCGCGCGCCGTGCGCGTCGGCGATCCAGCGGGCGATCGCCAGACCGAGGCCGGCGCCCTCTCCCTCCCGGCGGGCCGCGTCGCCGCGATAGAATCGCTCGAACACTCGGGGGAGCTGGTCGGCCGGGATGCCGACTCCCGTGTCCGCGACCACGACCGCCGCCCGGCCGTCCTGGGTCGCCACGTCCAGGCGCACGTGGCCGCCCCCCGGCGTGAACTTGACGGCATTGTCGAGCACGATCACGAGCAGCTGGCGCACCAGCGCGGGAGCCCCCGTGATCCGGGCCTCTTCGAAGGCGCCGACCTCGAGGCGAACCTGCTTGCGCTCGGCCAGGGCCCGCACCGCCGCGACGGCGTCGGCCGCCACGTCGTCCAGATACAGCGGCTCCTGCGCCACCCCGCGCTCGCCGGCATCGGCGCGCGCCAGGGTGAGGAGGTCGCCGACGATCCCGCCCAGCCGGGTCGCCTCCCGCTCGATCGCCTGGAAGGCGGACGCGTCGCGCGCCGCCTCCCGGGGCCGACCGACCGCGACATCCGCCTGCGCCCGCAGGATCGCGATCGGCGTGCGCAGCTCGTGCGCCGCGTCGGCCATGAAGCGCCGCATCTGCTCCATCGAGCGCTCTACCGGCGCGGTCGACTTGCGCACCAGCACGTAGCCGCCGCCCGTGAGGAGCAGCATCGCCGCCAGCGCGGCGGCGCCGAAGGCCGCGATCAACGAAGCGTAGTCGTCCTCCAGCTCCCCGCGGTCGGCCAGGACCGCGGCGACGTACGGCATCCCCGCGGTGCTCGTGAAGCGCTCGGCGTAGGCCCGGAGCTCGCGACCGTCCGGGGCGTCCACGTTGCCGAACCCGTGCCGCGACTCCGCGGCCTTGCGGATCGCGTCGCGGATCCAGTCGGAGAGCTCCGCCGGCTTGATGGGGCGAAACTCGGCGTCGAGGAGATAGAGCGACCGGTCGGGGATGTGCAGCTCGTCCACTGCGTCGACGACGGCGCCGCGCGCAGCGGCGCGCTCCGTCTCGCGGATCCGCACCGCTTCCTCGAGCGCCGCCGCGGCGGACCCCAACGACTTGTCGACGTGGCGGGACATCTGGTGGCGGATCGTCAGGAACAGGCCCCCGCCGAGCAAGAGGAGGACGAGCGTGAGCACGCCGGCGTACCAGGCCGTTAACTGGAGCCGCAGGCGTGCGAGCGCCGGCATCACGGGAACCTCACGCGCCAAACCGGTATCCCGCGCCGCGCAGCGTGGTGATGAGTTTCGGCTCGAAGTCGTCGTCGATCTTGCGGCGCAGGCGGCGGATCAGCACCTCGAGCACGTTGACGAAGGGATCGTGGTTGTCGTCCCACACGTGCGCGGTGATGGTGGTGCGGTCGAGCACGCGTCCCGGGTGCAGGACGAACAGCTCGAGCAGCGCGAATTCCTTGGCGGTGAGCGTGATCGGCCGGCCGCCGCGACGCACCTCGCGCGCCGCGAGATCGACCTCCAGGTCCGCGACGCGAACCCGCGCAGGCGCGAGCGCCGGCCGGCGCCGCGCCAGCGCCTTGAGCCGCGCCACGAGCTCCCGAAAGGCGAACGGCTTCGTCACGTAGTCGTCCGCGCCGACCTCCAGCCCGCGCACCCGGTCGTCCACCGCGTCGAGCGCCGTCAGCATCAGCACGGGCGTGGTGCCGCCCCCGCGCCGCAGCTCGGCGCACAGCTCGACGCCGCTGCCTCCGGGCAGACGGACATCGAGGATGATGACGTCGTAGCTGCCGGAGCTGGCCTGCTTCAGGCCGTCCGCGAACGTCGTCGCCAGCGTAGGATCGATGCGCTCCGCGCGCAGGCCGTCGCGCAGTAGGCCCGCCAGCTCGGGATCGTCCTCGATGATCAGCACTCGCACTCGCGAGGTCCTTCCCCTCCTCCGAGAACAATCGCAACCGTGACCGGGCGGGCGCCAGAGGGCGAGCGCCCGTGGCATCGGCCTCGCCCGCCTTTCACCGCCCTCCACCGCCCTTCACCGCCCAACTCATTCCATACGCCGCGCCCAGCACGCCCGAGGCGACGAGCACCAGCACCGGCCGAGTCAGCGCGGTTCCGATGAACAGAGCGAGATAGACACCGACAAACAGGATCGGCGCTCCTGGATACACCGGCACGCGGAAGGGGGCCCGGGGCTCCCTTGCCCGCAGCCTGAACAGCGCCACCACGGTGAACCCGTCAATCACGAGGATCAGCACGATCGCCAGGCCCAGCAGCTTCTCGAACGTGCCCGTGGCCGCGAGCGCGACGGCCACGGCCCCGACCAGGAGCATCGCCACCCACGGCGTCCCGCCCGGGTTCACGCGCGCGAGCACGCCGGGCGCGAGACCCTCACGCGCCAGGCCGAACAGGACGCGCGGCGTCACGAAGATGTTGCCGTTCAGCGACGCGAGCACCACGAGCAGCGCGAGCGCCGCCACCACGGCGCCGCCCCGCGCCCCGATGATCGCGTTCGCCGCGTCCGCGGCGACGAGGTTCGAGCTCGCGATCCGCTCGAGCGGGAGCACGTGCAGGAACGCGGCGTTCAGGAGCAGGTACAGCGTGGCGGCGACGGCGATCCCGCCGAGGAACACCCGGGGCAGCGTGCGCCCGGGATCCACTACCTCTTCGGCGATCTTCGCGGCGTCGGGGTAGCCGTAGTACGTCCAGATCACGGGCTGCGAGGCGGCAGCCAGGGCCGCCCACACCGCCGCCCCGCGCGGCGCTGCGGCGAGCTCGCCGTGCCAGCCGGCTCCGCTGCCGCGTGCGAACGCGATGACCACGACCCCGCCGAGCGCGAGCACTTTCGCGGCGGTGACGGCGTTCTGGACCCGTCTCCCGGACGCGACGCCCACGATGTTCACGGCGGTGAACGCGGCGACCAAGCCAGCGCCGAGCCAGGGCGTCAGCGCAGCGCTCGCGCCGGCGAGCCGTACCAGGAACTCCCCGGCGGCGACGGCGATCGCGGCGATCGCCGCCGTATAGATGGCCAGCGCCTCGACCGCTCCCACTACGAGCCCGGCGCGCGGGCCGAATGCCTCGCGCACGTACACGTACTTGCCGCCGGCTCGGGGATGACGGGTCGCCAGCTCGGCGAAGCAGAGCGCGCCGAGCAGGGCCAGCGCGCCACCCAGCACCCACGCGACGAACGTGAGCCAGGGGCGGCCGAGCTGCGCCGCCACGAGCCCGGGCGTGCGAAAGATCCCGGACCCGACCATGATGCCCACGACCATGGCCAGGCCGTCGGTGAGGCGCAGAGAACGTTTGAGGTCGGTCACGGACGGGGCGAATGTAGCGCGTGCGGGGGAAACGCGCGGAGGTCGGTCAGGACGGGGGAAAAGGGAAATGGCTCCAGGCGTGAGCCATAGCCCCGGGCGTGAGCCCGGGGCTCTCTTTTTGGGGGAGTGTTCGGATGCCCCTGCGAGGCTCGAAAGGCCCCGGGCGTCGAGGCTCGAAAGGCCCCGGGCGTCAATGAAAGGCCCGGGCTTACGCCCGGGCCTATGGAGCCTACGTGGTGGGGGAGCTTCAACAAAAGGCCCCGGGCTCACGCCCGGGGCCATGGAGTCCGCTGTCGCGGTTACGACCGGCGCCGCCCGCCCCCGTTGGAAGGAGCCGACCGGCCGGACCCTGACGAGCCCGACGCGCGGCCCGCCGACGAGCCTCCCCCTCCCCCTCCCCCTCCCCCACCGCCGCTAGCGCGTCGCCCGCCTCCACCACTCCCTCCCCCACTGCCCCCGCCGCCCGACTCCCGACCGCGCGATGCGGGAGGATGATCGGCGCTGCGCCCGCCCTCGCGCCGCTCGGGAGCCGGCCGCTCCCAACGCCCGTTGTCCTGGCGATCCGACGGCCGCGCCTCCGGCTCGCGTCGGCCGGGCGACAACGCCTCGCGGTCGCCTGGGGCCCGATCCCGCACCCGGACCGGAGTCGGCGCGGACGCTGGTACGCGCCGCCCCTCGGCGGCCAGGAGCAGCGTGCCCTGCGGGAAGCGGAGCCGTGGGGCGACGCCCATCACCGTGGGCGGCGTGGCCGTGCGGTCCCTGAACGCCAGCCGACCTCCGGAACCCTCCCACGCCCGGTCGATGAACAGCCCGCCGCCGGAGCGCGGGCGGTACGGCCGATAGATGTACGGCCGATACACGACGATCCGCGGCCCGTAGAAGAACGGATCGTAATAGTACCGGCTGCGCCCGTAGCCGTAGAAGAAGGGATCGTAGAACGACCCACAGAGGAATGGATCGGACCAGAACGGATCGAAGCAGGCATTGCTGTAGAAGCCGGAACGGTAAGAGGGCCAGCCGTACCCGTAGCTCATCCGCAGCCACGAGTAGCGGGGGTAGTAGTAGTCCCGCGACGACGCGACGGTGTAGCTCACCACGTCGTAGTCGAAGTGGCTGCCGGTCGCCATGCGCTGCACGACGTCGAGCAGCGCCTGCTCCTTATCGCGATCCGCCTCGCCCGAGCTCAGCGCGCCGTAGTCCCAGTGATCACCGCGCACGAACTCGTCGAATTTGAACGGGCTCGCCGACCGTGCGGCGAGCACGAGCCCGGAGCCCTCGCGGTCGTCGATCGAGAATGCCGCGCGATCGCCGCGGCCCCGCAGCTCGATCTTCCTGCCGCCGCGCACGAAGGCGTCGTCCCCCGGATCGAGCGGGAACAGCACCCGCACCCGACCGTCCGCGTCGGCGCGGAGCACGACGAGATAGCCGTCCTCGGACGGCTTCACGTTGACTCGCGCCCTGTCGCCGCGCAGAAAGTAGTTGTCCTGATTGAGCCAGACTTTGATCGGTGGGTCGTCGCTTTGCACTGCGGCCGTCGTCGCGCCGGGCGGCGCGGCAACGAGCAGGGACACCATCAGCGCGTGTATCATTTGGCCTGTCCTGTATATACGCCTGGACCAGCCTTAAGTATCAAGAAGCATGCCGGTTCGGGCTGTTGGTTTGACCGCGCCGCCCTTGGGAGTTAAACCCCAGGGTGCCCCCCCCGGGGGACAGCACATGTCCGTCCAAGGGACATTTATGAGCCAACTCCTCGACGCCGTCGCCGACCTCCCGAACGCCTGCGAGCCGATCCCCGGCATCGTCACCGGCGGCCAGCCCACCGTGGAACAGCTCCTGGCCTTGGAGCGCGCCGGGTGCGAGGTGGTGCTCGACATCCGCGAGCCGATGGAGCCCCGGCCGTTCCCCGCGGCCGACGCAGCGCGCCAGGCGGGTCTCGAGTACATCAACATTCCCGTGAGCCACGGACCGCTGAGCGACGAGACGTTCGACAAGGTGCGGGCGACGCTGCGGGGGCTCGCCGGCAAGAAGCGGGTCCTCTTCCACTGCAGCAGCGGGAACAGGGTAGGCGTGACGCTGCTGCCCTATTTCATCCTCGACCAGGGGCTGGACGAGGATCAGGCCGTGACCCGGGCCATGCAGGTCGGGATGCGCGACGCCGGGCTGATGCAAGAAGCGCTCGAGTACGTGGGACGGCACACGTCCTAGGGGTGTCGATGCCAGTACATCCTCATTTCCGTGATCTTGTCGTCCTTCGTCTCGCAGAACATCGCGCCGCGCGCGTCCACCCATTCTCCGGTGCGCCGCCGCCGGTACGTGCAGCGGAACTCGGTCGCGAACCACGGGCCCGCCACGTAGACCTCCCCCGCCTTGAACGTGACCTCCGCCTGATTGACCGGCACGTCCTGCCAGTAGGCTCGGATGGCGGCGCCGCCGGCGCTCCGCTGGCTGAAGGGGCTCTCGAGGAAGACGGCGTCGGGCGCGAACACGGAGACGATCGCGTCCACGTCGCCCCGCTCCCAGGCGCGGCCAAACGTGTCCAGGAGCTCACGATACGCCTGCATCGAGGCCAATATACCCCAATCTGGAACCTCCGCCGGGAGCGTATGGTACACGGGGCGCGACCACGCGTCGCCTCCGAAACCAGGTTCTTTCCTCAAGTACTCGAAACGGGAGGTGCGACGATGTTGAAGCGGATTCTGGCCGCCACGGCCGTGCTGGCCTGCTCTGCGCTGCCACTCGCGGCGCAGGGCCACGGCGCCGCCGCCGGCGACGAGATGACGATCACGGGCCAGGTAATCGACCTCAACTGCTACACCACCAACGGCGCGTCGGGCGCGGGCCACAAGGCGTGCGCGCAGGCGTGCGCCAAGGCGGGCGTGCCCTACGGGATCCTGTCGAGCGACGGCACGATCTACGTCCCGGTGAGCTCGAAGCCGGGCGATCCCCAGAACTCGAAGCTGGCCCAGTACGCCGAGGGGAAGGTGAAGGTGACGGGCACGCACCGGTCCGTGAGCGGCCTGCACACGATCGAGATCAAGACGGTCTCGGCCGAGAGCTGATGCGCCGGAGGCTGGCAGGGGGCGCCGCGCTCGCGGTCGCGGCGCTCTCGGCCTGCCGCTCCCCGGCCCCCGGCGGCTTCCGCCTCCTCTTCCTCAACCGCTCCCCCGCGGCGATCCAGGGCGGCTTGTCCTGGGCGCCCGATCCCGAGCACAGTCGGATCCTCGCGTTTGACCGTGCGCTCCGTATCGCGAAGAGCTTCGCGGGCCCGCGGCTCGCGCGGCCGGTCGCGGTGGCCGCGCTCGGCGGGAACGTGCTGGTCACGGAGGAGACCGGCGAGGGCGTCGTCTTCGACACCGCGGGCCACGCGCTCCGCGAGTGGCAGAGCCCCGACTACGCCTCACTCTACGCGGCGGCAGGAACGCGGATCGCCGCGGTACGCTCCCCCTACCGCGTCCCGGTGCTCGGGGAGGGCGTCGCAGCGGACACCGCACCGCTGATCCGGATGCTCGACACGCTGGGCCGCCAGGTGGCGGGACTGGCCAGCGCACGCGTCCCCGCGCTCCCCCTCCTCACCGCCATCGTCAACGCCGGCGCGACGGCCGTCGGACCGGACGGCGCGGTGTACTTCGCGCCGCTCGTGCAGGACGAGATCCGCAAGTACGCGCCCGGCGGGGCGCTGCGCTGGGCCACCCGCCGCGGGCTGTTCCGGCGCGAGTCCGATCCGGAGTTCCTGCCCCAGAAGGGG
>DASPXO010000269.1:0-3484 GCA_035637235.1 Gemmatimonadales bacterium | reverse complement strand
ACCGGCGCTGCGACGACGGAGAGCCGCCTCACGTACACGACCGTGGGCGTTACCATCTTGTCGCGAGGGGAGAGCATCCGCCTCTTGGTGAACGGGATCCTCAAGTCGGAACGGCCGGTGTCCACGGGCAATGAGGTCGTCGCGCAGCTCATCGCGATCTTCTGAGCTCCTGCGGGCCAAGGACGAGATCCTCCGCATCTTAGAAAGGAGTGAGCAATGACGTGGACCCAGGTGTACGACCCGCTGCACAACTGGATCCTGTCCACTCTCGTGGCGGCGCTACCGATCCTGGTGCTGTTCGGCTTGCTGGCCGGGCTGCGAGTCAGACCGCACTGGTGCGCGATCGCCGGCGCCGGGACGGCGGTCGCGGTCGCCGTCACGATCTTCGGGATGCCGTTGCCGCTCGCGGGAATGAGCTTCCTCTATGGGGTGGGATTCGGCGTCCTGAAGATCGCCTGGATCGTCCTGGCGGCGGTCTATCTGTACGACATCTCCGTGTACACGGGTCAGTTCGAGATCATGAAGGAATCGGTGGCGGGGATCACCGCCGACCGGCGTCTGCAACTCCTGCTGGTGGCGTTCTGCTTCGGCGCCTTCATCGAGGGTGCAGCGGGATTCGGCGCTCCGGTGGCGATCGCGGGCGCGTTCATGATCGGTCTCGGGTTCCAGCCGTTCCATGCCGCCGCGCTCAACCTGATCGCCAACACTTCCCCGGTGGCGTGGGGCGCGATCGGGACACCGCTGCACACGCTGGCCGCCGTCTCGGGTCTGCCGGAATCCGACTTGAGCGCCATGGTCGGTCGCATTCTCCCCATCACGGGCATGATCGTGCCCTTCTGGCTGGTGCGCGCGATGGTGGGTTGGAGCGAGACGTTCGAGGTCATGCCCGCCATCCTGGTGGTGGGGACCTCGTTCAGCCTGACGCAGTATCTCTGGTCCAACCACGTGGACTCGAACCTCGTGGACATCGCTGGCGGCGTCGTGTCGCTCGTCGCGACCGTGGTCTTCCTGCGGTTCTGGCAGCCGAAGCGCATCTGGAGGTTCGCGGGCGAGTCTGCTGCGGCGTCGGCGGGTCAGGCGCGAAGCCACCCCACGCCCGCCCGCCCCCACACCACGGGCCAGATCATCAAAGCCTGGATGCCGTTCGCCATCCTGTCGGTCACCGTGCTCGCCTGGGGCCTGCCGGCGATCAAGGGCGCCATCAACCGGGCCACCACTCCCGTCTGGAACGTCCCGCTACTGCACAACGCGGTGACGCGCGCCGCGCCGGTCGTGACCAAGCTGACCCCGGAAGCCGCGCGCTACGACTTCAATTGGCTTTCGGCCACCGGGACCGGGTGCTTCATCGCCGCCCTCGTCGCCGGGGTGGTCCTCGGCGTGGGGCCGGTCCAGCTGGCGAAGATTTTCTGGCACACGCTGAAGCGCATGAAGCTCGCGGTCGTCGCCATCTCCTTCATGTTGGGGCTGGGGTTCACCACTCGCTACTCCGGGCTCGATGCCGTGCTGGGGCTGGCGTTCACCCGGACGGGTTGGCTGTTCCCCTTCTTCGGCACGTATCTGGGCTGGCTGGGCGTGGCGCTGACCGGCAGCGACACTTCCTCGAACGCGCTATTCGGCAGCCTGCAGCGGATCACCGCGCAACAGCTCGGGCTCGACCCGATCCTGATGAGCGCGGCCAACTCGGCCGGCGGCGTGATGGGCAAGATGGTGGACGCGCAGTCCATCACCGTGGCGACGTCAGCGACGAATCAGGTGGGGAATGAGGGGATGATCTTCCGGTACGTGTTCTGGCATTCGGTGGCGCTGGGCGCGATCGTCGGATTGATCGTGTTGCTGTACGCCTACGTCTTCCCGGGCGCCGTGCCGCACGGGCTGACGATCGTGAAGTGAGGCCGCGCTCTTCGGTCTACCGGGCCTGCACGTACCTGAGCGCCGCCTCGGTGCGGTTCTTCACGCCCAGCTTCGAGAACAGGTGCTGCACGTGGAACTTGACGGTGTTGTCCGAGAGGCCGAGCCGCTCGGCGATTTGGGGGTTGGTCAGGCCCGCCGCGACGAGGGCCCACACCTCGCGCTCGCGCGGGGTGAGCTCCTCCGGGGCCCCGGCCGCGCGGCCCTCGATCCAGCGCCGAGCCGCCTGGGGGAACACGAGCTGTCCCGC
Source organism: Gemmatimonadales bacterium (assembly GCA_035637235.1). Lineage (GTDB taxonomy): Bacteria > Gemmatimonadota > Gemmatimonadetes > Gemmatimonadales > GWC2-71-9 > DASUAL01. The sequence goes on along the minus strand of DASPXO010000269.1, from coordinate 1,326 downwards.
GTGCACCTGGCGGATGGCGGTGAGCGTCTGCTGCGGGGACTCCGTCTTCAGCGCCAGCCCGTCCGCGCCGGCATCCAGCGCCGAGCGCAGCGACTCGCCGTCGTTGTAGGCGGTGAGCACCAGCACTTTGGGCGGGGACGCGTGATCGCGCAGCGCGGTGAGGACTTCGGTGCCCTTGATGGTGGTGAGCTCGAGGTCGAGCACCACGACGTCGGGCTTGTGCTGGCGGACCAGCCTCACGACCTCGGTCCCGTCCGTGGTCCAGGCCGCGACCGTGATGTCGGGCTCGCCCTCGAGCAGCGCCCGGAGGCCCTCGACCACGATGGCGTGGTCGTCGGCCAGGAGCACCCGGATCATCCCGCGGGACTCACTCGCCGGGGAGCGTGACGGCGAGGGACGTGCCCCGCCCGGGCGCGCTGTCGATGGCGAGCGTGCCACCCAGCATCTCGACCCGGTCCTGGATCCCGCGCAGCCCGAAGTGCCCGCCTTCGACCCCGACGCCCTCCTCGCGCGCGAGCACGTGCTGCGGGTCGAATCCCCGGCCGTCGTCCGATACCGTCAGCGCGATGGATCCACCGCGGCGCGCGACGGTGACGCGCTGGCGCGTGGCGCCCGAGTGGCGGTGGCCGTTGGCGAGCGCCTCCTGGAGGATGCGGTAGATCGCGATCTTCGTCGGCAGGATGCAGTCGCCGAGGTCGGGCGACAAGGCGAGCTCGACCCCCTGGTCGGTCAGCGTTTCGTGCTGCACGGCGAGCCCCTCGATGATCTCTCCGAGGGCGCGCCGCTCGAAGCCCGGGGGGCGGAACGCCCCGATGAAATCGCGGATCTCACCGAGCGCGCGCTCGAGCAGCCGCACGGCCTGCGTGGCGCGCTGTTGGGCCGCCGGGTCTGCGCCGAGCGAGCGCTCGAGCACCTGGAGCTGGGACAGGGCGGCGAACAGGTCCTGCACCGGTCCGTCGTGCATGTCGAGCACGATCCGCTGCAGCTCCCGCTCGCTCGTCGCGAGGAGGCGTCGCGAAGCGGCGCGGACCTCAGCGTCCCGGGGTTGCGTCACGGTCCACCACGTAGGCCTCCATCGCGAAGTACTCCGGCAGGCCCAGGCGATCGGCCCGCGCCGCGGACTCGAGATTGCGCGCCTCGACCCGCTGCCAGAACTCCCGCTCGTCGTGGCCGCCGGGGAACGGCGCCGTGTCCTTCTGCGACTGGTGCTTGAAGATCGCCAGGACCTTGGCGCGCAGCTCGTCCTGCGACAGCGGGACGAGCACGTCGGCCTCGGTGAGCGACCACTCCTGCCACGCGCCGCGGTACAGCCAGATCTCCGGGCGG
>DASPXO010000268.1:0-16166 GCA_035637235.1 Gemmatimonadales bacterium | reverse complement strand
GACGCCGTCGGCGGGGTTCCCGATGGCGAGCGAGCGGCAGATGGTGTGCGGCACCTCGGGCTGGAGCTCGGTCCCGCCCCGCTCGACCAGCCGCACGATCGGCGCGCATCCGCTCGCCTGGGCGCCGAACAGGCGCGGCGGCGGTCCTCCGACGAGCCCGGCATCGAGAAACTCCCCGAACGCCGTGCGCAGCTTCGATACCACAGACCCGCCGGCCATCGGCGCCACCACGGCCGTCGGCACGCGCCAACCGAGCTGCTCGGCGATCTCATAGGCGAGCGTCTTGGAGCCCTGGCCGTAGTAGCTGCGCAGGTTGACGTTCACGATCCCCCAGCCGAACCGATCCGCGACCTGCGCGCACAGCCGGTTCACGTCGTCGTACGTGCCGCGCACCCGCACGAGGTTGGGACCGTACACGCTGGTGCCGATGATCTTCGGCGCTTCGAGCTCCTCCGGAACGAAGATCCACGCCTTGAGCCCCGCGCGCGCCGCGTGTGCGGCGACGGCGTTGGCGAGGTTTCCAGTCGAGGCACAGCCGATCGTGTCGATGCCGAACGACGCGGCGGCGTTGATCCCGGCCGCGACGACGCGGTCCTTGAACGAGAGCGAGGGGTGGCAGACGGTGTCGTTCTTCACCCAGGCGCGCGCCACGCCGAGCCGCCGCGCCAGCGCCGGCGCGTCGACCAGCGGCGTGAACCCGCTGTCGAGGGAGAGCGCGGGCTCCCCGTCGAACGGCAGCCACTCCCTGTACCGCCACAGAGAGGGAGCGCGCGCCGCGATCGTCTGCCGGTCGGGCAGTCGCCGCCCCGGATCGTACACGGGGTCGAGCGGCCCGAGGCACCGCTCGCAGATAGCCACGGGCGCCGCGTCCCGCTCGGCGCCGCAGTTGCGGCAGCGGAGCGGCCGCGCGGTGGGAGGGGCCGGAAGCGCCCCGAGGGTGGGGAGGACCGGGGCGCGCCGCGTCGCGGGCGTCACCGTCGAGGTCGTACCACCTGAACGCTCGGTCATGGGACCCCCAACAAAAAGGCCCGCGCAAGCAGTGCCGCGGGCAGTCGCTTTTTAGCGCCTTGTTTAACGTGGCGGCAATACGCGGCAAATCACCACGCAACGTCGATTGTGGCTCGGAAGATATCCAATGGCCTGACGACGTCAACCCTCAGGATGGGGCACGGCAGGGGTAGGGGCACGGCAGTAGGGGCACGGCACTGCCGTGCCCCTACTGTGGTGCCCCTACCCCCGCGCGCCGACCCCGGCCACGCTCCCCACCCAGCTCCGGAGCCGCTGCAGCGCAAGGTCGAGCTGCGCCGGATCGGTGGCGTAGGAGAGCCGCAGGTGCCCCGCCCCGCCCGGTCCGAAGGCGGTCCCCGCCAGCACGGCCACGTGCGCCTCGGCGAGCAGGCGGTCGGCGAACGCTTCGCAGGTCATACCCGTGCGCTCGAGCAGGCCGCCGACGTCGGGGAAGCAGTAGAACGCCCCCGCCGGCGTGGCGCAGCGGATCCCCTCGAACGCGTTGAGCGCCCGGGTGAGGTGGTCGCGCTTGGCGCGGAGCCCCGACACCATCCGCGTGACCGCGTCCTGCGGCCCGGTGAGCGCCGCGATCCCGGCGTATTGGACGAACGTCGCGGTGCACGAAACGTTGTTGATGATGAGCGTCGTGACGGGGCCCGCGAGCCAGGCGGGCATCACACCGTAGCCCAGCCGCCATCCCGTCATCGAGTACGTCTTCGAGAAGCCGTCCACGATGAAGGTGCGATCGGCCATCCCGGGTAGCGCCGCGATGGTGTCGTACCCGCCGTCGTAGCGGATTCGCCCGTAGACCTCGTCCGCGACGACCCACAGGTCGTGTCGCTGCGCGAGCTCCGCCAGACGCGCCAGATCGGCGGCCGTCGCCACGCCGCCGGTGGGGTTGTGCGGCGGGTTGAGAATGATCGCGCGCGTCCGCGGCGTGATCCGTTCGGCGATGGCCTGAGTGTCGGGTGCGAACGCGCGCGACTCGTCGAGCGGGTAGTACACCGGGCGTCCGCCCGCGAACCGGACGACGGACTCGTAGATGGGGAACCCCGGATCGGGCGTGAGCACCTCGTCGCCCGGCTCGACCAGCGCGAGCGCCGCGCAGAACAGGATCGGCTTCGCGCCGGGAGCGACGACCACGTTCTCCGCCGCCGCGCGTAGGCCACGCGCCGCGAGGGATTGCGCGATCGCGTCCCGCAGCTCCGGGAGCCCCGCCGCGAGCGCGTACCGGGTGCGCCCCTCCCGCAGCGCCCGCACTCCCGCCTCGACCACGTGCGGCGGCGTCGGCATGTCGGGCTCGCCGATCTCGAGATGGACCACCTGGTGGCCCGCCGCTTCGAGCGCGCGCGCCGCGCCCAGGACCACGTACGCCTGTTCCGTGCCAAGCCTGTCGAGTCGTGCGGCGGAACGCATCGCTACTTCGCGCGCTCCAGATAAACGCCTTGCCGCGGATCCACCCGGACCTTCTCGCCCTCGTTGATGAAGTCCGGCACCTGGACGGTGACGCCGTTGGACAGCTTCGCCGGCTTGGAGCTCGCGTTCTTGGTGGCGCTCCGCATGACGGGCGACGTCTCCACCACGGTCAGCTCCACCACCGAGGGCAGCTCGATGCCGACGGGCCGCCCGTCGAGCCATTCGACCAGGATGTGCATCTCGGGCTGGAGCCACTCGGCGTGGTCGCCAATCGCCTCCGTGTCGAGCGTGTGCTGGTCGTAGCTGTTCGTGTCCATCACGTGCACGCCCCCCTGGTCGCGGTACAAGACCTGAAACTCCTTCGTCTCGAGCGGCGCTTCGTCCACGAAATCGGTCGCCGAGAGCCGGGTGTCGAACGTGTTTCCGGTCACCAGATTACGCAGCCGCACCTGCACGAAGGCGCGCAGGTTGCCGGGCGTGCGGTGCGTGAACTCCATGACACGGCACGGCTGTCCGTCGAGCATGATGACGTGGCCGCGTCGGATGTCGGTGGCCTTCATGGGACCTGCTGAGCCTCGAACAGGTGGAGCGGCGCACGGCAGGGTGCGGAAAATCAGCACGGTGCTTCGCTTCAGCGTGGGCGCGCGGCCAAAGTCGCCGCCGGAAGATAAGCCGGATGACACCGAGGTCAACGGGTCTGCAGCAGCTCGTCGGTCGCATCATGGTGCTGCCTCCGGTGCGCCTGCAGATTTGGCGACGCGCTTGCAACTTCTCCCCAGCCTAGAAGGAGCCGCACGATGACCATCCCGCGGCCGGGAAAAATCGTCGCCGTCGGACGGAACTACCGCGAGCACGCGGCGGAGCTCGGACACGTGGTTCCCAAGCAGCCGCTGGTCTTCCTCAAGCCGCCCACCGCCGTGATCGGCGACGGCGACGCCATCGTGCTGCCGCCCGAATCGGCCCGGGTCGATCACGAGGCCGAGATCGGCGTGGTGATCGGCCGCCGGATCCGGCGGGCGACCGAAGCCGAGGCGCTCGCCGCACTCGCGGGGGTCACCTGCGTGAACGACGTCACCGCCCGGGACATCCAGCGCGGCGAGGAGCAATGGACCCGCGCGAAGGGGTTCGACACCTTCTGCCCGGTCGGCCCGCGCGTCGTGAGCCTCGAGCCGGCCCGGCTCGGAGAGCTCGAGATCCGCTGCCGCGTGAACGGCGCCGAGCGCCAGCATGGATACGCGCGCGACATGGTGTTCGGATTCGCGGCGCTCGTCGCGTTCATCTCGCAAGTCATGACCCTCGAGCCCGGGGACCTGATCGCGACCGGAACGCCCGCGGGTGTCGGGCAGCTCACGGCCGGCGACGTGGTGGAGGTGGAGATCCCGGGGGTCGGGGTGCTGCGGAATCCGGTGGCGGCGGAGTCCCGGGGAGCGACAGCGCGCGCGTGAGATAGCCGGTGAACTCCCGCTGCCACCAGGCGCCGGTGCGGGAGCGCACGTCCGGCGTGCTGAAGCGGTAGCGGTAGGAGGCGAGCCGCACGTAGCGCGGTGGGGCGTCGCCGAACGGATTCCCGGCGAGCAGCGCCAGCACGTCCGGCGCTCCTTCGAGCAGGCGCTGCATGAGCGGGACGAGCCAGTGCTCCGCGCCCTCGGGATTGAGCGCCGCAAACCACATCTGCCAGTCGAGCCGGGGCTGGTGCGGCTGCACGAAGCGCGGCGTTCTGGTCACCGCCCCCGGCTTCCAGCGGAACTCGTAGGCCGTCCACCGGACGCCGTCCGGGCTCCCCTCGATCACGAGCTCCGGCCGCTCGGTCGTCATCACCCGGAACAGCCCGTACCCGTTGATCGAGCGAAATGGGGCGGCGGCTCGGAGCAGCGGGTTCTCAACCCGCCGGCGAGCCCCCGCCCCCGGCAGGGTCTCGGCGATCTCCGCCACGAACGCGAGCGCCGAGAGCAGCGCGACCACGGGCACGAACAGCCCGATCGTGACTCGCCTCCATCGGGGCTCGGGCGCGCCCACCGCCAGCCGCAGCGGCAGCACGCGCCGCAGCACGGCGTCGTCGAGGACGGGCACGCACAGCACGATCGCGAGCAGGTTGAAGAAGCCGTAGTTGCCGGTGCCCGCGATGCCGAGCTGGCCGAGCACGATCAGCGCGCATCCGGCGAGCCGCAGCTTTCGGAGGCGGGGCGGCGCGAGGATGAGCCACGGTGCGCCAAGCTCGATCGCGCACGTCCCGAGCGTCATCCCTGCGTGCATCCACGCGGGGAGCCGCTGCGCGTACCACGCCGTCCAGGGCGGGAGCGGCTGCGTCCAGAAGTGGTACTCGAGCGCCGTGAGGCCGCGCCAGGTCGGATCGCCGCTCGCGAGCTTCGTGATCCCGGAGAGGAGCACGAGCTTGGCGAGCAGCGCCGACACGAGCCACCGCATCGCGGTCGAGGGCGCGCGCTCCCGCTCCAGGCTGGGCAGCCACTGGGTGGGAGCGTAGAACACCGCGAGTAGGCCGGTCTCGAGCAGCAGCGCATCCCACTGGAACCACAGGAACGTCTGCCCGACGACGGCGACCGACAGGTAGAGCGTCCACAGGAGCGCGAGGACCGGCAGCTGCGCGACGCCCGCGACGAGCAGCGCGGCCAGCACCGCCCCGCCCCAACAGAGGAACCGGAGGGCGCCGTCGCCCGCACCCAGCCAGCACAGCGTGGGGAGCAGCCGGTAGGCCGCTCCTCCATACAGCGCGCGCGCCCGCTCGAGATAGGGCTGCGCGGGGAGAATCCCGTGCTCGCCGACCAGCCCCGTGATCTGAACGGCGAGGGACACGAAGGCGACCAGATACACGACGCCCAGGAGGCGGAGGAACAGCCAGCGCGCCAGGACGTGGGTGGAGCCGTCCGGCGGGCCTATGGCCAGAGCCTCGGTGACGACCATCCTTGTGCCCCGGTGACGACCATCCTTGTGCCCCCAAGATGGGCCGTGCAACGTGTGCAGGGAACACGCTCGCCCGCGGGCGCAACCGCGCCGCGCCTTGCGGGGTAGCAATCCCCGGGGTTGGTATTGGTTCCATGGCAGCGGCTGTCCACGCCCCGGCAGCCGTGTGAGCCGTGTCACGCAAGTCTAGGAGGTCAGGACATGATGCCCAAGAGCCGTCTGGTGACGAGGGTGGCGTGGCTCCCGCTCGCGCTGCTCGTCGCCGCCGCAGCGTGCAAGCAGGGACCCTCGCCCGAGACGTTGGCGAGGATGGACAGTCTCTCGCAGGCGTCCGCGGACAAGGAGCGCCTGGTGCAGGAGGTCGCGGAGAACACGCGCCTGGTGAGCGAAATCAGCCGTGAGCTCGCGCAGGTCGGCATTCCGGCCAAGCGCCTCAACGTGACGTCCGAGTCGCCGCTGCGGGCGTCGCGCGACACGTTGATCCAGAAGATCCGTTACATCACGGCCCGCGTGCGGGAGATCGAGCCGAAGCTGCAGCAGAGCGAGCTGCGGCTCCGCGAGCTGACGACCCTCTCGGACAGCCTGCGCAACGAGGTCGCGGCGACCATGCAGAACCTGCAGGGTGTCATCGACACCCAGAAGGAGACGATCGCCGCGCTCACCGACCAGGTGGAGAAGCTCTCGGCCGAGAATCTGGCGCTGAAGGACACCATCGACAACATGGCCACCGAGGCCAACACGGTCTATTACGTGATCGGGACCAAGGAAGAGCTGCAGCAGAAGGGCGTGGTCAAGGAGGAGGGCGGCGCCCGGTTCCTGTTCGTCCTGTGGAAGAGCGGGAAGACGCTGGTGCCGAACCGCTACCTCGACGCGAGCGTGTTCACGCCCGCCGACCGCCGGCACCTGGCGGAGCTGCCGCTGCCCGCCTCGAACCGGGAGTACCGTATCGTGTCGCGCCAGGACGTGACCGCGCTGGACGCGCCGCCGACGGATAAGGGCACGATCACCGGAAAGGTGAGGATTGCCGACTCGGCGCGGTTCTGGGCGAACTCCAAGTACTTGATCATCGTCGAGGGCTGAGCCAGGCGCAGGTCGGCCCCGTTCGAGTGAAGCCCCACACCACGACGCGTGGCGTGGGGCTTCTGGCATTCGGGATGTCTCCTTGACCGCGCCCGGCGCGGCCGCTACCCTCACCTCGTGATCCACCCGTGGCACGACCTCCCGGCGAGGCAGCCTCCGCCGGGCCGGCCGTTCGTGTGGCGGCGGGACCCCATTTCCGTGGCGGTTCTGTTGCGCGCCGGGCGTGCGCGCAACGTCCGGCGCCTGGGCCGCATCGCCGAACGCCAGGGTGCGGGACTTGCCCGGAAGGCTCATGGACAGGGGGGCTCATGCACGGAGTGATTCGCCGCTACCGAGTGAGGCTGGGGACGGTCGCCCAGGCGATCCGCTACGCCGAGAAGCAGCTCATTCCACTCGCCCGGCGGATCCCCGGTTTCGTGGCGTGCTATTTGCTTGATGCCGGGAACGACATCCTCGCGTCCATCGCGCTGTTCCGGACGCAACAGGGGGCCGAGGCAGCTATTCGGCTGCAGCGCGATTGGTTCCGCGACGAGTGGTCGTCGTTCCTGCCGCTGCCGCCGGAGGTGGTCGCAGGTGAAGTGCTGGCACAGGCGGTGGTCGAGCGGCAGGGCGCGAGCGACCGGCGCCGCGTGTCGGACCGACGGTCGGCGGTGCTGATGCCCCCTGGCGGTAGGACGGCGTCGGAGCGTCGCTCAGTGGAGCGGCGGGCCGGCACAGAGCGCCGGGGAGATTCGGCAGACCAGCCGGAGTGGCGGGCGGCAGGTGCTGCAGGGTGACAGATTCAGCCGCGCCTAGGCGCGGCGTGCTTGAGCATAATGCGGGGAGTTGGGCCTAAGTTGGCCATCGGAGGATTGCGTCCGGCCCGGTCGTGAGACTGAGCTTGCCGGACCCCCGGTGGAGGCTCGGCTCCCCGCTACTTTTATTTACAGGTATGTCGCTCGCCCGCCGGCTCCTGCTCCGCGCGTCGCGCAGCGCGTGGCTGGCCGATCAGCTGCGCCACCGGGCGTTCTTCCGGCGCGCAGTGCGGCGGTTCTTGCCGGGCGAGGATCTCGGCGCGGCGCTCGACGCGGCCGCCCAGCTCGCCGGCGCCGACATCGGCACCGTGCTCACGGAGCTGGGTGAGCAGGTAACCACGCGCTCCGCGGCCGCGGCGGTGCGGGATCACTACCTCGACGTCCTCCAGCGGGTCCGCGACCGCGGTCTCCCGGCACAGCTGTCCATCAAGCTCACGCACTTGGGGCTCGAGGTCGATCGCGCCGCGTGCGAGCAGGACCTGCTGGCGCTCGTGCTCCGGGCCGCCGAGGTGGGCTCCTTCGTGTGGATCGACATGGAGGAGTCGCGCTTCGTCGACGCCACGCTCGAAGTGTTCCACCGCGCGCGGGCGGCGCGCGACAACGTCGGCCTCTGCCTCCAGGCGTATCTCCGCCGCACGCCCGCGGACCTGGAGCGCCTGCTCCCGCTCGCCCCGGCGATCCGGCTCGTGAAAGGGGCCTACAGCGAGCCCCCGGACGCCGCCTTCCCGAAGAAGCGCGACGTGGACGCCGCCTATTTCGGGCTGGCGGAACGGCTGCTCGAGCATGCGGGGCGGGGCCAGGGCCTGCCGGTGTTCGGCACGCACGACCTGTCGCTCATCGCCCGCATCCGCGAGCGCGCCGCCGGGCTGGGCGTCTCCCCGGGCGGCTTCGAAGTTCACATGCTGTATGGGATCAGGGCCCCCGAGCAGCGCGCGCTCGCGGCCGACGGCTGCGCGGTCCGCGTATTGATCAGCTACGGCAGCGCGTGGTTCCCGTGGTACGTGCGGCGCCTCGCCGAGCGGCCGGCGAACGTGTGGTTCGTGGTGAAAAATCTCGTGCGGTCGTGAGGGGCGTCGCACGTCACACGTCACAGGTCACACGAGACTTCGTGGGACGTGCGACGTGCAACGTGTGACGTGTCAATGCTGCCCCCTACAACGGGCCCTCCTGATAGCCCCGGATTCCCCCGCTCACACGCGCGCTGCGTGCCTGGCTCAGCGCCGCGCCGGCATGCTCCAGCAGCGTCGCGGGCGGGACCGGTGCCTCGTGCAGGTCGGCCACGGCCTCGTACCCCGCGCGCACCCGCAACGGAGGCAGGCCCTCGGGTCTGGGCCGCGCGCTCTCGATCGTCAGCGCCAGGCGCCGGGCCAGCTTGACCGCGCTCGCGGCGTCGGTAGCGGGGGCGAGCACGGCGAACTCCGCCCGCCCCAGCCGGCCGATGGCGTCCGACGTGCGCCCGCGGGACTTGAGCAGCTGCGCCACGTAGTCCAGGGCGGCGGGCGTGAGGCCCGCCGCAGCCGGCCGCGCCTCCTCGGGCTCCACGTCGATCCCGAAGGCCACACAGGCGATCGCCGCGTGGCGGCGGACCCCGTCGGCGACCAGCTCGGTCGCCCGCCGCTCGAGCCCGCGCGCCGTGTAGAGCCCGCTCTCCAGGTCCACCGGGCTCTCCTCCCGCACCCGATCCAGCTCGAGCTTGACGCGCGCGTAGGTCTCGACCTTGAGCACCAGCTCCTCCGCATCGAGCGGCAGGCCGAGGTAGTCCCACGCTCCCGCCCGCAGCGCCGCGAGCCGCTGCTGCTTCGTGGCAGGAGCGGACGTGATCACGACGATGGGCATGCTCTGCGCGATGCCGGGACTCCGCCGCAGGGCTCGGCACGCCCGGATGCCGTCCCCGTCGGGTAAGAACGCGTTGACGAGCACCACGTCCGGCCCGACGGCCGGAGCGCGGTCGAGCAACTCAGCGCCGCTCGCCACGGACGCGACACGGAAGCCCTGCGGCTCGAGAATGCTCTCGAGCGCCTTATTCAGCCGGTCGTCCGCATTGGCGATGAGCGCGAGAGCAGCGCGGAAGAAAGGCGTGCGGTTGGCCAAGCTCGTCCCCACGGGTCGGTGGTTGTTCCCGCCGGCCACGTAGGGGGTGGTGTCGCTCGGAGTCAAGACTCCCGGAAAGTCGCTGCACCGACAGAGGGAGGGCCCGGGCGGCGGGGCAAGGACCCCGTAGATTTTCCCGCGTATGGCGTCTGCCATCACCGCCGAGCAGCTGAGCAAGACGTTCCACGTGAAGGTGCGGGATCCGGGGCTCTCGGGCGCGCTCCGGGCGCTCGTGCGCCCGCGCTACCGCGACGTGCAGGCCGTGCGCGGCGTGACGTTCCGGATCGAACCCGGGGAGATCGTCGCGTTCCTCGGGCCGAACGGCGCCGGCAAGACCACGACGCTCAAGATGCTCGCCGGCCTCTTGTACCCGTCCAGCGGGCGCGTGCAGGTGGCGGGCTTCGAGCCATGGAGCGGCGGGTCCGACTTCAAACGGCGCATCGCGCTCGTGCTCGGCAACCGCCAGCAGCTCGTGTGGGACCTGCCGCCCGAGGAGACGTTCCAGCTCAACCGCGCGATCTACGACATCGCCGAGGCGGACTACACGGACCGCGTGGCGGAGCTCGTGGCCCTGCTGGCGCTGGGCGACGTGCTGGACAAGCCGGTGCGCCAGCTCTCGCTCGGCGAGCGCATGAAGTGCGAGCTCGCGGCCGCCCTGCTGCACCGTCCCCCGATCCTGTTTCTCGACGAGCCCACGCTCGGGCTCGACGTCACCGCCCAGGAGGCGATCCGCCGCTTCCTCACGGAGTACCGCGACCGCCACGGCGCGACCGTGCTGCTCACGTCGCACTACATGCAGGATGTGACGGCGCTCGCGTCGCGCGTCCTGATCATCAACCGCGGCCGCCTGCTCTACGACGGCGCCCTCGACGCGCTCGTCGCCCGCATCGCCCGCACCAAGCGCCTCGAGCTGGTGCTGGGCGACGGCGTGACCGCGGAGACGCTCGCCGCGTTCGGCGAGGTGCGGAGCTTCCGGTTCCCGAACGCCGTCCTCGAGGTGCCGCGGGAAGACGCCGCCGCGACCAGCGCGCGGCTCCTCGCCGCGGTTCCCGTCGCGGATCTCTCGATCGAGGACCCGCCCATCGAAGACGTGATCCGGCAGGCGTTCGCGGAGGGCGCCGCGGAGGACGATCGGTGAGCCGGATGGCGGCGGCGCGGGCCTGGGCGCGGCGCTACGCGGCTCTGGTCCGCAACGCCTGGCTGGTGGATCTCCAGTATCGCGCCGCGATCGCGCTGTGGCTCTTGTGGGGCGTCTCGGAGCCGGCCATCGCGCTCGGCATCTGGTGGACGATCGCGGGGGACGGCCAGGTCGCCGGCTACGCACGCGCCGACTTCGCGCGCTACTTCTTCGCCGTGATGCTCATCAACCAGCTCACCATCGCCTGGGACTCCTGGTACCTGGATCGCTGGATCCGCGAGGGCGAGCTCAACTTCCGCCTGGCGCGGCCGCTCGACCCGGTCCACGAGGCGGTGGCGGACAACATCGCGTACAAGACGAGAACCGCCGGGATGATCCTCGTGGTCTGGCTCGCCGTCGCCCTGGTGTGGCCCGCGGTGCGGCTGCCGGTAGAGCCCGGCCGCTGGGCGCTCACCGGCCTGGCGGTGCTGTGCGCCGCGGCCATGCGCTTCTTCATCAGCTTCACGACGGGGCTGCTCGCGTTCTGGACCACGCGCGCCACCGCGATCATGGAGCTCCACGCCGGAGTGTCGCTGTTCCTCGCGGGCCGGATCGCGCCGCTCGCGCTGCTGCCGCCCGCCGTAGCGGGCGTCGCCGGGGTGCTCTGGTTCCGCTACATGCTCGCCTTCCCAGTGGACCTCCTCACCGGCGCCGTCCACGGCGCGGACCAGCTGCTGCGCGGGTTCGCGGGGCAGGTCGTGTGGCTCGCATGCTGGTTCGGCGCGTACCGGCTCGCGTGGACCCGCGGGCTGCGGCGGTATGGAGCGGTGGGGGGATGATCCATTGCGGATTGGGGATTGCGGATTGCGGATTGGGGAATTGTAGTGGAGTGTCGAGCCGCAACGCACGCTCCGGGGCAGGAAACCCGCCATGACATTCCGCATTCCGCACTCCGCATTCCGCATTTTGGCGGCTCTGTGGCGGCTCAACCTCGCCGAAGAGCTTCAGTACCGCGCCAACCTCGTGGCGAGCGCACTCGGCACCCTGTTCTGGATCGGCACGGCGCTGCTCACGCTGGCGCTGTTCTTCCGCCACACCGCACGCCTAGGCGGCTGGGACTACTGGGAGGTCGTCGTGCTGCTGGGCGTCTTCAACGCGCTCAGCGGCCTGATCGAGGCCGTGCTGCGGCCCGGCATCGGCCGGCTCGCCGGCGAGGTACGGAGCGGGGATCTGGACCTGGTCCTCGCCAAGCCGGTGGACGCGCAGGGGTTCGTCTCGTTCCGCCGGCTCGACATCTGGCGTTTCACGGACGTCGTGCTCGGGCTCGCCCTCGCAGGCTACGCGCTTGCCCGCCTGGGCCGCGTGCCGTCGGTGGCTCAGCTTGCGGCTTTCGGTTTGGCGCTTGCGGCTGCCGCGGTCATGGTGTACGCCATCTGGGTCGTGCTGATGAGCCTGGCGTTCTGGCTCGTGTCGGTCGAGAACCTCTCGGTGCTGTTCGACGCGCTGTACGAGGCCGCGCGCTATCCCGTCTCGGCGTATCCCGGGGCGCTGCGGTTCCTGTTCGTGTACCTGATCCCGATCGCCTGGACCACGACCATCCCGGCCTCGGCGCTCACCGGCCGGCTCGGGCCGGGGATCGCGCCCGTCGCGGCCGCCGTCGCGGCCGTGGCGTTCATCGTCGCGCGGCTGCTGTGGCGGACGGCGCTGCGGCGCTACACGGGGGCGAGCGGTTGAAAGGGGCCGCCCTGCGGGCGACCAGGAGATCAGTTGCTGATCGTCACCGTGATCCCATCAGAAGCTGTGGTGTTGCCGCGGCTGTCTCGTGCAGTCGCCGCGAGCTGATACGTCCCGTTCAGGTGACTGCGCGAATCCCACCAGAGCGCAAACCTCGTGAGCGGTGATTCGGTCGTCACCTCCGGTCCGATGGGTTGTCCGTTCAGCAGGAACTGCACACCGGCCACATCCCGATCGTCCACGGCCGTCGCGATCAGCGTCACCGTTCCCGACACCGTCGCGCTATCGGGCGGAGCCAGCAGGGAGACGATCGGCGGACCGACGTCCGGCAACGCCGTCGGGTGATCGGCCTTCCACTGCGCCACGGCGTCGTTCCAGTATTCGAGGCCAGCAACACCGGTCAGGAGCGTGAAGCAGCTCGGCAACGTCTCCGGGAACGGACCCGACCCCAGCCAGATCATCACGTTGTCCGAGCAATCCTTCAGTTTGCCCGGTGGCGGGGCGAGGACGTCGTTCTCGATGGTGGGTCCATCGGTGAGGAACACGTTGGCGTACAAGGAAATCATGGGAGACGTCGGGCTCCACTTCCAGAACCCTCCATGCCCGGCCCGGAGGTACCCCTGATCCATGTGCTGGAGCCTGACGAGTGAATTCCGCACGACTACCAGGTTCCCGCTTCCGTCCGACGTGCTGGTGTACGGCCTCGCGCTGAACGCATCATAACACCCGTCGAACAGCGAATTCTCAATGGTACCGCTGTTCAGGAAGTCGTTCTCGACGCAGTCGTCGCGGATGTATTTGAAATGGACATCCCGGACGATCCAGTCCGCAGCGCTCTGCCGGTCCATGCTGGCGCCGTCCCCGTAGTCAAATACCCGGAGCTGCTCGAGCGTGAAGGCGCGGCCGCGAGCCACCAAGCCATAGGTATCGTGCAACCTGTTGAAGGATGTGGAAGGCGACAGCGCGCCTATCACCTCGCCGCCGCGCAGGCACACGCCACCGCCACCGCCGATGGATATCGGGATATCCGTCGAGGTCAGGAACTGCGCTGCGGAAGCATCGACCTTGGTGTTGGCGGCCAGGCTCGTATCGGCAAATCCGGATGTCTGCACCCCACGCAGCGTGATGGCGGGTCCGGTCTGGGCAAGACACAGGCGAGGGGGCGGGGGCGGGGGCGGCGCGTTGGACTCGTCGCCGCAGGCGGCGAGCAGCGCAGCCATCGTGCAGACCAGCAGCGGCAGCGACAGCGACGTCACACGCCCACTCCCCACACGAGACTTCGCGGGCCAGGGACCGCCCGCCCCTCCGCGACTACTACACCGTCCCGACCAGCAAGTCTCGCGTCGGGTAGTCGGTGTATCCCCGCTGGTCGCCGCCGTAGAACGTGCTCGGGTCGGGCTCGTTCAGCGGGGCACCTTCCGCGAAGCGCTCCGGGAGGTCCGGGTTCGCGAGGAACAGCTTCCCGAACGACACCATATCAGCAGCGCCACGCGCCACCGCCGCTTCGGCCAGCGCCTGGGTGTAACCGCCGTTCACCATCAGCGGCCCGCCGAACCGTGCGCGCAAGAGCGGCGTCACCAGCGGCTCGGGCGCCTCGGGCGTCACGTGCTCGATCACGTGCAAGTACGCGAGGCCGAACTCGCTCAGCCGCTCCGCCGCGTGGCCGAAGGTGCGCACGGGGTCGCTGTCCGCCATGTCGTTGAAGGAGTGCACCGGCGAGAGCCGCACCCCGACCCGGTCGGAGCCCCAGACCTGGCAGACCGCCTCGGTGACCTCGAGCAGGAACCGCGCCCGGTTCTCGACCGAGCCGCCGTAACGGTCGGTGCGATGGTTGGTGCCGTCCCGCAGGAACTGGTCGATCAGGTAGCCGTTCGCCGCGTGGATCTCGACGCCGTCCAACCCAGCGTCCCGGGCGCGCCGCGCGCCGTCGGCGAACTGACGTACGACCCCCGGGATCTCCTCCGTCTCGAGCGCGTGCGGCGTGACGAACGGTCGCGGCCCGCGGGGTGTGAACACCTTCCCGCGCGGCTGGACCGCCGAAGGCGCCACCGGCAAAGCACCGCCCGGCTGGAACGACGGATGCGAGATGCGGCCCACGTGCCAGAGCTGCAGGAAGATCCGCCCGCCGTGCGCGTGGACCGCCGTGGTGACGCGCCGCCAGCCGACGACCTGCTCGTCCGTGTGAATGCCGGGCGTATCGGGATAGCCCACGCCCTGAGGCGACACCTGACTCGCCTCGGTCACGATGAGACCGGCCGAAGCGCGCTGCGCATAGTACGTCGCGTTGAGCGACGTGGGCACATTTCCGGGGCCCGCGCGGTTGCGGGTCATCGGAGCCATCATGACTCGGTTGGCCAGCTCGTGGGTGCCGAGCCGGATCGGAGACAACAGAGTGATGTCGGGTATGCTGCTCATGCTCACCGTGTAATCGTTGGGTTGTGGAGTTTGATGCCCGAGGAGTCGTCCCTCGGGAAACGTAATGTGTGAGAAACCCGGTCGCCCTCACGCAGGTTCCACCGCAGATCGGTCAGCGCGCGTGGCGCGCTTGCAACGCCTCACCCCCTGACCTCACCCCCTGACCCCCTCTCCACGTTGTGGAGAGGGGGAACGTGGGGTAAGACACTGGCGACGTCCCCGTCGCGCGTCGTATCGTCACCAGACGATGCCCTCCGCCGATCTCGTGATTACCGGCAAGCGCGTGGTCACCCCGGACGGGGTCGTCCCGGCGGCGGTCGCGATCGCCGGCGGGGTGATCACGGAGGTCCGGGAGCCCGGTGCCGCCCCCGACGCCGCCCGGCGGCTGGACGCCGGCGACGCCGTGGTGCTCCCCGGCCTGGTCGACGTCCACGTGCACGTGAACGAGCCGGGGCGCACGGAGTGGGAGGGGTTCGAGACGGCGACCCGGGCCGCCGCCGCCGGCGGGGTGACGACGATCGTCGACATGCCGCTCAACAGCGTCCCGGTCACGACGACGGTCGAGGCCTTGGAGCGGAAGGCCCGGGCGGCGGCCGGGCGCGCGACGGTCGACTACGCGTTCTGGGGCGGCGTCGTGCCGGGGAGCGACCGGCAGCTCGCGCCGCTCGCGCACGCGGGCGTGCGTGGCTTCAAGTGCTTCCTCGTTGCATCGGGGATCGACGAGTTCCCGCCGGTCTCGGAGACCGACCTGCGCCAAGCGATGACCCGACTCGCTGAGCTCGAGCTGCCGCTGCTCGTGCACGCCGAGCTCCCCGGCCCGATCGCGCGCGCCGCGGCCTCCTCGGCCGCAGGCGACCCGCGACGCTACGCCAGCTACCTCGCCTCCCGGCCGCGCGCGGCGGAGCTCGAGGCGATCGAGTTGATGGTCGGGCTCTGTCGCGAGACGGGATGCCGGATCCACATCGTGCATGTATCGGCGGCCGACGCCCTGGACGGGCTCCGGGCCGCTCGGCGCGGCACCCTCCCGCTCACGGTCGAGACCTGTCCCCATTACCTCACGTTCGGCGCCGAGGACATCCCGGACGGCGCCACCGCCTGGAAGTGCGCCCCGCCGATTCGCGAGGGCGAGAACCGCGAGCGCCTCTGGAGCGGCCTGGCCGAGGGGACCATCGACCTCGTGGCGAGCGACCATTCCCCGGCGCCCCCTGGCCTGAAGTGCCTCGAGACGGGCGACTTCCTCCGCGCGTGGGGCGGCGTTGCGTCGCTCGAGCTCGCGCTCGCCGCCACATGGACCGGCGCGCGCGCCCGCGGCCGCGACGTGCGGGACCTCGCCCGCTGGCTCGCCGAGCGGCCGGCCCGGCTCGCGGGCCTGCCCCAGAAGGGCCGCATCGCGCCGGGCTGCGACGCCGACGTCGTGGTATTCGATCCCGACGCGCGGTTGACCGTCGAGCCGACGCGCCTGCGGCAGCGCCACCCGATCACGCCGTACGCGGGGATGACGCTCACCGGCGTGGTGCGGCAGACGTTCGTTCGGGGGACCTGCGTGTACGACCGGGAGGTCTTTCCGGCGGGGGCAATCGGGAAATGGGTGC
>DASPXO010000267.1:0-13857 GCA_035637235.1 Gemmatimonadales bacterium | reverse complement strand
CCGCGGAGCCATCGGTCATCCGGAACGTGACGCTCGTCTTCAAGGATGGCGTAGGGTACGATTCCAGCAAGCTGATCGCGTCGGTGCAGGGGAGAGTGGGGGTCAACTGAGCGATGCCACGATCCCCGAGTTGCCACCAGGAGGGGACATGAAGACGCACGCAGCTCAATACTGCGCCATGGTGGTGGTGGGTCTCGCCGTGTTCGTGACCGTCCCCCGGGCCAGGATGACTGTCCTGCAGCAACCGGACCCGGTGGTCCGCGTCGACAGCGACGACATCGGCGGACTGATTACCGGCCCGAGCGGGCCCGAAGCCGGCGTCTGGGTGATCGCCGAAACGGCCGATCTACCCACCAGGTTCGTCAGGATCGTGGTGACGGACGATAACGGGCGCTACCTGTTGCCCGACCTCCCGAAGGCGACCTACCGCGTGTGGGTGCGCGGCTACGGGCTGGTCGATTCGCCGAAGCAGCAGGCGGTCCCAGGAAGGCTCTTGAACCTGACCGCGGTCGTGGCGCCCGATCCGCGCGCGGCGGCGCAGTACTATCCCGCCGGTTACTGGTTTTCCCTGATGCGCGTGCCGGACAAAAGCGAGTTCGCCCCCACAACCGGGGCCGACGGGAACACGGTCGCGCCGAATGTAAAGAGTCAGGCCGAGTGGCTCAGGATCCTCAAGTCGGGCGCGTGTTGGGCCTGTCATCAGCTGGGCAGCAAGGGGACGCGGGAGATCCCCCAGGCTCTCGGAACGTTCGCCTCCTCGGCGGCCGCGTGGGAGCGGCGGCTACAGTCGGGACAGGCGGGGGGCCAGATGATCGGCATCCTGAGCCAGCTCGGCAGAGAGCGCGCGCTCGCGATGTTCGCCGACTGGACCGATCGCATCGCCCAAGGCGCGGTGCCGCCGGCGCCGCCCCGGCCGCAGGGCGTGGAGCGCAACGTGGTCATCACCGAGTGGGACTGGGCGGACCCCAAAGCGTACCTCCACGACGAGGTCTCGACCGACCGGCGGAACCCCACGACGAACGCCAACGGCAAGATCTACGGAGCGCTGGAGCTCAGCGCGGATTACCTGCCGGTGCTCGATCCCGTGCGCAACACGGCGAGCCGGGTGCCCCTGACGGTGCGCGATCCCAACACCCAGCCGGGCGCCGGGCCCCCGACCCAGCCGTCGCCCTACTGGGGTAGTGAAGTCCTCTGGACCAGCAAGAACAACGTGCACAATCCGATGTTCGACGAGCGGGGTCGGGTGTGGCTCACCTCGACAGTGCGTCCGCCCGACAACCCGGCCTTCTGCCAAGCTGGGTCGAGCCATCCGTCGGCGAAGCTGTACGCGCTTGCGAGGGCGGGCCGCCATCTCGCGGTCTACGATCCCAAGACCCAAAAGCTCACGCACATCGGCACCTGCTTCAGCACGCACCACTTGATGTTCGCGGAAGACTCGAACCGCACGCTCTGGACCTCGGGCGGCGGCCCGGTGGTCGGCTGGTTGAACACCCGGATGTTCGACCAGACCGGCGACGAGGAGAAATCGCAGGGCTGGACCGCGCTCATCCTCGACACCAACGGCAACGGCACGCGGGACGCATACGTCGAGCCCGACCAGCCGGTCGATCCCGGCAAGGACAAACGGATCTCGGCCGGCCTCTACGCCGTCGCCCCGGCTCCCGACGGCTCGATCTGGGGGACGTCATTGGGCTTCCCGGGGGCGGTCGTGCGCCTGAATCCGGGACGGAACCCGCCGGAAACGGCGCTCGCGGAGGTGTACGAGCTTCCGCTGAGCCAGGCGGGCCAGCCGGTCGAGGGGTTCTCACCGCGCGGCGGAGACGTGGACCGGAACGGCGTGTACTGGACGGCGCTGGCCAGCGGGCACTTGGCCAGCTTCGACCGCCGGAAATGCAAGGGGCCGCTCAACGGACCACGGGCGACGGGCCAGCACTGTCCCGAGGGCTGGACGTTCTATCCGGAGCCGCTGCCGCAGCTCCAGGGTGTGACGGATCGGGGCAGCGCCGAGGCCAGCTACTACACCTGGGTCGATCAGTTCGGCGTGCTCGGCATGGGCAAGGACGTACCGATCAACACCGGCAATGGCTCCGAAGGGCTGCTCGTTCTCAAGGACGGGAAGTGGGTCGTGCTGCGCGTTCCGTATCCGAGCGGGTTCTACACCAAGTGGATGGACGGCCGGATCGACGACGCCGCGGCCGGCTGGAAGGGCAGGGGGCTGTGGGCGACCGTGAGCACGCGAGCGCCGTTTCACATGGAAGGAGGCAAAGGCACGGCGAGCAAGGTGCTGAAGTTTCAGCTGCGCCCCGACCCGCTCGCGCGGTAGGGCCTAGAACTCGAGCTTGCTGAGAAACTCGTAGTCCCGGCGCGCGCTGGCGACCGAATCCGCGGCACCCTCCTGCTCGACGTAGCATGGCTTGCGGCCGATGTCCGGAACGGCCGCGAGCAGGCGCCGGAAATCGAGCGTCCCCGTACCCAGCTCGGTGTCGCTCGACCGATCGGCGACGACGTCCTTGAGATGGAAGCTCCAGTAGCGGTCGCGGTACCGCTGCAGATAGACGAGCGGATCGCCGCCGCCCATCGCCATGTTGCCGACGTCGAGCTGGTGGCGGACGACGCTCGGGTCGGTTCGCTCCAGGAACACGTCGTACGGCACCTTCCCGTCGATCGGCGTCATGTGGTCGGGCTCGTTGTGGAAGGCGAGCCAGATGCCGGCGCGCCGCGCGGCGGCCCCGGCTGTGTTGAAGCGGTCGGCCCACTCCCGCCAATCGTCGAGCGAGCGCGCCGTGTCCGCGGTGAAGCTCGGCACGATGAGGTATTCGTGGCCGAGGCGGTGCGCGATGGCGAGGCTGCGGTCCCACCCGACGAACAGGATGGTGGGCGAGACGTGGGCCGAAGGCGCGCGCAGTCCTTCGCGATCCAGGGCCGCACGGACCTGCTCGGTCGTGCGGCCGAAATTGCCGAACGTCCAGAGCAGCTCGACGTCAGTGTAGCCCATGGCGCGCACGGCGGCGAGGGTCCGGTCGGGGTCGCGGCGCATCGCGTCCCGTACCGAATACAGCTCCAGCCCAATGCGAGCGAGCCGACCGGCTCGGTCCCCGCCGCGCGATGCCCACGGGCCGGTCGCGAGCGAGGCGCCGAGGGCCTGGACGAACGTTCGCCTGTGCATGCCTCAAGGTGTCGTGAGATCGGGGGCGTGACAAGGCTGGCCAAGCCCAACCCCCGTGATCCCATCGCTCAGGTGATCAGAACTCATAGCGCATCCCGAGCTGCCCCTGCCGCGGGGCGAAAACGCCGCTCTTCTTGCCGAAGAGCGCATCCGTCTGGCGGCCGACGAACCCGGAGTAGTTGTCCCAGTTGAAGATGTTGAAGGCCTCGGCGCTCGCGCTGATCTTGCGCCCACCGCCCACCGACACGCCTTTGGCGAGACGCAAGTCGAAGGTCCGGTACATGTTGTTCCACGACGCCACCGGCCGGATGGTTCGGCTCGCGTTCCCGCCCACGAAGTCGTCGGCCAGGGTGATGTCGTGGTTCAGGTCCTGCCCGACGGTGGCGACGTAGGGCCGCGGAGCGGCGAAGATCGCGACGGCCGACAGCTTTATGGCGAGCGGCAGGTCGCCGATCCCTGAGAAGACTAGGCGCCACCGCTCGTCCGCGGTCGTCGGCTGCATGAGCAGGAAGGTGGCATCGTTGTAGTTCCCGAGCCCTTCGAACTGCGACTTGTACCAGCCCAGCGTGAGCGCCGCGTTGAGCCGCAGCCCGGGCCGGTCGTAGGTCAGCCCACCGATCAGCGCGTCGAATTTGGCGCGACCGATGTCATCGTACAGCGTGATCGTGGCGAAGCTGTCGGTCAGGGCCCGGACGCTGTCCACCGTGTTGAACCAGTTGGGCGTGAGCTGGACATACAGGTTACGCGCGTCCTGGTGAATATAGTCCACGTTGAGCGCGATCCGGTCCGTGAGCTGGTGTCCGATGCCGACGGAGAACTGGTGGTTCTCCGGCGTCTTCATGTTGGTCTTGAGCAGGTTGAAATTCAGCTTGCTGGTAGCTGCGCCGGACAGCACGCGCTGCCGCAGCGTGTCTGGATCCGCGGTGCCCGGGTTCGTGAACTCGTACGTGCGCCATCCCGCCGACTGCTTCTCGAAGAACGCCATGAACGTGGTGATCCGGTCGTACATGATGCCGGCGCCGCCGCGCAGGAAGGTGCGCTGATTGTCGAACACGTCCCACGAGAAGGCGAGACGCGGGCCGATGTTGTTCAAGTCGTTTTTGCGGTGGCCCGTGTTCAGGAAGTTCCGGAGCTGCGGGATCGCCTGAAGTTCGGGGACGCTCGCCCAGGGGACAGTGTAGCCGTTGTTCAGCGTGTTGATCTCGGCGTCGTAGCGGAGGCCTGCGGTGAGCTGAAGGCTGCGTCGGGCCTGCCACTGGTCCTGGACGTATGCGCCCGTGCTCCAGCCACTGGTGACGGCGCGGGCGTCCTCCGTCGAGGTCGTGTCGAAGAAGCCGACGCCGATGCGGCCGAGCGACGGGAGTGAGCTCGTGTCCCTGGGAAACTGGAAGAAGCCGTCCCGGTTGCTGGGGAGCCAGCTGTTGGTGTGGACGCGGGCCAGCTCCAAGCCGCCCGTTAGGATGTGCCGGCCCTCGCCGAGCGTGTGGGTGGCGCGGTCGATGACCCGGACGTGCGTCTCCTTGAGGACGAGGGGGAAGCCCGCCGTCCCAAAGGTGATGCTGGGGTACACCAGGGTGACGCCGGGCTCGAGTGGCGACTCGTTGTGGCTCCAAGACAGCACGTTCAGGGACAGCTCGTTCACGAACCCGGACGTGGGCGTGTAGGTATCCCGGAGCTGCGCGCTGTGGACCCAGTACTTGGCGTTGATGCCCGAGTTGCGCGCGCCGGTCCCGCCGAAGTTCGTTTCGCTGTTGTAGTAGCGACCGGCCCACACGGCGTCGAGCGTGTGGGCGACGCCGAGCGGCGCCGTGAGCCGCACAACACCGGTGTGGTTCTTGGTCGGCGCTTTGAACGTCCCGGCGAACGCGTCCCAGATGTCGGGCTGGTAGGCCGGCCGCCCGGGCAGGACGGTGATGCCATCGTCGATGCTCTGCCCCTCGTAGCTCGCGGCGACGAACAGTTTGTCCCGCCGGATCGGGCCGCGCACGTTGAAACCGAACTGGGCGCGGGTGTAGTCCGGGATCGAGAAGGTCGTGGGGTTCCTCGTCCGGGCCTCGCGTTGAGTCAGGTCGAGCGCCTTGAGGGCGTTGCTCTGGCCGTAGCCGAAGACCGAGCCGTGGAACTCGTTGGTCCCGCGCTGGGTCACGGCGCTGATGACGAAAGACGCGCCGCGCGTGTACTGGGCGTCGTACGGGTTCAAGTGGACGCGGAACTCGCGCATCGCCTCCTGCGGCAGCGGCGAGCCCGTCTGCGGAATCCCGACAAGATTTCCGTTGAAGAAGCTCTTCCACTCGGCACCGTCCAGGTAGAAGTTCCAGAAACGCAGGTCGGGCAGTGAGCCGGAGGCGGGCAGCGACCGGCCGGCGGTAGGCGCGAAGGTCCTCATGCCCGGCACGACGGCGGCCAGGTTGATCGTGTTGCGCGTGTTGAGGGGCAGGTTGAGGATCTCGTTGGTCACGACCGGCGCGGAGACATCGTTGCGCTGCACCTCGAACACGGGCTCGCGCTGGTGCGTGACCTCGATGCCCTCGACGGCTACAGCCGCCTCCTGGAGCTGGAAGTCGAGCGATGCTCTCTGGCCGACCAGCAGCTCGATGTCCCGCTCCTGCGCCCGGTAGCCCAACAGGACGAGGCGCACGTGGTAGGCGCCCGGTGGCAGCCCGACGATGGCATAAGTGCCTTGCGCCGACGTAATCGCGCCACGCTGCTGCCCCGTCTCACGGTTCGACACCGTGACTTGCGCGGCGGCGAGCGGATTGCCGTCCGTCGCCGTGACGCGCCCCTGAAGGTTGACCGTGTTTTGGGCGAGAGCCCCGGAGGCGCCGCCGAGCAGCCAGGCGACGGCGAGCAGCACGGTGCGGAATCGGCCGACGAGTGTGGACAACATTGGACGATCCTCCTGTGAAAGAAACGGGGCGTGCGGCGCGAGCGCTGTCGCTCAGCGCGGGCGACCCCGCCTGAACTCCAGCACGTAGGCCCCGCCGGCCGGCAGCTCCAGTGTGATCGGGACCACGCGGTCGGAGAACGTGCCGACCGGGCGGCGCCCGGTCTGGTCGATGCGCTCGATCCGCCCGTCCTCCCTGAAGCCGTAGGCACGCGGGTCGAAGTCGAACGAGGCGGACGTGGGCCTGTCGACGATGCTCGCCACCGCGACCGCGACGCCGCCATCCTCTGCGCGCCACGCGCCGGCGATCGCCGCCGGGAAGCGCGCCGCCGAGACGGTAGGTCCCCCTCGCCGCGCCGCGTAGATCGAGACGCGCGAGAGGTCCACGTCGACCAGCGGCACCTTCAGCTCCGGCGGGCGCAGGAACGTGCCGTACAGCAGGTAGTCCAACGCCCGGGCCCGGATGCGCGCCAGGCGCATCATGTAGGCGGTCTCCTCCGGCCGCTGCGCCAACTGCGAGGCGCGGAAGTTCGCGATGGTAGGCTGTAGCCCCCAGGCGAAGGAGCGCGCCTGCTCCAGGTAGAACTGCCGGCGGAAGCGCGTGTCCAGCAGCTCGAGCGGCTGCTGCGGCGCGAACTGCGGGGGCCACAGCTCGTCATAGGGCGGCATGACGAGCGACGAGTAGTTGCCGTACGTCACGCCGTAGGCGTGGTAGACCGCCTGGAAGAACGGGATCGGCTCCCAGCCGCTCCCCGGGGCCGTGTAGCGCTCCTGGCTGACCTGGAGCGTGAGCATGAGGTCCAGCTCCGGCAGCCATGGCTCGCCCGCGCCCTCGCCCGCCAGCAGGACCGGTCGCCCCGGCTCCGCGGCGGATCGGATCTGCGCCGCGAGCGCGCGGAAGCCACCCATCCAGTAGTTCCCGCCGCCGACGGGGTGTCCGTGCGCCGGGTCCCAGCACACGAGCGACTGGACGGCCTGATCCATGTAGATCCCGTCGACGCCGTAGCCGTCCAACACGGTGTCCGCGATTCGCGCGTACTTGGCGCGCCAGAACGGCGTCGTCACGTCCATGGTCGCGCACCGCTCTGGGTCGAAGACGTTGTAGACCTCCTCGCGGACGCGGCCGTCTTTCTCCTTCACCGCCCAGGGCGCGGCGCCTTCGCTCGTCCAGCTCGGCGTGCCCGTGCACCAGAGCCGCTGGTTCATGTAGACCATCGCGTGGCTGCCGGCTGCGTGAGCCGCCGCTACGCCAGCGCGAAACGAGTCGACGCCCTCGCGCGGCGGGAGGTAGTCGGGGAAACTGGTGTCGTACGGGCCGTGATGCCACCAGTGCCAGTAGATGTTGACGGGAAGGCCGAGCGCAGCCTGCAGCGCGAGCGCCGGCGGCACGACGCCGGGCGAGCGACCCCGGTTCCAGACCCACATGCCGGTCCGGAGCAGCCATTCCGGGACGAGGCCGCGGCGCAACCGGCTGTCGCGCGCCCAAACCTGGCGCGTGCCCCAGGCGCGGTAGCGCTCGGCGGCGGTGATCCAGTCGCCCTGGAACGTCCCGAGCAGCGCGGCGTACGCGGGAGTCCACTGCGCCCGCGGGCTCGCCGGGTTCTCGAGCGGGTGAATCAGCTCGTACCCGCGGGAGCCGTCCGGCTCACCCCACACCGCGAACGTTTTTCGGTAGGCGAGCGTGTCATCGGCAGCGGCGTACAGGCCGCCGCCGCCGCGCCGGTACAGGGCTATCACCTGGAGCGAGAGCGTGCCCGGATACGCCCATTCAAGGCGCCGGATTTTCCCCGCTGGGCCGTCCGGTCCCGCGAGCAACGTGGCCGGGTCGCGTGCCAGCGCGCCCATCCAGCGGGGCACGGCCAACTCCTCACCGGCCCCGAGCGAGGGCATGCCGGTGAGTCGTGGGAAGCGAGCCTGCTCGATGGCGATCGTGCCGGGCGAGTCCACGACGATCCGCCACTCCGAAAGGCCTGAGTCTCCGAAGAGGCGGACCGCGACGGTGACGCGCAGCGCGGGCGCTTCTGTCAGCCCGAAGTCCTGCCAGACCAACGCGAGCCCCGGACGCTCGCCCGCGAGCCGATGCCAGGAGAAGTTGCGCGCCGAGCTCGGGACTAGCCCCGAGTCTCCCGGCGTCAGCCGGTCGAGCTGCCAGATGCCGGCGGCCGCCCCCGCCCGCGCGCCCACGAACGACTGACCGGTCGCGCGGTCGGTGAGCTCGAGCAGCGAGCCGTTGCGCGGGTCGAAGCCGAGCCGCAGGCTTCCGTTCTCGAGCCGGAGCGTGTCCGCCGGGGGTGAGGACCCGAACGCGAGGGCAGCGGCAAGGGCGAGCGAGCCCTGGAGCGAGATGTTCAACGGTAGATCAAGTAGGCGGCGCGCTCCTTTAGGAACGTCGCCTGGTCGCGCTCCCACTCGCGGAGCAGCGCCGGCAGTGTGCCGGCCTCGATCGCCTGACGCAGCCGCGCGGTCCCGCCGTGCCGCTCGATCGTCAGCATGCCCGGCTCGCGGCTGTTGGCGCCCACCCACTGGAACTGGTCGGGGTGCAGGCGTCGGATAAGGTCGATCGTGAGGAGCGAGGTCGCAAGCGGCCGGTAGGAGTCGCGGTCGGTCAGGATGAAGCGTACGCCCTTCAGGACCTGGCCGGGATACTTCCTCGCGGCCTCCGCCGTCTGGAACTCGACTGCCTCGAAGCGGATGCCCGGCAGGCTCATCGCGTTCATTGCCGTGGCGACCTCGGTGTTCTTGAGCCAGGGCGCACCGATCTGCTCGAAAGGCAGGTCCGTACCGCGCCCCTCCGACACGTTGATCGCCTCGAAGAACACCGCGCCCGGGTAGTGGATGGCCGCCTCGAGCCGCCGGATGTTCGGCGATGGGTTCACCCAGGGCAGCCCGGTCTGGTCCCACCACATGCCTCGCCGCCAACCCTCGACGGGCACGACTGTCAGGTCGGCGCCGATCCGCTGCTCGGCGTTGTACATCCGCGCCAGCTCGCCGAGCGTCATCCCGTGGCGCGACAGCACGGGGTAGATGCCGACGAACGACTGGTAGACCGGCTCGAGAATGTTGCCCTCGAGGATCGTTCCCGTGACCGGATTGGGCCGGTCCAGCACGACGATGGGGATCCCCTGCCTGGCCGCGGCCTGCAGCGCGAGCGCGAGAGTGGATTCATAGGTGTACTGCCGGACACCCAGGTCCTGGATGTCGTAGACCAGCACGTCGACGCCCTCGAGCATCTGCGGCGTCGGCTGGTAGGTGTCGCCGTAGAGCGAATGGATGGGCAGCCCCGTCTTCTCGTCGACGCTCGACCCGACCCGCGTCTCGGCGACGCCGCGGATGCCGTGCTCCGGCGAGAAGAGTGCGACCAGCGTGAACTCCGGCATGGCGCGGAGCAGGTCGATCGTGCTGCGCCGCTGCCGATCGATGCCGGACTGGTTCGTGATGAGACCTACGCGTTTCCCGCGCACGAGCGCGGGCGGATGCTCGATGAAGACTTCGACGCCGGGCCGGACGAGGGCGGGGGTGGGGGCGGGAGCGGGACCGGCGCCGCGCGCAGGCGCGCACGCCAGGGCGGCTGTCAGAGTCAGGGGCGCGAATCGTTGCATGCTGTCCGTGACATCCTACGCCTTGCGCCCTAGATTGCAACTTCGCGCTCGCCAGCTCCCGGCCGTCATCCGACGTCTCATGCGCATCCGACAACTGGTGTCAGGACTGCTCGCACTCCAAAGCGGGGCCTGCGTGCAGGCTCCGGCGCTCCATGCGCAGGTGCCGCTCACCCGGTGGACGCCGGAGCTGGCGTTCACGGTCAAGCGCATCGGCGCGGTGGCAATTTCGCCGGACGCGCGCTGGGCGGCGGTCGAGGTGTCCGAGCCCGTCATGGAGGTGGAGCTGAGTGAATGGCGCACGTCCGTGCGCGTCTACGCCATCGGCGACGCCGGTTCGCGGACGCCCTGGCGGATCGAGGCCCCAGCGAGCTCTCCCGCCTGGTCGCCGGACGGGCGCTGGCTTGGGTTCGTGTCGAGCCGGTCGGGGAAGCGGAACGTGTGGCGTGTGGGGCTCGACGGCGCGCCGGCGCAGCAGCTCACGGATGTGGTCGGGGAGCTGGGCGAGTTCCGTTGGGCGCCGAACAGCCTGCGCCTGGCGTACGTGGTCACGGACCCGCCGGCGGAGGAGGAGCTGCGCCGGGCGCGGGAGAAGCGGGACGCGCGCGTGGTCGGGGAGGCGTACCGGTTCGCGCGTCTATACAGCCTCGACCTGTGGGCAGGGGCTGGCGCCCCCGGCCGTCCGCTCACGCCGCCGCACCTGCAGGTGGGCGGGCACCGGGGCGCCGGGCTCGCCGGCGCCGCGTTCGACTGGTCGCCGGACGGTTCCGCGATCGCGTTCTCGCACTCGCCCTCGCCGTTGGGGGACGATTGGGTGCGGGCGGACGTGTCCGTGGTGGACGTCGCCTCGGGGCGGGTGCGGCCGCTGGCGGCGACGCCGGCGGCGGAGGGCGGCGTCGCGTGGTCGCCCGACGGCCGCTGGATCGCGGTGACGGTCTCGGACGCGCCCGCGACGTACGCCCTCACCTTTCGTGTGGTGCTCTTCTCGCCCGCTGGCGGCACGTCCCGTCCGCTGGCGGACAGCTTCGACCAGCGGCCGGCGATCGTCGGCTGGACGGGCGATGCGCGCGCCGTAGTCATCAGCGAGGCGCGCGGGACCGTCTCGCGGCTCAGCGCACTGCGGGCGGATGGCGGCGCCGCCGTGGACCTGTCGCCGGACACGCTCATGGTGTCCGCGCCGGTCCTGAATCCGGCGGGCACGCACGTCGGGTTCGTTGCCGAGGCGCCCGACCGCGCGCCGGAGCCGTATGTGAGCCGGCTCACGCCGTTCGCGCCGCTACGGGTGGCGGCGCTGCAATCGCTTCCCGCCATCCCGTTCGGCAAGACGGAGGCGATCCGGTGGCGCTCGTCCGACGGCCGCGAGATCGAGGGACTTCTGACCTACCCAGTGGACTACCGGCCGGGGTCGCGAGTGCCGCTGCTCACCATCCTGCACGGCGGCCCGCCATCGAGCTTCACGCAGACGTTCACCGGCGGTGTGAGCGCGTACCCGATCGCCGCTTTCGCTTCCGCTGGCTTTGCCGTCCTCCGCCCCAACGTCCGCGGGAGCTCGGGCTACGGCCGCGAGTTCCGGTATGCGAACATCCGCGATTGGGGCGGCGGCGACTTCCGGGACGCGATGGCCGGCATCGATGCACTGGTACAGCGGGGCGTCGCAGACGCCGACCGGCTCGGCGTGATGGGGTGGAGCTACGGCGGGTACCTGACGGCCTTCGCGATTACGCAGACCACCCGGTTTCGCGCGGCGTCGGTGGGCGCCGGCATCACGAACCTGGTCTCGTACGTCGGAGTGGCGGACATCCCGGGGTTCGTCGGGTCCTACTTCGGCGGCGAGTTCTGGGACGCACCCGAGCTGTGGCAGGATCGCTCCGCGGTGCTCCACGTGAAGGCGGTGACGACGCCGACCCTCATCCAGCACGGTGAGAACGACCTGCGGGTGCCGATCTCGCAAGGTTACGAGCTCTACACTGCCCTCAAGCGGCGGAACGTGCCGGTCACGATGGTGGTGTACCCGCGCCAGGGGCACGGCGTCGACGAGCCCAAGCTTCAGCTCGACGTGATGCGCCGGAATCTGGAGTGGTTCCAGCGCTGGGTGATGGGGGACCGGAACTAGTGGTGCGTAACCAACGATTCGTTAGCGCAGATGGAGGGACCGTCTTGGACTCGACTCCCTACAACCGCCCTTTCCGACCCCGCCGCGCAGCGAGAATCAACCCGCGCCGCTGCCGGCGGAGTGGATGCGACCTGCAGCCGGACCGTTGCCATCCGGTGCGTCGCGGGCCATCTTTGCCCGTACGGCAACAAGCGCAGCCGAGGTGTCCAATGCTGGGAGTCTCCGCTCAGCGCCCGTTCGCAATCCTCTTCGTCGCCGCCACTGCGTGCACCAACCCCGCGGAGCCCAGGCTTCTGCCTGGCTCATATTCGCTTGTGTCAGTCGATGGCGTTTCTCCTCCGACCCTTCGGTGGACCACTATCAACTGCGACTATACTGTCTCGGGCGCAACGCTGACCATTGGGCCTGCAGATAGCGCCTCGCTGAACGTCCACGAGATATACGACTGCACCCGCGCCGGGGGCCAGGTCACAATCGCCGGCCGGGCGTATCCCGGCACCCTTACTCTTGCAAATCGGCTGTTCACGCTTGTGTCGCCCACTCTGGGTGGTCCTCCACTACTGCTTTCAGGCACGGTCCTTCGAGATGGGAGCGCGGTGGATCTCGATGACCCGGCGGACTACGCGGCTGGCCCGGGCCTCTTGCGCCTTCACCGCTGACCTCGGCAGCGGGTCGCGCATCAAGCGCCTGAAGCTGGCGGGCGCGCTCAAGTGGGGTAGAGCGCGATCCGTAGAAGGCGGCAATCCGGAGATCCGACAGATGCCCGCTGGTCCGCTGAAACAAAGTCTCCTTTGGCCAATTGCCTTCATGTTCCTGATGGTCTGCTCGCCACCGGACGTCCAATCCCAGACCAAGGCTTGGAAGACCTACACGGACACAGCCCACGGCTACGAGTTCAACTATCCCCCGGACTATCAGATCGACAGTTCGGCCGGTGGTCTCTCCTTGAAGCATGGCGATACTAGTACCGAGTTCTACATCGAGGACTGGACTCGGCCTGTCAGGCGAGGGGAGACGCAGTGGGACCTGCCAAAGGTCGCGAGCGAGCGCGCTCTGACCGCCTGTATGGCGGACGGTCCTGACTGTTCCGTGAGTTGTAAACTGCAAGGCTCAGAGCAAGTTCCCACCAGCCACGGTCTGCTCGTCCTGGCGCTCACACGGAACGAATTCGACACCTGTAAACCGGGTGTGTCGCGGAGACTTGATCCTACCTACATCGTCGATCTTTCCAGAACTGGGTCCTACCTCTTGTTGATTTTCGACACCCTGCCCAACAGACGCGGTGTCGCACTAGACATTCTCCGTTTAGTGGTCGCGACGATCAGGCGGGTAGAGAGGTGACGTCGCTTGACCTAACAGGCGCTTGAGGAAGATGTCCCAGCCCACCCGGACGGGGATATCAGGAGGCTCCATCCGTGCATCGCGAGGAGGTTCCTTCGCCTGCCTGCGGACTCTTCGGCCGATACCGCGTCCTTTCAAACCGCTCGGCTACGAGAGAATCCCGACGCCCCGGTGTTCGAGATGCTGATGGGCCGGCAACTGACCGATGTCGATCCGACGCTCGGACCGCTAACCAGACTCGTGGCTCTTCAGTTCCTCTTTGATGACGCCCCTTCCCACCTGACCGAGCTAGAGATCTGGTCCGCCGAGTTCCCGTCGCTTGACAAGTTCCTGGAGCACGTCGAGCGTCAAGGTGAGTTCGAGTACGCGCTCGACGCGATGCCCAGCACGGCGGATGCCATCCTTGCGGAAGAGAAGTGAATCTTCTGCCGCTGCCTAACACCTGCTGAGCCTGTGCGATCCCCCTTTGCTGGGCACCCTTACGTCGTCGATGGTCACTCGTCACGCGCTGCGAACCGTCAGTTAAGCCCCTTGTAACTGCCGCGTCATCCACTCTGGCTAAAGTGCGTGTGTCGGCTCGGGACCGTCGCGCGTCTCTACAGGGAGACCGATCCATGCGTTCACCTCATTCGCGAGCTCCGTCCATGGCGATTCACGCACGTTTGATATTGCTCGCAGCACTCACGCTTCCCGGCACGGCCGGGTGTGCCCAAGGGGGGCCCGCTGCCCGGTCGCTCCCCTCGTTCCGTTCCGATCG
>DASPXO010000266.1:0-2122 GCA_035637235.1 Gemmatimonadales bacterium | reverse complement strand
GCGGATCTCGTCGAGGTAGATGGCGTCCACGCTGCGCAGCAGGTCGAGCCGCTGCGCGGTGACCGGCCCGATCACGCGGACCGCGAGGCCCGGCCCCGGGAACGGATGCCGGCCGACGATCGCTTCGGGGAGCCCGAGCTCCCGGCCCACCTCACGCACCTCGTCCTTGAACAGCTCGCGCAGCGGCTCGATCAGGCTCCACGGCAGGTTGGGCCGCAGCCCGCCCACGTTGTGGTGGGTCTTGATCGTGACCGACGGGCCGGCGAACGGCGAGGAGGATTCGATCACGTCGGGATAAAGCGTGCCCTGCACCAGGAACCCCACGTCGCCCGCGACGTGCTGGGCCGCAGCCTCGAACACGTCGATGAACGTGTGGCCGATGCGGCGGCGCTTCTCCTCGGGGTCCTCGACCCCCTGGAGCGCCGCGAGGAACCGTTCGCCGGCGTCCACGACCCGGAGGTCGATGCCCAGGTGCGCCCGGAAGGCGGGCTCGACCTGGTCCCGCTCGTGCAGCCGCAGCAGCCCGTGGTCGACGAAGATGCAGGTCAGCCGGTCGGCGATGGCGCGGTGCACCAGCGCCGCCGCGACGGCGGAATCCACGCCGCCCGAGAGACCGCAGATCGCGCGGCGCTCCGGCCCGACGATTTCGCGGATCCGCCGCACCTCCTGGTCGATGAAGTGTCCGGGCGTCCAGTCGGGGACGCAGCCGCAGACCGCGAACAGAAAGTTGTGCAGGATCTCCCCGCCCCGCGGCGTGTGCGCGACCTCGGGATGGAACAGCAGTCCGAAGATCGGCTTCGACTCGTGCTCGAATCCCGCGACCGGAGCGTTGGCACTCGACGCCGTGACGCGGAACTCGGGCGGCGGTTGCGCGATCCGGTCACCATGGCTCGCCCACACGGTGATGCACGTGTGCGGCTCGAAGCCCGCGAACAGGCCGGACGCCTCCCGCACCACCACCTCGGCGCGCCCGTACTCCCGCTCGGGTGACGGCTGCACCGCGCCCCCGGACAGATGCGCGACGAGCTGCATGCCGTAACAGATCCCGAGCACCGGGATGCCCAGGTCGAGAACCTGCGGGGCGGCGGTGGGGGCGCCGGGATCGAATACGGAATTAGGGCCCCCGGAGAAGACTATGCCCTTCGGGTCGAATCCCTTAATGAAGGCGACGTCCCGGCCGCGGGCCGCCGGGTGGATCTCACAATAGACGTGGGCCTCGCGGACCCGGCGCGCGATGAGCTGGGTGTACTGGGAGCCGTAATCGAGGATGAGGATGCGGTTCACGCCCGGTACCAGGTCGTGGGCTCGAGCGTCTCTCCCCGCAGCAGGTCCTCGAGCGTCTCGCGCTGCCGCGCCACGTAGTAGCGGTCGCCCTCCACCAGCACCTCGGGCGGCCGCGGCCGCTGGTTGTAAGTGGAGCTCATCACGAATCCATAGGCGCCCGTGCCCAGCACCGCGAGATATTCGCCCGCCTGCACCGCCGGAAGCTTGCGGTCGAGCGCCAGGAAGTCCCCGGACTCGCAGACCGGCCCAACGATGTTCACCAGCTCCTCGGGACCCTGGCCGTCCCCAAGCGGCACGATGTCATGATGGGCATTGTAATGACTCGGCCGCACGAAGTCCGTCATCCCCGCGTCCACGACCACGAACTCCTTGCCGCCGGCGTGCTTGCGGTACAGCACTCTGGTCAGCAGCACGCCCGCGTTCGCCACCAGGTAGCGTCCCGGCTCGCACACGAGCGCGAGCCCCGCCTGCTTGATCGGCGGCGCCACCGCGTCCGCGAATTCCTTGGGGCTCGGAGCCTTCTCGTTGTGGTAGCGCACGCCCAGCCCGCCGCCCACGTCGAGCGCTTCGATCGTCGTGATGCCCGACGCGCGCAGCGCCGTCACCAGCTCCAGCAGCTTGACAGTCCCGCGATGGTACGGCTCCACGTCGGTGATCTGCGAGCCGATGTGCATCGCCAGGCCGCGCAGGTGCAGGAGCGGCTCCTCCACGATCTGCCGGGCCACGGCGACGACCTCGTCGTAGGGGACGCCGAACTTGGCGGTCTTCTCGCCGGTCTTGGTGTACGGATGCGTCTCGGTCGCGACGTCCGGGTTCACGCGGATGCCGACCCTCGCCG
>DASPXO010000265.1:0-3225 GCA_035637235.1 Gemmatimonadales bacterium | reverse complement strand
TCGCGGAGGCAAAGCCTCTCCCATCGCGCCGCCCATCGCGCCGATGCTCGCCGAGCTGGTGGACACCCTGCCCGAAGGCGGGCCCTTTCTCTTCGAGCCGAAATGGGACGGCTTTCGGGCCATCGTGTTTCGCGGCGCGTCCGACGTCTTCATCCAGAGCCGCGACCTGAAGGCGCTCGACCGGTACTTCCCGGAGCTGCACGACGCGCTGCTCGGGCAGCTCCCGAAGGGCTGCGTCATCGACGGCGAGATCGTGATCGCGACGACGCAGGGGCTCGATTTCGACGCGCTGCAGCTGCGGCTGCATCCCGCCGCCTCGCGCGTGGCGAAGCTCGCGCAGGAGACGCCGGCCAGCTTCGTGGCCTTTGACCTGCTGGCCGCGAACGGCCGCAGCCGGATGGCGGCGTCGCAAGAGGAGCGGCGAGCGTTGCTGGAGAAAATGTTGGCTGACGCCGCTCCGCCCCTCTACCTCACGCCGATGACGCGAGACCGCGGCGTGGCGACGCAGTGGCTCGAGCAGTTCGAGGGCGCGGGCTTGGACGGCGTCATCGCCAAGCCGGCGGCGCTCACGTACCAGCCCGGCAAGCGCGCGATGATCAAGGTGAAGCATGCTCGTACCGCCGACTGCGTGGTGGCCGGGTTCCGCTGGCACAAGACGGGTAAGGATGCGGTGGGCTCGCTCCTGCTCGGCCTCTACGACGACCGCGGCGTGCTCCAACATGTGGGCGTCACCTCGTCGTTCACGATGGCGATGCGCCAGCAGCTCGTGAAAGAGCTGGCGCCGCTGCGCAAGAACGCTCGCGAGAAGCATCCCTGGCGGGAGTGGGCGCAGGCGGAAGCCCGCAGCAGCCGCATGCCCGGCGCGCAGAGCCGCTGGAGCGCGGGCAAGGACCTCACATGGGAACCGCTGCGCATCGAGCGGGTGTGCGAAGTCAAGTACGACCACATGCAAGGCGACCGCTTTCGCCACGCGGCGACCTTCCTGCGGTGGCGGCAGGACAAGCGGCCAGCCGACTGCCGCTACGACCAGCTCGAGGTCACGCCCGCCTACGACCTGGCCAAGGTCTTCTCGTCGGGATCGAGACGCTCCTGACGCGGCCGCAGCTTGACCGGCACGTGCCGCAGGTTCACGCGGATGCGCGTCCAGGTTGACGAGCGGCCGCGCATCGAGTCGACCAGCACATCAGCGGGCTCGAGGTGCGCCGCCGCCTTGGCATGGCGCGCCTTCCACCGCTTCAACGCGGCGAGCGCGTCCGCTTTGCGCTTGGCGCGGGCGACCTCGATCAGCGGGTGTGTGGCCGCGCGGGCCCTGGACGGCTGCACCCGCGGGGGCTCACCCCGCTGCTTCTTGTAGTGCGGCGGCCACGGCGCGTCGCCCAGGCCCTCGCGCTCGTGCCGCGCGGACAGCTCGAGCAGGCGCTCGAGTGATCCGGGGCTCTCGTCGATGCGCGCGTGTCGATCGCCGATCTTCGCGAAGCGCCGCGGCATGGTGGCGAGGGTGAACTCGGCGGGCTCGGCCCCGTCCACTTCATCCCAGCCGAGCGGCGCCGACACGCGCGCATCCGGGGTCGCTCGCACCGAATAGGCTGACGCCACGGTGCGGTCTTTGGCGTTCTGATTGTAGTCCACGAACACCCCGTGGCGTTCTTCCTTCCACCATTTGCTCGTGGCCAGCGTCGGCGCGCGCCGCTCGACTTCGCGCGCCAACGCCAGGGCCGCACGCCGCACCTCGTCGAAGCTCCACCGCTGCCCGATGCGCACGTTGACGTGCATGCCGCGGCTGCCCGAGGTCTTCGGCCAGCCGGTGAGCCCGAAGTGTTCGAGCGTCGCCCGAACCACGTGCGCCACCTCGCGCACCTGCGCCCACTTCACGCCCGGCACGGGATCCAGGTCCACCCGCAGCTCGTCGGGATGATCGAGGTCCTCGGCGCGCACCGCGTGCGGGTGCAGCTCGAGACAGGCGAGGTTGGCGAGCCAGGCGAGCGCGGCCGCGTCGCGCGGCACCACCTCATCCGCGGTGCGGCCCGACGGGAAGCGCAGCGTCACCACCTCGATCCACGGCGGGCGCGATTCCGGTGCGCGCTTCTGATAAAAGAACTCGCCCGCGATGCCGTTGGGATACCGCACCAGCATGTTGGGCCGGCCGCCGGCGCCGCGCAGCGCGCCTTCGGCCACCGCGAGGTAATAGCGCACGAGGTCGAGCTTGGTGTGCTTCGGCTTCGGAAACAGCACCTTGCGCGGATTCGAGATCGCGACCTCCCGGCCGTCCACCGCGAGCAGCTCGGAGTCGTCGCTCTGCTTCACTGGCCCTCCGCCCGCCCCAGGTTCATTGCTCCGAGCCCGCGACGTACGTGAGCTCACGCCCCTCGGCGGCGCACCGCAGCATGAGGGCGCCTCGGCTCATGTCCCCTCGCCCGATGAACTCCCGGGGAAAGCGGAGTCGCGGCCCCAGGACCTCTCTCAACGGCTGGAGGTACTTCGGGGTGGCGATACTGCCCAGCAGGACAGCAGCATCTCCGAGGTGCAGCTGCTCCGCCAGTCGAGCGGCATCGCGCCGCAACGGGCGGCTGTAGCGCCGATCGCCCGGATCCACCGGAACCCGGGCGATCGCCCGTAACCCGGCGAGATCAATGGTCGCACCGTCGGGACAGAGGCCCAGGCCCGGCACGATCACCTGAATGCCGGCACATCCGTCGGGCGGATTGGCGAACGCCGACGCATACGCCAGCTTGCCGCGAAAATACAGCCCGCTCATGAAGGTGAAGACCTCGCCAAGGGTCGCACCTTCTCCCGATCGAAGACGCCGAGCCAATGCCGAGCGGGCGTTCTGCCGCAGCAGCAGACCGGCACGCTTGCCTGAGCAATTGGCGGGCGAGAGCAGAAAGATGTGGTGACTCGGGGACACGGACCTATGGCAGGCTAGCCGAACCGCTTCGCGGCACGTTCCCGCGCTCTGCGCGCCTCCTCCTCCCGATTCCGCGGCGCTGCGCTCGTATTGAGCGAATCGATCAGCCGGCGGGCGGTCGCGGTGACCTCGGCGACCGCGGCATTGAACGCGGCCTCGTTGGCGCGCGAGGGGCGCGTGGCGCCGCTGAGCTTGCGCACGAACTGCAGCGCCGAGGCGCGAATCTCGTCGTCGGTCGCCGGGGGCTCGAAATTGGCCAGCGTTTTGATGTTCCTGCACATGAACGAGGCTCCTTTCAAGAGATCAGCGGCTCGGCTGCT
>DASPXO010000264.1:0-4150 GCA_035637235.1 Gemmatimonadales bacterium | reverse complement strand
ATCCACAACGCCGTGATGGAGTCGCGCGCCTCGATCGCGGGCGGTGAGACCATCGCGGCGCCGCTCCAGAAGTCCAGGGTGTTCCCGCCGATGGTGATCTCGATGATCGCGGTCGGCGAGCAGACCGGCGGCCTGGACGAGATGCTCACCAAGATCGCCGACTTCTACGACGACGAAGTGGACGCCGCCGTGAGCGCGCTGCTCTCGCTGATGGAGCCCATCATGATCGTCGTGCTGGGCGTCATCGTCGGCGGCATGGTGGTCGCCATGTACCTGCCGATCTTCGACATGGTGAACGCGGTCCAATAGAGACGGGCGGACCGGCGGACGGAGGCCTCAGCGCGGGACGCGCGGTCGCGGCACCGACGCCGACCCCGGCACCGGCAGCGAGTCATAGCCGCGCGCGTCAGCGCGGGGTTCTCCGAGCGCCTTCAGCTCCATCCATTGTCGCGGGAAGCGGGGCAAGAACTTCACGTGCCGGTTCACGACCGCCTGCACGCGGCGCCACCAGCACACGATCGGCCGCGGCGTGTGGCCCACGCTGACGACCGCGAACGGGATCGAGTCCGCGATCACCGTCCGCAGGTCGGGTTGGCTCAGCGAGCACAGGTCCTCGGGCGTCATGATGCCGAAGCTCGAGTCGGGGCCCGCCCAGGGGTGGTTGTGCCACACGCCGAGCGTCGTCGGCGCGCACGGCTGAGGCACCACGGCGTCTGCCGTGGATCGCAACAGGTCGGGCATCACGAAATCGTGCACCACCGCCGTATCCCCCGACACGGTCCCCTGCAGGCACAAGACCACTTCCCGCTCGAGACCGGCGGCGAGCAGGCTGAGCCGGCGCACCAGCGACGGCGTGAGCACTAGGCGCTTGAGCGGCTGCGAATTGAGGATCGCCGAGTCGAGCGGCGTGAGTTGTGCCTGGCCCGAAGCCGGCCGGGAGAACAGCGCGAGCCCGAGGAGTGCCGCCGCCAGTCGCCGCATCGACCTACAATAGTGCCCGCCTGCACGCCGGACCAGCAGGGAGCCATGGCCCCGCGCGTGAGCGCGGGGCTATGCGTGAGCGCAGCGTGGGTCAGGAGTCATGGCCCCGCGCGTGAGCGGGGGGGTCGCCGTTTGTGTCCTGCGCTCTTGCACTTTGCCATACCACCGCCAATACTTAAGCCTTGCGCCCCGCCCGATGGCCTGCCATCGGCCATTGTAACTTGTTGTGACATATAACTTTACATAGCCGACGCCAGGGGGCTGATGGCTGAGGGCCGTCTCTCGAAGAGCGCGCTGTGAAGTGGTCTGGCGGCACTTCCGCCGCGTCGATCGTTCCGAGCGCCCGGAGCCTGCTCCGCTGGCTCTATGTAGGACGCGTGTGTGTCGCCGCCGCGATCTATCTCGCTGCCTTCCTCAAGTTCAGCGTCGCCGCTCCGCTCGACGTGCTCGTGACCTCGCTCCTGCTCGTGACGACCGTGGTCGTCACGATCGCCTCCTACTGGCACACGCACGTCCGCGGCCGCCCGCCGGGCAGGACCTTCTTGTACGGTCAGGCGCTGTACGACATCGCGCTGATCACCGCGGTCGTCCACATGACAGGCGGGCCGCAGAGCGACCTGACCGGGCTGTACGTGCCGCTCATCGCCGTGACGGCGGTGCTGATGCCGCCGGCGAGCACCGCGCTCATCGCGGCGCTCGTCGCCTTCGTGTACCTGGCCGACGTGTTCTTCGGGCATCCGACCGCGATGACGGGGCAGATCTTCCTGCAGCTTTCGGTCTTCGCCGCGGTCGCCGCGGCCACGGCGTACTTCGCGAGTCGCGTGTCGGTGATGGGCGCCGAGCGGGAGGTGCTGGCGGGCGAGCTGCGGCAGGTGCGGCTCGAGGCGGCGGACGTGCTGCGCAACATCCCCACGGGCATCGTGACGGTGGGCGGGGACGGCCGCCTGCTGTATTGCAACCCGGCGGCGGAGCAGATCCTGGGGTTCCGGGAGCGGCAGTGGCGGGGCCGCTCGATCATGCCCGAGTTCGCGAAGGTCGCGCCGGAGTTCTGGGCCGCGGTCACCGCCACGGCGCGGCGCGGCGTGCGGGCGATGCGGGTCGAGGCCACGGTGCGCCGCGCGGACCGCACGTTCCCGATCGGCGTCACCACCACGACGCTCGAGGTCGAGCCCGGCGGCGTGCCGCGGGTCACGGCCATCTTCACCGACATCTCGGACTCGAAGCGGCTCGAGGAGCTGCACCTGCGCGCCGAGCGGCTCGAGGCGGTGGCGGAGTTGTCGTCGAGCCTCGCGCACGAGATCAAGAACCCCCTCGCTTCGATCCGCTCGTCGGTCGAGCAGCTGGGCCGCGCCAAGCGGGTCGACGCCGACGACAAGTTCCTGACGGGCCTCATCGTGCGCGAGAGCGACCGGCTGTCGCGGCTGCTCTCGGAGTTCCTCGACTTCTCCCGCGTGCGCGTCACCGAGTGCCGGCCGCTCGACCTGTGCCAGGTCGCGGCGGCGGCCATTCGTCTCGTGCGGGAGCATCCCGACTGCGCCGACGACGCCGTCATCGACCTGACCGGCGGGCCGACGCCGATGGAAGGCGACGAGGACCTGCTGCACCGGGTGGTCTCGAACCTGGTGCTCAACGCCGTCCAGGCTTCCGGCCGGGGCGCCCATGTGACGGTGCGCACCGGGCGGCCGCCCGTGCAGGAGCTGCCCGGCGGGGCGGGGATCGAGAACCCGGTCTCGCTCGCCGTGAGCGACAACGGCCCGGGCATCCCGGACCACCTGCGGGCCCGGTTGTTCGAGCCGTTCGTGACGGGCCGCACCGGGGGTACCGGCCTCGGGCTGGCGATCGTCCAGCGCGCCGTCGAGGCGCACCGGGGGCTCGTGCTCGTGGACTCGGCCCCGGCGCAGGGGACGACCTTTACCGTGTATTTCCCCGCGGCCCGAAGGAGCGAAGAGGCTGCGTGAACGAGTGCCGAACCGCGGCTCGAGCCGCGATATCGAGGAGGCTGCATGAGTAACCAGCCGTCTATTCTGGTCGTCGACGACGAGATGGGGATCCTGGACGTGCTCCGGATCCTCCTGAAGGGCGAAGGCTTCGACGTGACCACCGCCCAGGGCGGCAAGGCCGGCCTGGACGCGCTCCGGACGGCGGCGCCGGACATCGTCCTGACCGACATCAAAATGCCGGGCGTGTCGGGCACCGACATTCTCGCCGCCGTGCGCGAGCAGGACCCGGAGACCCCGGTGATCCTGATGACCGCGCAGGCATCGCTCCAGAGCGCGATCCAGGCAGTGAACCAGGGCGCCTTCTACTACATCCAGAAGCCGTTCTCGAACGACGACCTGATCGCCATCTGCCGCCGGGCGGCGGAGCAGCGGCTCTTGAAGGCCGAGAACAAGCAGCTGAAGCAGGAAATCCGCCGCCGCGAGCGGTTCGGGCTCGTGAAGCCGCTCGGCAAATCCCGGCTGTTCTCGGACGTGCTCCGCCTCGCCGAGCAGGTTGCGCCGACCGAGAACACGGTGCTCATCCAGGGCGAGTCGGGGACCGGGAAGGAGGTCATCGCGCGCTACATCCACGAGCTGTCGGCGCGCGCCGAGGGGCCGTTCCTGTCGCTGAACTGCGGCGCGCTGCCCGAGAGCCTGCTCGAGTCGGAGCTGTTCGGCCACGTGAAGGGCTCGTTCACGGGCGCGGTCCGCGACAAGCAGGGGCTGTTCGCCGCGGCGCGCGGCGGCACGTTCTTCCTGGACGAGATCGGGGAGATGTCGCCGGCGACGCAGGTCAAGCTGCTCCGCGTGCTGCAGGAGCGCGAGGCGATCCCGGTCGGCGGCACGGAGGCGATCCCCGTGGACGTGCGCGTCGTGGCCGCCACGAACCGCGACCTGGAGGAAGACATCAAGCGCGGGCGGTTCCGCACCGACCTGTACTACCGCCTCAACGTCATCGCCATCCACCTGCCGCCGCTGCGCGATCGCCGCGAGGACATCCCGATCTTCGTGCAGGCGTTCCTCGACCGGATCGCCAAGGAGCCCAATGCGCTGCAGAAGCAGCTCGCGCCCGAGGCCAGCGACGCCGTCATGGCGTACGACTGGCCGGGGAACGTGCGCGAGCTCGAGAACGCGCTGGAGCGGGCGGTGGTGCTGACCAAAGGCGAGACCATCCAGCTCGCGGCGATGCC
>DASPXO010000263.1:0-23074 GCA_035637235.1 Gemmatimonadales bacterium | reverse complement strand
GGGCGGAGCGTGAGCTGGGCGACGAGCGCACCCGGGGTCGCGACGGTGTCGGGGAGCGGGCTCGCGCGCGGGGTCGCGGCCGGGACGGCGGTGATCACGGGCACCAGCGAGGGGAAGAGCGGGACGGCGAGGGTGACGGTCAGCGCTGCGTCGCCCCCACCCCCACCCCCGCCCCTGCCAGCGACGGGGTCGTGTCTCAGCCAGACGGGGCCCACCATGGCCATCAGCGGGCTGCGCACATCATCGTGGAGGAACGCGAGCCTGGCGGACAACACCAGGGTCGATGCGACCGCCGCCCAGTGGCTCACGTCGGCTGCCGACGTCGTGGTCTTCGTCGGCGGTGGCTCGAAGCTGTGCTGGCGCGGCGGCCAGATCATCGGCCAGCTGCCGCCCTCCACCCCGTGGGCCACGATGCACGACAGCTACGGCATGAACGTGCACGGGGCGAGCTTCCAGCTCGAGAACCTCCGCATTTTCGACATGGGGGACGGCGTGACGATGGACCTGCAAGGGGACGTCACGTGGACCTGGCGGGACGTGTACGCGAAGTACATGCGGGACGACTGCATCGAGAACGACTTCCTGAACAACGCCACGATCGAGAACTCGTTCTTCGACGGATGCTACAGCGGGTTCAGCGCGCGCGCGTACACGACCGTGCTCGATGGCAGCAGCAACGTCGTGACGGTGCGGAACTCGCTGTTCCGGATGCAGACGATGGACCTGGGGTATATCCGGCCGGGGCACGGCGGGTTCTGGAAGTGGGGCAGCAACTCGCCCAGGATCGACCTCTACAACACCGTCTTCCTGACGGACGCCCGGTCCATCGAGAACGACGTCATCATGCCGCCGCCGGACAAGCTGCGGAACTGCTCGGGCAACGTCATGATCTGGCTGGGGAGCGGGACGTTCCCGGAGCCCGTGCCGAGCTGCTTCACGCTGCTGACGGGCGCCGCGGGGCTCGCGTACTGGAGCAATGCGGTGGCGCGGTGGAAGGCGGCGCACCCGGCGCCGTGGGCCGACATCGGCCCACCCGTCGTGTCCCTGTG
This sequence comes from Gemmatimonadales bacterium, assembly GCA_035637235.1. Lineage (GTDB taxonomy): Bacteria > Gemmatimonadota > Gemmatimonadetes > Gemmatimonadales > GWC2-71-9 > DASUAL01. Next base: position 22,025 of record DASPXO010000263.1, on the reverse strand, counting down.
GTCGCCATCGGGGAGCACGACCCTGAGTGGCACCGTCAGTCTGACGGCGACGGCCGTGGACGATCGGGATGTGGCCGGCGTGCAGTTCAAGCTGGACGGCCAGAACATCGGCGTGGAAGCTAAGACGGAGTCGCCGCTCACGAAGTTCACGGCCGCGTGGGATTCGCGCGGCAAGCCGAACGGGACGTATTCGCTCACGGCGACGGCGCGGGATGCTGCGGGCAACGTGAAAACCTCTGCGGGGGTGACGGTCACGATCGGCAACTGACTCCCCGCTGGGCGCTTGTCCGAAGGTCGTCCCCGGAGTGCCGTGGGCGACCCGGTCCCGCAGGGGGCGTGGCGCGGGCGCACGACAGGCCCTCGACACCTGTTGTCGCGCGTCGGCCACGGCCGCCGGGACCGGCCTCGCGGCGGCGAAGGGCCGCTCTCCGCGCCGCCGCAAGGGACATGCAAGTCGCTGCACGATAATTGCACAGTCGCCGCGCAGGTCCCACCATGGCTCCTCACCGCCTCCACGCGCTCGTGACGGCTACTGGCTCGCTGCTGCTGGTCGCCGCGTGTAGAGACCTCAGTGAAGGGCTGGGGCTGAAGTTTACGATAGCGGTTTCCTACTACGTCTCACCCGCCGGGGCGACGAGCGGCGACGGCACCTCGACCAATCCATGGAACCTGACCACGGCGCTGGCCGGCGGCAACGGCGCGATTCAACCGGGCGACACCGTGTGGCTGAGGGGGGGGGTGTATTCGGGTGCCTTCCGAACCTCCCTGGCGGGGGCACCCGGACAGCCGATCGTGGTCCGTCAGCAACCGGGGGAACGGGCCATCGTCGACGGTAACCTCCGCGTGGACGGACCGGACGTGGTGTTCTGGGGCTTCGAGATCACGCGCTCCAGCCCGAACGACGCGCTGAACGGGCTCGAGGTACACGGCGCGCGGACGCAGTTCGTCAACCTCGTCATTCATGACGCCGCCGGTCAGGGGGTCACGCTGTGGGACGAGGCGGATGATGCCGAAGTGTACGGCTGTGTGGTCTACAACAACGGGACGCACCAGAACCTCGACCACGGCATCTACGTGCACAGCCCCAATGCCGGCGCGACGAAGACCGTCGAGAACAACATCTTTTTCACCAACCTCTCGCATGGGATCCACGCGTACGCCGGCCCCGGCAACAACCCGCAAAGCAACATTCGCATCATCGACAACGTGTCCTTCAACAATGGAACGATCGCGGACAGCGCGTATGAAGCCAACCCGAACCTCCTGGTCGGGGGCGTGGTGCCCTACGCGGGGATCCAGGTGATCGGCAATCTGCTGTACTTCGACAGCGCTGCCACGGGCGTCTCGCTGGAGAACATGCGAGTGGGCTACGACACCGGCGTCCAGAATGCGGACGCGGTGGTGCGCGCGAACTACGTTCAGGGAGGGGCGACGGTGTTGCGGCTGGGGAGCTGGTCGCAGGCCACCGTGGAGGGCAACACCTTTGCGGGCACCGACGTCATCGTCCGCCTGGCGCAACAGCCGCTGAGCGGATACCAGTGGACGTCGAACACCCACCTCCGGGCTGCGGGATCGTGGGGTTGGCGGTACGCCGAGCACTGGTACCTATGGGACGACTGGAGAGAAGTGACGGGGCTGGGAGGCAGCGACAGCGTGACGGGGACGAATCCCGGCGCGCCGCGCATCTTCGTTCGCCCCAACAGGTACGAGCGGGGGCGGGCGCACGTCGTGGTGTACAACTGGGGCCGCGCCCCGGCGGTGCCGGTGGACCTGTCCAGCGTGCTCCAACCTGGCGACAACTTCGAAGTGCGCAACGTGCAGCAGGTATTCGGCCCACCGGTGCTGCAGGGCACGTACGGCGGGGGCAGCGTCAACTTCCCGATGGATGGCGTGGACCCTCCGGTCCCCGCGCCGGGCAGCAATAGGATCGCTCCCCGGTTCGGCAGGACGGCGCCCGAGTTCGACGCGTTCGTTGTACTCCGCGTGAGTCGCTAGTGCCCGGTCGCGACGCCAGCGCCGAATATCAGGCCGCGCCGGCGTATCATCACCCCAGGTTCGTCCCGATCACCGCGAGGGGCCAGAGGCTGAGCCGGGCGACGGTCTCCCAGTCGTGGTTCCCGACGGCCAGCGCGAGTTGCCGCACGTAGATCCGGCCCGTCACCCAGAGGGCGGGGAAGCCGAAGCCGGCTTCCCGGAATCGGGCGCGGCCCCAGCCACGCCCCCCTAGGGCCCGCTGCGTTTCGGGCGGCACCAGCGCCCGACCGGTGAGCCGCGTGTGGATGCCGTCCACGTAATGGAGGTAGCAGGACAGCCCGGCCGCGCCGCCGTGCGTCCGGGCCGTGCGGGTGACGCGGTCCCAGTCGAGGCCGCCGCGCCGGATCGTGACGATGGTGTACAGCACGTCGCACAGCTGGAACGAGCGCCGCCCAGCCACCTTTTCGAGGCCCTGCAGCACCAGCTGGTGCTCCGGCAACGGCACGAAGACCGCCATGCCGCCGACGGCCGCCGGCTGCCGGTGCGCGAACAGGGCCGTCGCGTAGCGGGTATGCTGGCCGGCGCTGCCCACGCAGCCGTGATGGATGTCGAGCTCGAGTCCCGCCCCGGCGGTGTAGACCGTGGTCCCCGCGAGCAGGTGGGCGAGGCGCCGCGGCCGGGGCGTGACGGCCAAGTGCTCCAGCATGAGCCGATCGACCGCCGGGGAGCGCGCGCGGACCAGCAGATCCAGGTCATCGCCCACGTCGGGGTACCGCTGAAGCGCCTTCGGCACCAGCCACTCGACGCCGTGCTGCGCGCAGGCCGCGCCGATGCGTTGCAAGACGTCCAGCGCGGCGCGGGCGCGCGCCCGCTCGTGCGCGGCGGCCTGCGTGAACGCCAGCGGCGGCCGCAGGCCGAGCGCCGCCAGCAGCTCGGCCAGACGGATGAGGACCGTATTCCGTTCCGCGAGTCTGGCGAGCAGGCTCCAATCCACAGCGGCGAGCGCCGCCGTCGGCACGGCCTCGCCGAGCAGCAGCTTCAGGACGAGGTGGGCGTAGCGCTCTTCGCGGGTTGCCGGGCGCATAGGGCTCGATTCCGGGTTCGTGGCGACGCTCAACCGCCCTGCCGTCCGCTCGGGCGGCGCGTGAAGCCATCGTGGGCGAGTCGGTGCGTCAGGTGCTCCACTTTGTGCAGGACCCGTGCACTGGAGGGCTACTGGCTAACTGCCCATCGCGCCTGTGGTTACGTGATCGATGGGTGTGGCTGCGTCGAGGCGCGGCCGCATCGGGCGTGGCAGTGAGGCCACGTGCCGCGCTGGCTCCCCGGATGGGTGTGCTAGCGCGAGGAGGCAACGGCCCTCTGGTTCTCGGCGCGGCGTCCGAGGCCGAGCATGTGGACCGCGACGCCCCGAAGGAACCCAAGGCCGTAGCCGAAGTGGACCAGCGCGAACACCGCCGGCAGCACGAGCGCGCCGGCCAGCCTGAGCCTCCGGATGGACAGCGCCGCAGACGCAGCGGCGCCGGCGAGATAGGTGCCGACGATCGCGGCGACGAGCGGTCGCGCGGCGGCGACCCACGGGGCCAGGAGCGCGCTGGTGGCGAGGCTGAGCACGAACAGCGCCGGCAGCAGGTGCCGCGCGCTCATCACCCGTCCCACCTTTCTGGCCACGAGCGGCTTGAAGTAGCCGTACTGGTAGAACATGCGCGCGGCCTGCCCCAGCGTCCTGCGGGCGTAGTAGGAGGCGACGATGCGCGGGTCGAGCAGCACGCGGCCCCCGCGCGTCACCAGCCGGAAGTTGAATTCGTCGTCCTGATTGCGGGCCAGTTCTTCGTCGAACAGTCCCACGCGGGCGAAGACCTCGCGGCGGAAGCAACCGAAGGCGAGCGTGTGGACCCAGCGGCGCTCGCTGCTGCCGATGCGGAAGTGCGAGTCGCCGACGCCGAAGGGGTGGGAGACCGCGACCGCGATGGCGCGCGCGACGGGAGTGTCATCGGCCGGCAGCGTCACGATCACGCCCCCCACGTTGTCGGCGCCCGTCTGCTCGAGCGTTGCAACGGAGCGGGAGATGTAGTCGGGGGGGTACGTCCCGTGGGCGTCCATCCGCACGATCGCGTCGCCCCGCGCCGCCCGGATGCCGATGTTGAGGGCGCTCGGCGTGATCCGGTTCGGGTTGTCAACCAGCCGGATCGCCGGATGGCGTGCGGCGCAGCGGGCCACGATCTCCCGCGTCCCGTCGTCGCTCATGCCGTCCACCACCAGTACCTCGAGCCGCTCCCTGGGATAGTCGGAGGTGACGATCGAGTCCAGGCACTTCTCGATGAAGCGCCCCTCGTTCCGGCAGGGAACGACCACGGAGACGAACGGGCGCCGCTCGATTGTCCCGGCCTCCGGCGTCCCCGCGCTCCCGTGGTCGCTCAGGCGATAGCGCGCAGCTGCGCGCTCCAGGGCCCAGGGGAACACGTGGCGGAACAGGCGCTCGCGGCTGCCGAGGCTCGCGCTCCTCCACGCCAGGGAGTTGACCCACCAGAGCGTCACCGGCGCCACGTTCGCAACGGTGTGGAGCGCGCGCGCGAGCCCCCGGCTCACGGATCGCAGAGGGGTCACCCGCTGGCGCGCCGGAGGGGGAGGAGCGTGCCCTCGCCTCCACCACTCGCTTGCATGCTCTACCAGCCAGTGCGAGTAGTCCCGCCATGATCGGGCCGACAGGAACGCGCGCCGGTCGAACAACAACACGGACGTGTACTTCTTGGCGACGCCGAAGAGGCCTCTCGGCACGCCCGCTTCCTCGAGGATGCGGCGACAGATGGGACGGTTGTACGCGCCGCCGACACTCCACGGAGCCATTTCCCGCGACCGGCTGATGGCGTTGACGGCGCGGATCTGCTGGGCGCCAAAGAAGGGGACGGGACAATGGATGAAGCCGGTCCAGAGCCGGTACTCGGTCAGGGACAGCCCGCACTGGTCGCCGCGCCCGAGGTCGTCGCTCAGGGGCGCCATGTGACGGTCCCACATCGTGTCCCCGTGAAACCCCGTCAGCAGCACCCGGCCCGCCAGCGCGGACTGGGCGGCCGTGTAGTGGACTTCTTCGCCTTTGGCGTCGGCGGCCAGGAACGGGATCTCCGGCATGTCCAGCAGGCGCCATGCCTCACGCCGCACGACGGACACCGAGAGCCCCAGCAGGGCAGCGATCTGCGAGCCCGTGTCGTCGCTTCCGCTGCGCGCGCGATCGAAGGAGATGACGTCCCGCAGCCCGGCCGCCCGTGCCAGCGCGGCGATCGTGGCCGAGTCATAGCCCGAAGAGATCGTGCCCAGCCACGCCCAGCGATGCGTCCGCTCGCCGGACGACATGTTCGCGGCGATCTCGCAGAGCGACGTCGTGAGGAAGTCCCGGTATCGGCTGAACGAGCTGAAGTCCCGCACCGGCGCGGGCTTCGTCTCCTCACGCAGGGACCGACCGTCCCAAGCCAGATTATGGAAATAGGCGAGGCGCACGGGGCCGGCCGAGGTGGGGAGGATGCGCTTGTACTTCCGGAGGCCGCGGATGCTCGACCTGAAGAACTGGAAGTATCGCGGATCGGTCGGGTCCGGGCGCCCGCCGACGGCAGCGAGCAGGCACGCGAGCGAGTTCGACACGCAAACCCCCTGCGCGGTCTCCAACGTCTGCAACCGGTCGACCGTCGACCCGGACGACACGAAGGTCACGCCGTCTGGGCGCAGGCGTCCCCCCGACCCGAACACGAGGTCGGTGCGGTCGAAGTCGCCCGCGCCGAAGCGGCCGGGCCAGACCGCCTCGCAGAACCAGTCAGGGGTGCATTCGACCATGCTGCCGTGGAAGACCGCGACAGACTGGCCTCCAGGCGAACAGCTCGCGAGCCACGCGAGCGGCGGCCAATCCGGAACCGGGGCGAACTCAAACCGCATGGGACGCGGCGCCGCCGTTGGATGGCGCGGTAGCGAGGAGGGAGACGACCGGCCGCAGCTTCCCGCCGGCGCCGCGCGGTAGATCCGCGACTCCCTCCAGAACGACCTCGACCGGACCCATCCGCGACCGCAGCCGCTCGACGAGCTGCTGCGGGGTGTCCGTCGTGAAGTCATCGGCCGGCACATAGCGCACGCGGAGGCGGTCCGCGGTTTCCTGAATGATCTGTGCGAGGCGGATCGGAAGCCCGTAAAAGACCGGATTCAGCCAGACGACGCGTCGGCCGTCGTGGGTGACGAGTGAGTCGCTGCTTCGCCCGTCGATGCCGGGGAGCCATGGCAGTGTCCGGCCGCAAGAGCAGGACGCTCCGTTTGTGGGCAACTGCGCCCGGTCCCCGATACGGTAACGGATCAGCGGACTGTCGGGGTTCAGGAGCCCGGTGCAGACGAGCTCGGCGTCCTCCATGAACTCAACCATACCGACTTCGGGCCAGAGGTGGAGCCCGCCGGCTTCACACTCGCTGGCCGCCACCACCCCTTCCGTCGCCCCGTACGTCTCCCGCACCGGACAGTGAAAGGCTGCGGCGATGACTGCGCGCTGGTCGCGCAGCGGCTCGCCCGACGTCAGGACCACCGCCATTTCCAGATCCTTCCGCCCGGAGCGCAGCACTTCCCGTGCCAACTCGTAGATCGAGGACGGGTAGCCGAACAGGTAGACAATACGGTACTGCGCCAGGGCGTCGAGGTAGTGCGGGATGAGGTCGGGCGCCAGGTGATACGACGACATGTAGAGTTGGCGCAGCGCCGCGTTCCACACCCAGAATGGGGGCCGCCGAGACCGGACCGGCGTCACGAGCTGGCCGCCGAGCATGGCCCAGCGATCGCGGCGCGACACGCCGTGCCAGTGGCGGCTGCGCAGCAACGCTAGGGCGAAGAGCGCCCGCATTGCGCTGCGGCTCCGCCACACGTGAAGTGGCGTGCCCGTGGTGCCGCTGGTGTTGGCGTGCCACATCTGCCGAACGTCGCAGTCTTGGGCGACGAACGCGCGGGGATCGCGGCGCAGGGGTTCTTTCTCGAGGATCGGCCAGTGCTCGAGCACATCCCAGCTCCGCCGGTCACCCCGCCGCCGGCGCGCGCTCCACAGCGCTCGGTAATAGGGCACCTGCGTGGCCGCTCGGTGCAGCACCTGCGCTAATCGTTCTTGCTGCCAGCCGTGCCACTGCGCGGCGCTCCAGTGCTCCCGCTCGAGCGCCTGCTCGACCAGCCGCTCCGTCTCCGCGCCGTAGCGCCACGAGCGCAGGTACAGGCCGCGCAGGGTGGCGGCGGCCGAACGGGCGGGGGCCGGGAGGTGGTGGTACAGCCGCCGCAACAGGTCGCTCATGGCGTCCGCCCCTCCGGTGTGGCGGGCCAGAAGGCCGGTCGCCCCGAGGCTGCGGGTCGGCCCAGCTGCGCCAGGAATCGCGTCAGCCGTCTCAGGAGCGCGGCAGCCGGCCACGCGCCCAACCGGGCGACGGCGTCCCAGTCCCGCTCCCCGACCGCCCGGGCGAGCTGGCGCGGGCGTGGCAGGAGGTCGAGCGCCGCGCGTGCGCGCCCCCGCTCCCGCTCCACGGCCTGCGCGAGCGCCGCCGGCGGGTGCAGCCCCAGTGCGGCGAGCTGCTCGGCGACACGGATCGCGACTGCGTTCCGTTCCGCGAGCTGGGCGAGCCGCGCCCAGTCCACGGCGGCGAGCGCCGCCGGTGGCACCGCCTCGCCCAGGAGCAGCTTCAGGACGAGCTGCGCGTGCCGCTCTGCGCCATTCAGGGGCGTCATGCGTCCCCGCGCCATTCCAACCGGAGTGGCCTCGCCGGCTCGGGTGCGGCCGGAAAACGGATGGGCGCGGGCCGAGTCATCCGGCAACCTCTGCCGGCAGAGGATTCGGCCGCAGTCCGGGTGTGTCACCCGACCGGCGGGCGGCGCGGAGCACCTCCGCCAGGCGGGCGCCGTTGCGCCACATGTCGAAGTGCGTCTCCGTACGCAACCGGCCGCCCGCGGCGAGGCGGCGCCGCAGGTCGGCGTCGGCGAGCAATGTCGCAATCGCCTGTGCGAGTGCCGGGACATCGCGCGGCGGCACGAGGATGCCACAGCGCCCGTCGTCGAGCGCTTCCGGGATGCCGGCGACGCCCGAGGCGATGACCGGCGTGCCGAGCGCCATCGCCTCCCGCACCACGTTGGGGAGGCCGTCGCCCAGGCCGTCGGAAGGATGGACCAGGACGGTCGCCCCGGCCATGGCCGCTCGGGCGCCGTGGAACGGGAGCCACCCGCGGAACTTGACGCGGTTCGCTAGCCCGAGCTGCCGCGCGAGCCGCTCGAGCGCGCCGCGCTCCGCGCCGTCGCCGACCAGCTCGACCTCGATTGCGATTCCCCAGCGCGCCAACTCGTGCGCCGCCCGGAGGAGAAAGTCGAACCCCTTGTCGCGCGCGAAGCGCCCGACGGCGACGACCGTGTGTGGCGGGCGGCCGGTGGGACGGTAGGGGAAGGCCGACAGGTCGAGACCGTGGTAGGAGACGTGGATCTTGTCGGCGATCCGGTCGGCCACGTCCGCGTAGTGGTCCAGCAGGTAGGCGCGGTTGAACTCGCAGCACGTGATGATGCGGTCGGCATAGAGGAGCTTGGGCCGCAGGAAGACCGGCTGGTAGTACAGGTCGGTGCCGGCGTGCAGCAAGAGGGAGAAGGGAATCGGGCGGCCGGCGAGCCGGTGGAACACGTACGCACAAGTCCCCGCGTAGTTGCCCCAGTACGCGAGGACGTGGTCGAACCGGTCGGCGTGCGAGGCGGCCCAGGCCCACGCTTGCGGCAGCACATACGCGCTCTTGGCCAGCGGCGCCGGGCCGCTGCGGGCCGCATGCAGGGCGACGGCCGCCGCATCGTGGATGCCCCTCGCCGGGCCGCGGCGCAGGCCGCCCCAGGCCTGTCGCAGGCTCTGGCCGAGTCCCAAGTGATGGACCCGGTTCCGGGGCAGGATGTGCTCTCCCAGCAGGTCGAGCGAATAGCGCCACAGGCCCGCGTCGAGCGGATGGATCGGGAACACGTCGATCTCGACCCCGCTCTCGAGCAGCCCGCGCATGTCCCGCTCGAAGAACGTGGCGACGCGCGCCGGGTACTTGTTCGTGAAGACCGCGAGCCTCACCGAGCCCCCCCGATCACCAGGTGAGCCGGTGGTCGCGCAACCAGAGCTCGAGCGCGAGTACGGTGAACACGCGTTGACACAGTCCTCCCCGGCTGATCGCGCCGCCGTGCCGGCCATTGCCGGCTTCCCGGAAATCCGCGAGCCACCGGCGGACCAACGCCGCGTTGAGCAGACGGTGGGTCGTCGCGTCTCCCCCGAGCAGCAGCGCGTCGAGCACCCCGTGGAAGCCGTGCGGCAGCATGACGTCCAGGGGGATGCCGAACCCCTGCTTCGGGCGGACGGCGACGGCCCTGGGCAGCCAGCGCCGCGCGAGCGCCCGCAGCACGCGCTTGCCCGTGCGACCGTCGGTCTTCAGGCGGTGCGGCAGCGCGACCCCGAGCGCCACGACATCGTCGTCGAGCAGCGGCACGCGGACTTCGATTCCCGCCCGCATGCTCATCATGTCGACCTTGCGCAACATGTCCGACGGCAGGCTGATGCCGAAGAATGTTTCCGTGAGTCGTCGGGAGAGCTCCTCGAGGTCGGCGCCTCCGGTCGCTGTGGCCAGGGGGGCGGTGGGGTACCCGTCGAAGTGACGGTATGCCGGCGCGAGCCCGGCGCGGGCCTCGGCCAGCACCAGGTTCTGTTTTTGCGCTTCGCTCACGTAGCTGGCGAGCCCCGCCAACATGGGGGCGGCGGTCACGCGCCCGGCCTGGGCGAGCTGGACGGCCCTGGCCATCTGGCGTCCCCAGTCCTGCGTCCACCGCGCGGCTCGGCCGCCGGCTGCCGCCCCGAGTCCGAGCAGCCAGTCGGGGAAGCGCATCAACCGGACGAGGTGGTTCGCGCGCCAGAAGTGCGCATAGCCACCGAACACCTCGTCGCCGCCGTCGCCGGAGAGGGTGCAGATGATCCCGTGCTCCCGTACCGCCCGGGAGATCCAGTACATGGGGACGAGGCTCGTGTCCGCAAAGGGCTGGTCGAAGTGCCGGAACAGCTCGAGCAGCGCCTCCGGCGTCATGGCCCAATCGCCGAGATCGATGGTGTGGTGATGCGTGCCGTAGTGGCGGGCGACCGCATGCGCCGCGTCGGTCTCGTCGTAGAGCGGGTCGGGAAAGCGCACGTTGAACGTGGTCGTGGGCGCCCCCGCCCCCGCCGCCCCCGCCACTCGGTTGTGGGCCGCGACGACGAGCGATGAATCGATGCCTCCGGAGAGCAGCGCGGCAACGGGGACGTCCGCGAACGATTGCCGCTGAACGGCTGCGAGCACTCGGGCCTCGGTGGCTGCGGCGGCGGTGGCGAGATCGTGGTCCCCGTCGGGCTGCACGACGAGCTGGTAATAGCGGTGGACGTGCTCACCCTCCGGCGCGATCGTGAGGGTCGTCGCCTTGGGCAGCGCCTGCGCGTTCGCGAATCCCGTGGTGGGCTCCGGGATGTAGCCGAGGCCGAGGAAGTCGTAGCAGGCCTGGCGATCGAGCTCCGGGCGGAAGTGCGCGACGGCCGTGATCGCCTTGAGCTCGCTCGCGAACACCCACTGTCCATCCAGCCTGGCATAGAACAGCGGCTTCACCCCGAACCGGTCTCGCCCGAGCACGAGGCGTCGCCGGCGCCGGTCGTAGATCGCGAAGGCGAAGATTCCACGGAGCTCGGCCACCAGCCGCTCGCCCAGCTCCTCGTACAAATGAACGAGCACCTCGGTGTCCGACGTGCTGCGGAACCGGTGGCCTCGCTGGACGAGCCGCGCCCGCAGCTCGGAGTGATTGTAGATCTCGCCGTTGTGCACGACGAAGACGCTCTCGTCTTCGTTGGCCAGCGGCTGTCGGCCGGCGGGCGAGAGGTCGATGAGCGCAAGGCGGCGATGCACGAGCTCGCAGTGCTCGTCACGGTAGGAGCCGCACCCGTCCGGCCCGCGGTGCGCAAGCAGCGCCGCGGCGCGGCTCTGCCAGCCCGGCTCGGCGGGCAGCGCCATGGGGTGGAACCGTCCTGCAAGGCCACACATGGTCGCTCGACTCCGGGTGCCGGGCGGCGACCGCAACCGCGGAACCCGCGATCGCCGGAGTTGGATGCGCTGAGCGTGAGACCCTGAGCGGACACCTGCCTGCAGGGCGCGTGCGAGAGCTAAGCGATTGTCGTGGAGTGAGTTAGACGATTGACAATCGGCAGGGTGTGGCGCCCAGGCTACAGCTCTGGAGGAGCTTTGTTACACCCCCCGGAGCGGTGCCTGGCTCCCTGCCTCAGAGCGCGGACCAGATGAGCGACTGGAGATCGGCGATCACCTCCGGCAGGGGCCGGCTGGCGTCCACGACGCGCGCGCCGGCCTGCGTCCAGTCGTTCTCCGCGCCGGTCTGTGCTCGGGCCGACACGGCGCCCGGCTCTGTCCGCCGAAGGGGCGCCGCGAGCTCCGGCTCGAGCCGCAGCACTATACACAGGTCGGGCCGCGCGATGCGGGTGTCGTAGCGCCGCTCCCGCCGCGCGAGCAGGGTGCGCAGCGCGCCGGCCGCGGTGCCTGGGCCCCGGGCGACGCTCGCTCCCGGGAGCGGTCGCGCCTCGGGAATCGGGTACCGCTCGCACAGGGCGACTCCCCCGGCGGCGGCGAACCGGCGGACGGCGATGCACAGGCGGTAGCGGTCCCGCGCACGGCACAGGTCGCGGAGCGGCTGGAGATGGGCACGCAGCCCGAGCCGTCCTGCGACCCGCAGCGCGGCGCCGACGGCGCGCGTCGCGAGCGAGCGCGGGGCACGGCTGAAGTGCGCCCGCCGCACCACAAAGTTCGGGGAGAGCCACGCCTCGAGTTCTTGCACGCACGTCGACGTCTCGACCCCGTCGTGCCCGTTCACCGCGATGACCATCCCGCCGGGACGGCGTCGGTGCGCCGCTTCCCGCCCCAACAGCGCGGCGAAGGCGGCGGACACGCCCTCCCGGCGGGCGTACCGCGCGAGCCGGCGCCGGAGCTCGTGGCGCAGGGCCACGCGCCGCAGGGGGGACCATCCCGGCTCGAGCGATTGCAGGCACCGGTCCAGGAACGCCGGGGTGACGGTCGGAAGCGACCGCGCCAGGATCGCGGCGAGGGGAGCGCGATTGGTCCGCGCTCGGAGGGAGGCGAGCTCGTCCTGGATGTGAGGCAGCCACGTCGGCTCGCGTCCCCGCAGCGCATCCCGCACGGAATAGCGCTGCACCATGCGGACGACGAAGGCGATCAGCTCGTACTCCGGAGCCGGTGCGCGGAACACCGCACGCCGCTCGGCGGAGGCGAGGCACGGCGCGTCGATCGGCAGGCGGTAGGTCGTTCGCCACGGGCCGCGCACGACAACCGCATGGTGCGCGTGGACGCGGACCAGACGACCGGTGAGTGGGTCGTGGCCGAAGTAGCTGTCGACCGCACGGAGTCGCCGGGCGGGCCGCGCCACCGCCCGCGTGAAGCCGAGGCGGACGAGCACCCGGGCAAAGCGGGGGCGCGAGGCCTGGTCGACCAGCAGATCGATGTCACCGTCGCCCGTGGGCAGGCGCGCCGGCCGCCGGTGCCCTGTCCACTGACAGTACAGGACCTGCTCGCGCTCCAAGTCCCGCGCCAGCTGCTCGGCCAGCGATGCGGGTTCGGCGGGCCGAGGCTCCCCGAACCCGGCAGCGCTCACGCCCGCGAAGCGATCCGGGGGCGCATCGGCTAGGCCGTCTCGGACAGGTTCTCTCGGGGGCGGAGTGGCCGGAACCATGACTGCCTCGGTTAGCGGAGTGTGACTCGGTTCGCGTTGGTACAGGCTGACGGGCTCGAGCAACTAACGCAACCTGAGTTATACCCCGCCCACCAAGGTGAGGTTGAGTACCCCCCGCACCCCGCCGATGTTCACCACGCTCCGGCAGGCCGATACCGGAGCGGACGCCGTGCTCAGTGGCAGGAGCCGCTGCCCGAGTCGGTCGCCGTCTGGCCCGCCACCGGAATGAACTGCCAGGAGTACGTCCCGTCTCCCAACGTGAGCTTCAGCACGCCGTACACGCTGCTGATGTTCACCTGGCTGTTCGGGCTCATGAGGGTGTTGGGGGCGTCGAGGCCCTCCCCGCCCGTCCCCACGATGATCTCACGGACCCCGTTCACGAGGTCCGCCGCGCCCGCCGGCGTCTGGGGCGCGAACCGCTCGTAGTCGCGCGCGTGAGCGTTGAGGATCAGCTCGGCGCCGGCGGCGTAGAGATCGTCCCAGAACGGCTTCACCGAGCTGGTCTGATAGAGCACGGTGTCCGTGGTGGAGTAGAAGCGCGGCCTGTGCCACAGCGCCACCACGCAGCGCTTCGTCGTCGCGGCGAGGTCCGCCTTGAGCCATGTCTCCTGGGGCGAGCCCGCGAGGGTCGAAACGTACGTGTTGTTGCTGTTCAGCACGATGACGTGCCAGGCGCCGAGGTCGTAGCTGTAGTAGCCCTTGGTCGGGTCGCCGGCCGCGGCGCCGAAGTAGGTGAAGTAGCCGACGGCGGTCGCGCTCGAGTCGTAATCGCGATGCCCCGCGACGGGGTACGTGCGGGCCTTGTGGCGCCCCCAGGTCGGATCGTAGCAGTTCTGGTAGTCGCCAAGCCTTCCGCCGGGGTAGGCGCCGTCGCCGAGCATGAACACGGCGCCCGGAATCCCGTCGAGGAGAGCCGCCGTGGCTTCGTCGTTCGTGCGGTCGCAGCGCGCGATGTTCCCCGCCCCCACCAGCGTGACGCTCGTCTGCTGCGTCACCGACACGGTGAGTTGTCCCGAACCTGCTGCGCCGTCTTTGTCCGTCACGGTCACGCGGACGGTGTTCGTGCCGACCGCTGCGTAGGTGTGCGTGGCTGTGATTGCGCTCGACTGACTCGTCGTGCTGCCGGTCGTCGGGGAGGACCCGTCGCCCCAGTCGATCACGTACGCCCAGGGCGCGTCGTTCGCGCCCGGATCGCTGAACGTGGCGTTGAGCGTGACGGGGCTGGCCGCGGTCGCCGTTTGATTCGGTCCAGCGTTCACCGTGGGAGCCGCGTTCGCGATCGTCGCGGTCGCGGTGGCGGGCGAGCTGGACGCCCCGCGGGCGTCGGTGACGGTGAGCGAGACGGTATAGCTGCCGTTGTTGGCGTAGGCGTGGCTCGGCCTGACCCCGGTGCCGGTGCTGCCGTCGCCGAAGCTCCAGGCATGGGTGAGCGCGTCCCCGTCGGGGTCCGTCGAGCCGCTGCCGTCGAAACTCACCGCGGTGCCCTCAGGGCCGGAGTACGGTCCGCCGGGCCTCGCCGTGGGAGGAAGGTTCGTCGCGGTCACCGTCACCGCAGCCCTGCCGGAACCTGGTCCGCCGTCCTTGTCCGTCACGGTCACGCGCACGGTGTCGGCGCCGGCCGCGGCGTAGGTGTGCGTGGCCGTGATCGCGCTCGACTGACTCGTGGTGCTGCCGGTCGTCGGGGAAGACCCGTCGCCCCAATCGATCGCGTACGCCCAGGGCGCGTCGTTCACGCCCGGATCGCTGAACGTAGCGCTGAACGAAAAGGGGCTGCCGACGGTGGCCGTCTGATTCGGTCCGGCGCTCACCGTGGGAGCCGCGTTCGCGATCGTCGCGGTCGTGGCGGCGGGCGAGCTGGACGCGCCGCGGGCGTCGGTCACGGTGAGCGAGACGGTGTAGCTGCCGTTGTTGGCGTAGGCGTGGCTCGGCCTGACCCCGGTGCCGGTGCCGCCGTCGCCGAAGCTCCAGGCATACGTGAGCGCGTCCCCGTCGGGATCCGACGAGGCGCTGCCATCAAAGCTCACCGCCACACCCTCCGCGCCGGAATAGGGGCCGCCGGGCGCCGCGGTCGGGGGACGATTCGTGCCCGACTGGGCGTCGTGGCACGTTCCACTCCCGGCGTCCGTGAAGGTCTCCCCCTCCACGGGGCGGAACGCCCAGGTGTAGCGATCGGCGTACAGCGTGAGCTTCAACACTCCGAAGGCCGCGGCCACGACCTCGCTGTTCGGCGCGATCACCGTGGGCATCCCGACGCTCTCGCCGCCGGTGCCGACGTTGAATTCCTTGATACCGTGCGTGCTGTCCACGGCACCACTCGGCGTCATCGGGGGGAAACGCTCGTAGTGGTGCATCTGCGCGTTGAGCACGACGTCGGCGCCGGCGGCATAGAGGCGATCCCACAGGATCTTGATGGGTCCCGATGACGTATATCCGACGTCGAACGACGAGAAGAAACGCCCCTGGTGCCAGGTCGCGAGGGTGCACTTCTTAGAGTTGGCGGCGAGGTCGGCCTGGAGCCATTGATCCTGCGCCGAGCCGGCGCTGAACGGAACGAAGTTCCCGTTGGAATTGAGTACGATGATGTGCCAGGCGCCGAGGTCGAAGCTGTAGTAGCCGAGGCCCCGGGGTCCGGCGCGGTCCCCGAAGTAGTCGAATGCTCCGTTGGCGGTGCCGGTGTCGTACTCGTGGTTGCCGAGCGTGGCGTAGGTGCGCGCTTTGTGGCGGCCCCACGTGGGTCCGTAGCAGTTCTGGTAGTCGGTCAGCGTGCCGTTGGGGAACGCGTTGTCGCCGAGCGGGACTACGGTGCCCGGGATCGTGTCGAGGATCCGGGCGGTCAGCTCGTCCTGGTTGCTGCCGCAGCTCGAGATGTCCCCGGCCGCGAGCAGCACGACGGCGGTGGGCGGCCCGACCTGGACGGCGAGCGAGTCCGAGCCCGACGCTCCCGCGTTGTTCGTGACCGCGACGCGCACGCTGTCCAGGCCGGACGCCGCGTACACGTGTGACGCGGTGATCGGCGAGGCTTGGGTGGTTCCGCTGGTCGAGCCGCCGTCCCCCCACAGGATCGTGTAGGTCCACGGGGCGGCGTTCACAGGATCGGTGAACGTGACCGCCAGGCTCACCGCGTCACCCGGGCTGGTCGTGAGATCGGGGCCGGCGTTCACGGACGGCGCGGGGACGCCGTGGCAGCCGGCGCTCCCCGCGTCGCGGAACGTCTTCCCCGCGATCGGCGTGAACTCCCACGCGTAGCTCGCGGAGTCGAGCGTGAGCTTCAGGACGCCCGGCGTGCCGCCGTTTCTGACCTCGCTGTTGGGCCGGAGGTGGTCTGGGTTCTGGCTCTCGGCGCCACCCGTGCCCACCACGAACTCCCGGATGCCGTACGCCGCATCGGCGGCGCCGGCCGGTGTCTGGGGCGCGAACCGCTCGTAGAAGGCGTAGTGCGCGTTCACCACCACGTCCACGCCGGCGGCGTACAGCGCGTCCCACAGCGGCTTGATCTTCGTGTTGGGTGCGTCCTTCGAGTCGAACAGGGGGTGATGCCAGTAGGCCAGGGTGCAGCGCGCGGGATGGGCGGCCAGGTCCGCGCGCAGCCAGGCCACCTGGGGCGAGTTCGCGTCGCTGGAGATCTGGGTGGTGCCGCTGTTGAGCACGATGATGTGCCAGGCGCCGAGGTCGTAGCTGTAGTAGCCCTTGGTCGGGTCGCCCGCGGCGCTGCCGAAGTAGCCGAAGTAGCCGCTCGCGTTGGCGGTCTTGTAGTCGCGGTCGCCCGCCGCCGGCTGGGTGCGGGCCTTGTGCCGTCCCCAGTTCGGGTTGTAGCAGGTGTTGTACTGGGTGAGCGTGCCGTTGTCGTAGGCGTTGTCGCCGAGCGCGAACACGGTCCCCGGGATCCCGTCGAGCAGCGCAGCCGTGGCGTCGTCGTTCGTGTTGTTGCACTTGGCGATATTCCCGGCGCCGACCAGGGTCACGGGGGCTGACGTCGTGGAGAAGCTCGGAGGGGGCATGGGCCCCTGATTGTCGCGGCAGGTCGTGAGGACGAGAAGGGCGGCTGTAGCGACGACGCAGCGGAACACGGTCATGTCGGGCGCCTCGGCTCAGGGAATCCACTGGATTCGGCCTAAGGCACTGCTATGGAGCACGAGGCATGCCCGAGCCCAGAACCATAACTCACTCCGGTGAATGGAATTAGCTACATACCTGAGAGGCTAACACTCGCTTTGTGGCACGGGTGCTACATAACAGGCGCGCTTCGGCGACAGAGCGGCCCGCGCGCTCGTGGCGCGCAGGTCGCCGCGCTCAGTGGCAGGAACCGCTCCCCGCGTCAGTCGCCGCCTGGCCCTCCACCGGGATGAACTGCCAGTCATACGTCCCGTCGCCCAGCGTCAGCCGCAGCACGCCGTACACGCGGCTGATGTTCACCTCGCTGTTCGGATGGATGAGCGTGTTTGGAGCGTCCAGGCCTTCGCCGCCCGTGCCCACGATGAACTGGCGGATCCCGTTCGCCGGATCGGCCACGCCCCCCGAGGTTTGGGGGGCGAACCGCTCGTAGTCCCGCATGTGGGCGTTGAGGATCAGCTCGGCGCCGGCGGCGTACAGGTCATCCCAGAACGCCCTAGCGGCGTTCGTGGAGAGCGTGGCCGACGTCGTGGAGGCGAAGCGCGGGGTATGCCACATCGCGAGCACGCAGCGCTTCGCTGTGGCGGAGAGGTCGGCCTTGAGCCAGGTCTCCTGTGGCGAGCCTGCGGCGGTCGAGACGTACGCGTTGTTGCTGTTCAGCATGACGATGTGCCACGCGCCGAGGTCGAAGCTGTAGTAGCCCTTCGCCGGATCGCCCGCTGCAGCGCCGAAGTAACTGAAGTACGCGGCCGTGGTCGTGGTCGAGTCGTAGTCCCTGTTGCCCAGCACCGGGTACGTCCGAGCCTTGTGGCGGCCCCAGCTGGGATCGTAACAGCTCGTGTAGCTCGCCGCCGTTCCGCCGGGATAGGCGGCGTCGCCGAGCGTGAACACGGTGCCGGGAATGCTGTCGAGCAGTGCCGCGGTGGCCTCGTCGTTGGTGCGGTCGCAGCGCGCGATGTTGCCGGCGCCGACGAGCGTCACGGTCGTCTCCCGCGGTGGGGCGACGGTGACGGTGAAGGTTCCGGTGACGGTGCCTCCGTCCTTGTCCGTCACCGTCACGCGCACGACGTCCGTGCCGGCGGCGGCATAAGCGTGGGCGGCGTTGATCGGGTTCGTCTGAATGGCCGCGCTGTCGGTCGTGACGGTGCCGTCGCCCCAGTCGATCCGATACGCCCAGGGCCCATCCTTGAGGCCCGGATCGCCGAACCTCGCACTGACTCCCACCGGGCTCCCCACGCCGGTGGTGCGGTCGGGTCCGGCGTCGAGCGACGGCGGCAGGTTGGTGATCGTCGCCGTCGTCGTCGCCGGCGAGCCGGCCGCGGCGTAGGTGTCGCTGACGGTGAGCGTAACGGTGTAGGTGCCGTTGTCGGCGTAGGTGTGGCTCGGGGTGAGCCCGGTGCCGGTGCTGCCGTCGCCGAAGCTCCAGGCGTAGGTGAGGGCGTTCCCATCCGGGTCCGAAGAGCCGCGGCCGTCGAAGCGGATGGCGCCGCCCTCCGAGCCGCGATAGAGTCCCCCGGCCGCGGCGGTGGGCGCCCGATTCGGTGGCGGCGCCCCGTGGCAGGTGCCGCTCCCCGAGTCGCTGAGTGTCGCTCCCGCCACGGGGACGAACTGCCAGCTGTAGGCTCCTTCGGAGAGGGTGAGCTTGAGCACTCCGTGGTCCCTGCTGCGCACCTCGCTGTTCGGGAGGGGCGTGCCGAAGGGATAGGAACCCGCACCGCCCGTGCCCACCACGAACTCGCGGATGCCTTGGGCGGAGTCGAGCGTCGCGTTCGCCGCCTGCGGCGCGAACCGCTCGTAGTTGTGCTCGTGGGCCGAGAGCACGATGTCCCCGCCTCCTTCGTAGAGCGCCTGCCACAGCGGCTGGGTCTTGGGCTCATTGCCGTGCGTCGTCCCCGAGCTGAAGCGCGGCGCGTGCCAGTAGGCGAGGGTGCACAGCGCGGGGTGGGCCGCCAGGTCGGCGCGGAGCCACTGCACCTGGGGGGACCCCGGATTCCCGACCTTCGAGTTCAGTACCAGGATGTGCCAGGCGCCGAGGTCGTAGCTGTAGTAGCCCTTGGCGGGATCGCCGGCTGCCACGCCGAAGTAGCCGTAATAGCCGGCGGCGCCGGGAGTCTTGTAATCGTGGTTGCCGGGTGCCGGGCGCGTGCGTGCCTTGAGGCGGCCCCAGGTCGGCCCGTAGCAGTCCCGATAGGCTGCCAGCGAGCCGTCGGGATAGGCGTTGTCGCCGAGGGTGAAGACGGTGCCCGGGATGCTGTCGAGCAGTGTCGCCGTCCCCTGGTCGTTCGCGGTGTTGCAACTGGCGATGTCCCCCGCGCCGACGAAGACCTGGGGCGTGCCCGGCGGATCGACGAACACCGTCAGCGTGTCGGTCGCGGTCCCGCCCTTCGGGTCGGCCGCCTGAACCCCGACGACGTACCTGCCGGCCTGGCCGTACACGTGGCCCGCGTTGAACAAGCTCGCGAGCGACTGGGCGCTCGCGTGCTCGCTGGTCCCGTCTCCCCAGTCGATGGTGTAACTCCACGACACCTCGCTATCGGGATCCGCGACCCGGAAGGTCAGCGGCATCGAGGCACCCGGCTCGGTCCGCAGATCGGGCCCCGCGTCGACGGACGGCGGGACGTTGTTGCGCGGGGGGCCATGGCAGGTCGCTGAGCCCGAGTCCGCGAAGCTGATGCCGGGAACGGAGACGAAGGTCCACGTATAGCCGCCCGGGTACAGCGCAAGCTTCAGGATGCCGAGCGGCTGGGCCCGCACCTCGCTGTTCGGCGCGACCGTGTCGAAGCCCCAGCGCCCGAGGCCGCCCGTGCCGACGATGAATTCCCGCATCCCGTACAGCGAGTCGCGACCGCCACCCGGGTCCTGCGGAGTGAACCGCTCGTAGTTGCGGGTGTGCGCGTTGAGCACGACGTCCGCCCCGCCGTCGTACAGCGCGTCCCACAGCGGCTGGACGGACGCGTGATTCGTAGCCCCGCCGCCCGAGTAGAACCGCGGGAGGTGCCAGAAAGCCAGCGTGCACGCCGCCGGATGGGCGGCGAGATCGGCCCGGAGCCACTGCTCCTGGGGTGAGCCCGGCGCCATCGAGACGTTCGAATTGAGGGCCACGACGTGCCAGGCGCTGAGCTCGTAGCTGTAGTAGCCCCTGGCGGGATCGAGCGCCTGAGATCCGAACCGGGCCAGCTGCGAGCCGAAGTAGTCGAAGTAGCCGGCCGCGCCCGGCGTCCGGTAGTCGAAGTCTCCGGGCGTGGGGTAGGTGCGTGCCTTGTGGCGTCCCCAGGTCGGGTCGTAGCAGGTCGCGTAATCCACGACTGCGCCGCTCGGCGCGGCCGCGTCTCCCAGCACCAGCACGTCGCCGGCCAGGCTGTCGACGAGCGCGCCCGTCGCGGCGTCGCTCTCTCTCGAGCAGGATGCGATGTCGCCGACGCCGATCAGGACTGCACCGGGTGACCCGATCAGGTCGGCCACCGGACCGGCGGGTGGCCGATCCTCGCTGCAGGCCAGGACGAGGCACAGCATCCACCACAGCGCATGGCGATGTCGCATGGCGCTCTCTCTCCGCAGGGATTAGGCCGGCCCTCCGCGCGGGGAACTGCCTGCAGGATGCGTGCGCGCGCTAACCGCGTGTCGCATAAGCTATTACATCACCGGCACTTGGTGATGTTGTAACGCAACCGCTACGACTGAGGGGGAGCGGTCCTACACACCGTTCAGCGCGCCTTCTGCGACTCCGGATAGAGCGCGACGCAGATCATCTCGTCCGGATGCTCCTGGGTCCACTCCAACAGCTCCCGCCGCTGGCGGATGGCCATCTCGGTCTCCTTGATGCGGGCGGGGGTGGTGTCCGACTGCCCGCGCTGCATCTCGATCTTCTCGAGGCTCATCTCCAGCAACGAGATCAAATGCTCCCTCGGCACGTGGACCTCACATGGCTCGAGCATGCTGGTCAATTTCGGCATCCGCCTTCCACCCTGCTCACCCGTCACGAGATGCCGAATGCGGTTCGTCACTACCGCCGCTCCTTTCCTTGGAATTCGCCGTACGTCCCTACCTCTTCCAGCAAGCCGCTCGCGGGGCGTGGCACGCCGCGCTTAGTGGCAGGAGCCTACCCCTGAGTCGGTAGCCGTTTGGCCCGCCACCGGGATGAACTGCCAGGAGTAGATGCCGTCTCCCAGCGTCAGCTTCAGCACGCCGAACACGTTGCTGATGTTCACCTCGCGCGTCGTACTGGTGTACGAGCCTGCGCCATCGAGGCCCTCGCCGCCCGTGCCCGCGATGAACTCGCGGATACCGTTGGTCGGGTCGCTTTGGCCGCTCACGTTCTGCGGGGCATACCGCTCGTAGCGCCTCGCGTGAGCGTTCACTACCAGCTCGGTCCCGGCCGCATACAGGGAGTCCCAGAACGGCTTCACGGCGTTACTCGGGGTGGACGCGCTCGAAGAGAAGCGCGGCTCGTGCCACATCGCGAGCACGCACTGCTTGGTGTTCGCCCTGAGGTCGGCCCCGAGCCACGCCAGCTGCGCGTTGTCGGGCGTCGCCACGCTCGTGGTGCTGCTGTTCAGCATGACGACGTGCCAGGCGCCGAGGTCGTAGCTGTAATAGCCCTTCGTGGGATCACCCGCGGCGGCGCCGAAGTAGCCGAAATAGCCGGCGGCTCCGGCCGTCTTGTAGTCCTTGTCGCCGGGCACCGGGTACGTCCGAGCCTTGTGGCGACCCCACGTCGGATCGTAGAGCGTGTTGTACTGAGCAACGGTGCCGCTGTCGTAGGCCGCGTCGCCGAGGGTGAACACCGTGCCGGAAATCCCGTCGAGCAGCGCGGCGGTGGCCTCGGCATCGATGTGGCCGGAGCGCGAGCGCGCGATGTCGCCGGCGCCCGCGAGCGTGACGCCGTCGAAGACCGTGGCGGTCAGCGTCCCGAAGCCCGCGTCCCCGTCCTTGTCGGTCACGGTGACGCGCACGGTGTGCGTGCCGGCCGCGGTATAGGGGTGCGTGGCGGTGATCGTGCTCGACTGGCTGGTCTTGGTGCCGGTGGTCGCGGTCGAGCCGTCGCCCCACTCGATCGAATACGACCAGGGCGTGTCGTTCACGCCGACGTCGCTGAAGCTGGCGCTGACCGTGATGGCGCTGCGCACGCCCAACGTCTGGTCGGCGCCCGCGCTCACCGACGGCGCCGCATT
>DASPXO010000262.1:0-13552 GCA_035637235.1 Gemmatimonadales bacterium | reverse complement strand
TTCGCTCTTCCGGTGAAAGCTCCGTCTCGAGCGCCGCGGCGATCCGCAGCGCCACGTCGCTTTGGATCACGAAGATGTCCGTGAGCTGCCGGTCATAGGTCTCCGCCCAGAGGTGGTGGTCCGTCTCGGCGTCGATCAGCTGGGCGACGATGCGCACCCGGTCTCCGTCGCGCCGGACGCTCCCTTCGAGCACGGCCGCGACCCCCAGCCGGGCTCCGATCTCACGCAGGCTCTGGTCCCGCTGCTTGAGCGGCATCACCGAAGTGCTGGAGATCACCTTGAGGGCGCGGATCTTCGACAGCTGGGCGATGACGTCCTCGGTGATCCCGTCAGCGAAGTACTCGTTCTCGGCGTCCGGGCTCAGGTTAGTGAACGGCAACACCGCGACGGACTTGGGCGTCGGATGGACCGCTCGAGGCCGGGTGAGCGCCTCCGCGAACGCGGCGGCCGAGGCGAACCGGTCGGCCGGGACCGTCGCGAGCGCTTTCAGGAGCGCTTGCTCGACGCCCGCCGGTACGGTGGCCCGGAGGCGCCGCACGCCGGGCGCCGGACCAGCCAGACGCTTGGCGATCACCGCCTGCGCCGTGGGACCCGTGTACGGCGGCTCGCCGGCCAGCAGTTCGTACAGGACGCAGCCCAGGCTGTATATGTCGCTGCGGGCATCCAGCGAATCCTCACCCAGAGCTTGCTCCGGGCTCATGTACTCGGGCGTCCCCACCCAGACTCCACGCTCGGTGAGCCGCTGCCCTCCCGACGCCGCGCCGCTCACCGCCAGGGCGATCCCGAAGTCCGCGACCATCGCCTCCCCTTCGTAGAGAAGGATGTTCTCCGGCTTGACATCCCGATGGATCACCCCCTGAGCGTGGGCGTGGTCGAGGGCCAGGGCGGCGTCGCGGGTGATGCTGACGGCCTCCTCGATCGGAAGCGGCTTCTCGCGGTGGAGCCTGTGGCGCAGGGATTGGCCCTTCACGTAGGGCATGACGTAGAAGAGGAAGTCGTCAGCCTTGCCGGAGTCGTGCAGCGCCAGGATGTGGGGATGATTCAGCTTGGCGGCGATCTCGATCTCCCGCAGAAATCGGTTGGGCCCGATGGCGGACGCCAGCTCGGGCCGGAGCACCTTGACGGCCACCTTTCTGCGGTGCTTCAGGTCGTCGGCGAGGTACACCGTGGCCATTCCCCCGCTGCCGAGCTCTCGCTCGACGGCGTAGCGGCCGGCGAGGGCGGCGTTGAGGCGCTCGCGCTCATCAGGCCGCATCATGGCCGACGCCCGGCGACAACCCAGCGATCGTCCGTGGTGGATGAAGAGTGACGATGCAATCACCGATCGACGTGTCCGTACGCGCATTCCAGCTAGCGGGGCTGGAACCTAACCCCGCGTGAGCCACCACACCATGAGCGCAGCTGCGGTCGGGACGGCAAAGACCACGAGGAAGATCCGGGCTTTCTCAGCGCGTGACCTCCTTCGCGAGGCCATCGATGGTTATCCGAGTCCGCGGCGTAAAGCCTGCCAGTTCACCGGGCTCAAGGAGGCCAACGGCGTGCATTGCGAGCAGCTGGTGGAGCATCCGGGAGCGTCGAGGGTGGAGTCGCCTCTAGCTGCCAATCCGCCGCTCTTCCCGTGCCTTGCTGAGTAGACGCTCGGCGAAATCGAGACGCTCCTGTGTTTCCGCTAGCTCCTGTTGGAGGTCCTCGACGCGATGTTCAACTGCCTCGAGCCGCTCCGTGACGTCGGCCGATGGTGATTGAAGACGAGTGGCACGCAGCCGAGCGATCTTGAAGACCGTGAGAGCGGGAATCCCCACGAATATTAGGAGCGCAGCAAGAAACACACCTGGTTCCATGTGGCCTTTCTCTCTTAAAAGCCTGATACGCCGGCGCTGCCTGACGGGTTATGGTCTGAATACTGCCTGACCCACCACCACTGTACCGGCAAAGACGCGGGCACTGTACTCACGACCGGCGACCAAGGTCGCCGGGCTGAGGAGTTCCTCCATGCTCGCGGGCACGTCGCCGTAGCGGAGCGGCCCGGGGGTCCCCTGGCCGGTCACCCGAGATCTCATCGCCCACCTCGGCTGAGGACCTCCCGCAGACGGCGCGATGTCCTCTTCGAGAGTGAGTTGGTCGACGAGACAGTTGGGCGTCCACGCGAAGCTAGGCTCGAGAGCGGAGGTTGCTGCGAGCGTGACTGGACCGGCGCAAGGAGGCAGGTTCGGCCCATTGGAGCTCGCACAGCCAGCGAGTGCACCGAGACCCAGGCCGACAGCAGCCAGTTGCCACGTGCGCGGCTCCATAGTGGACTCCTCGTGTCAATCGCTGCGCGCGGCCTAACGAGAATTGCGTCGACCCTTCTATTGTACAGGGCCCAGAACGATTCGGCCATCTCTAGAGAGGTGGTCCCGCTGCCCTTGGCCACCGGACCTCCCGCCCCCATATTCCTGCCGGTTCAACCGGCTGGCTTCCATGAGCGGGGTCAAACGGGAAGCTTTGTCACAGATGCGGACGCCGGCCGCCTCATCCCGCTGCAATTGCTGGTTAGGCGGCACCAGCGTCTGGCGTAGGATGTCGCCTGCCAGACCGATATGCGACAATCCTGGAAACTCGCCGGACCCTGCCCCTCTCATCCTATTGTCACGATGAGCATCCCCCCGGAATCGTATACGCGGATACGCGAATCCCGTCGCTCGGAGCTGAATAGCTGCCCCTCGGGACCGATGTTGCGGAGTCGTGAACCGACGGGCCTGGGTAGGGGATTTCGGCTGAGGCGAAAGCTAGGGAGAGGCGAAGCTCGCGTTCAGAGCCTGCCGCGCCCGGCTACTGGCCAGATTCCACTCGAACCAGGTTCGTTGCCGACCTTCGTTGCGCGCGACATACCGCTCCCGCACGGCGCGACGGATGTCGGAGCGCATCGGTTCGGGGAGCGAAGGGAGCCGCTCCGCGATCGCCGGGATGGCGTCAGGCGACAGACCCCGCGTCAGATAGGTGACGTCGAGCTTTCCCGTGCTCGCGAAGCGGTCCATGTTCCGGCTCGCGATCCAGGCCTCGTGGTTCCAGTAGATGAGCGCGACGAAGAGGATCGTGACCGCCGCGGCCGCGCGGCGGAAGAGACGGCCCGCATCGAAGTCCCTGGCGACCTCGAGGGAGAGCATTACCAGGCCCACGGCGACCGCGCACATGTAGACCTGGGCATACAGCCTCGCCGTGGTGAATCCGTAGGCCGCCTCGTACAGCCACACCCGGCGGAAGGCGGAGCCGAGAAGCAGCAGCACCGCCGCGATGACCGCGAAGGTCAGAAGGCGCAGGGTGCGCCCGCGCCCATCGTCATTCCCATATCGCTCAGAGCCAACGATGAGCAGCGCGCTCGCGGAGGCGACGATGGATAGCTCGCCGAAGCCACGCCGGGCATACTCGGCGAAGGTCATCCCGGAGGCGGGGATCCGGGGGAGGTTGCCAAAGAGATAGCCCAACTGAAGCGCCAGGAACAGCCAGAACAGCGCGGCGACGCCGGCGAGCAGCATGCCGCGCTCGGTCGATCCCAGCCATCGATCGGGGGCCTTGCCCTCCATCGCGGGGGAGCTTCCCGACTCGATTGACGCGTATCCATAGGCACCGAGCACGACCACGAGAAGGGCCAAGAAAAACACCACGCGCGGCACGAATTCCCAGCTCGCGACGAGGTCTCCGACCGCGTCCCGCCACGCCGCGAAGACGGGATCCGCCCCCGCGAGCAGCAGCGCGAAGCCGACAAGCACCGGCAGGGTGATGGCCAGACCCCGGACCCACGCCCGTGCCCGAGTCGACCGGATGAGATGCGTAGCTTCGACGCCACGGCGCATCGCCTGAACCGCCGCGATCCTGAGTGCCACCAGCGGCGCGGTCGCGGCGAAACGGGCTGTGATCGATCGGGGCGAAGGGCCGGCGGTCAGCAACATCTGCATCGCCAGGAAGAAGACGATCGCCAGGCAGATCAGCGCCCACAGGCGCGGACTGGCGGTCACCGCCGCCGCTCCGGCAATCACGATTGGGGCGCCGCGCATGATCAGGACGGACCGCGGAGGATGGCCGCGCGGGCGGGAAAACACGAGCAGGCCGGCCACGGCCGCGCCGGTCCACAGGACCCAGTTGATTCCGGGCAGGGCATCGTACAGCATCCAGTTTCCGAAGCCCGCCACCGCCGCCGCCGTGGCCCAGAGCAGCCTGGGCTCGCCCTGCACCGCACCCGATGACGGGCTCCAATCCTCAGATTTTTCGCTCATGGGTCCAATATTCGCAAAGTTGCTGCTTTTGTCAAGTACTTTGTTTTGCAAAGTACATCGGTCTAGGCGTGCGGCCGTGCGTGGTTGGGAGGCGCTTCATCGGGTGGGCACCGTCCGCACGCAGGGGGGAGAACATCCCATAATCTACGTGCGCCAAGCCGGTGCAAGGACGCGTCAGCGGCTTGTGTGTCGTGGCCTGCGTTCCTACGTTGCCCCTTTCCCACTCAGGCCAGTGAGCCCGCATGCGACCGGACGCAGGCCAGCCCGTCGGCGCCGTCACCGAAGGAGCGGCCCGCACACTCCACGCCGCCACCACGCCAGCGCGTGTCGCGTCGATCGACGTCATCCGCGGCGCCGTCATGGTCCTCATGGCGCTGGACCATGTCCGCGACTACGTCACGAACATCCGCGTGCAGCCGGAGAATCTCGCCCAGGCGAGCGCTGCGCTGTTCGCCACCCGCTGGGTGACGCACTTCTGCGCTCCCGCGTTCGCGCTGCTCGCCGGCGTCGGCATCGGCCTCGCCATGCATCGCGGCAAACCGGCGGGGGAGATCAGCCGTTTTCTGGTCGTCCGCGGGATCTGGCTGGTGATCCTCGACCTGGTGATCACCGCGGCGGGATGGCAGTTCGGGTTTCGGCTCATCCCTGCGTTCGCGCTCGTCCTGTGGGCGCTCGGATTGTCGATGCTCCTCATGGCGGCCCTGATTCATCTGCCGCGAAGCGTCGTCGCCGCCGGGTCCTTGCTGATGATCGCAACGCACAACGTACTCGACAGCGTGCGTCCCGACGCGTGGGGCGCGCTTGCTCCACTCTGGCACGTGCTTCACGTGCCCGGGTTCGCGATTCCCGGCAAGCTGTTCATCGCGTACCCGTTGATTCCGTGGGCGGCGGTCATGGCCCTGGGATGGGTGCTGGCCGACGTCTATCGCTGGGAGGCCGGGAAGCGGCGCGCGTTCCTGATCCGCGTGGGCGTGGCGGCGACGGTGCTCTTCATCGTCGTGCGCGCGATCAACACATATGGCGATCCCGTGGCCTGGAGCGAGCAGCGGTCGGCGGCGCTCACGGTCGCGTCGTTCCTGAACACGCGAAAGTATCCGCCCTCGCTCGACTTTCTCCTGATGACGCTGGGGCCGGCGCTCGTGGCGCTGGCGCTCGTGGAGGGCGCGCGTCACCGGGTGGCACGGTGGCTCTCGGTGTACGGCCAGGTGCCGCTGTTCTACTATGTCGTGCACATCTGCCTGGCCCACGTGTTGGCGATCGCGCTCGCCTTGGTGCAGGGAGGCGAGCTGCGGCGCATTCCCGTCGTGCACGACCCCGGCTCCATCCCCGAATGGCACGGCGTGCCGCTGCCGGGCGTGTACGTGGCGTGGCTGCTCGTTGTGGTCGCGATGTATCCGCTGTGTCGCTGGTTCGCGCGCCTCAAGCGGGCGCGCCGGGCGTGGTGGCTCAGCTACCTCTGACGCGCGGCGCGTGATGCCGCCACGCGGCGTCGAGGAAATTGATGACGGACTCTGGGAGGTGTACTTCGCCCCGGTCTGGCTCGGCCGGCTTCACGAAACGACGGGCCGGATCGTGGATCCCTTCGGCCGCGCCGCCCGCCGCGAAGGCGGGAATCACAAGGGGAAAGTGTTACCTAACAGCTGATAACGGATCGCGCTTAAGCTGCGGGCGACTCGCCCGCCGCGCGCCGTGCCATTGAACGACGGTTCGTGCCCGCCAGGGCACAACACTCCGCTTCCGTTAAGAACGATAGGCCCGCCAGCTTCAAGCGCTTGTTAGGCAGCGGCTCACACTACATCCTCAAGGGGCGTATCGTCCCGGCAGTAGGCAAAGCCCGGCAACAAGTCGATACCATCTGGGAAGGAGTCGAAGATCTCTACCTCCTCGACTAAAAGGCGAACGGGATCGTCCGTGGAGTTGCGGACCGCGCAAATGAGGCGTCGGTCGGATCGCACCAGGCCGAGAGCCAGTTGCTCCGCTCGAGCCTCGTTGGGCGCGGTGACGTACCGTACGGTGTAGAACCAATGAGGACGGGAGCGTGGGTCCCACAAGACGCAGTTCTCACCGTAGATCACGACCGCGTACTTGGTCACGTGCAGGTGCCCGCTGCCTAATGAGTGCTTCGGAACGGGGTGTTGATTATGCGATAACCGAGGTGCAGCTACTTCCCCCGCAGCCGCCCCCGGTCCACCTTGCCGAGATGCGTGCGCGGCAGCGCATCCAGGAACACGACTTCCCGCGGAGCCTTGTACGGCTCCAGTCGCTCCCGCACGAATGCCTTCAGCTCCTCGGCCAGGTCCGCTCGCCGCTCGCTCGCCACCACGTACGCGTGCGGCTTGGTGAGTCCCCCAACGCTTACCACGCCCACCACGGCGACTTCCTTCACAGTCGGGTGTTGGAGCAGGCAGTTCTCGACCTCCTGGGGCGAGAGCCATTTCCCCGAGACCTTCAGCATGTCGTCCGCGCGGCCGCAGTAGGTGAAGTAGCCCTCCGCGTCGCGGCGGATCATGTCCCCGGAGACGTACCACTCCCCGCGGAACGCCTGCTTGGTGGTGTCCATCTGCTGCCAGTACCCGATCGCGCGCGACCCGCCCCGGACCCAGAGCATCCCGACTTCGCCGTCCGGCAGCTCCCGCCCGTCGTCGTCGCACACCTTGACCTCGAAGCCCCGCACGACCTGTCCCAGCGTGCCGGGCTTGACCGCGCCGGGGCGGTTGGACAGGAAGATGTGCCACATTTCCGCCGTGCCGAGGCCGTCGAGCAGCTCCACCCCGAACGCGGCCTGCCAGCGCTCGTACAGCTCGACCGGCAGCGCCTCGCCCGCCGAGGTCGCGAGCCGCAGGGAGGAGAGATCCTGCCGTCCGGCGTCCGGGTGGCCCACCATTTGATTGATCATCGCGGGCACGTTGATGAGGATGGTCGGCCGGAACTTCTGGATCTTCTCGAACAGGACGTCTGCCGTGCACCGCTCGGGAAACAGCACTGCCCGCGCGCCCACCGCGAAGGGGAACAGGAGGTTCGAGCCCGTGGCGTAGCCGAAGAAGAGCTTGGGCACGGAGATCGTCACGTCGGACTCGCGATAGCCGATCACCCCCTTGGCGTAGCACTCCGTCGTGTTGGTGAACGCCCGGTGGGTCTGGACCACGGCCTTGGGTTGACCCGTCGTGCCGCCGGAAAACAGCCAGATTGCGGGGTCGTCGCGATGGCTCGGAAAGGTGTCCAACCGGTCCGGCGCTCGCTCGAGGTCCTGCGCCGCGGCCGGGTCGCCGATCACGAGCAGCCGCTTCAGGTGCGGCGCCCGATCGGCCGCGGCCTGGAACGGCGCGCCACTGTCACGATCGACCACCGCCACGCTCGCCCGCGTATAGGCGTAGAAGTACGCGATCGCGTCCGGCGCGAGCTGCGGGTTGACCATCACCACCACCGCCCCAATCTTGAGGGTACCGAACAGCGCGGCGACGAACTCCGGCCCGTCGGGAAGCGCGATCAGCACCCGCCGCTCGGGCTCCGCTCCGGCTCCGCGCAGCAGGTGCCCGAAGCGGTTCGCCTGGGCCTGGACGTCCCGATACGTGAATGAGCCGCGATCGGTGAGGAGCGCCGTGCGGTCTCCCTGCCCGTCGCGCACCCGCGCGTCGAGAAAGTAGTCGGCCATGTTGAATTGCTCGGGTGGCTCGAAGGCCATGGGTGGGATAATGCGCCGATGCCGGTTCTCGAGCTAGCCCGGCTGACGTGGGAGGAGGTCCGTGCACTCGACCGGACGAAGACGGTCGCGGTGCTGCCGGTCGGCGCGATCGAAGCGCACGGCCCCCATTTGCCGCTCGCCACTGACATCATCATCGCTCAGGCGATGGCCGGTGCGGGCGCCGAGCGGCTGGCCGCGCGCGGATACGACGTGCTGGTGCTGCCGGCCATCGCCTACACTGCGGCGGGGTTCGCGGCCGCGTTCCCGGGCACGCTCACGCTCGCGCCGGACACCGTGGCCGAGCTGATCGTGGGAATCGCGGACGCCCTCGCCCGGCACGAGCTGCGCGTGCTGGCGATCGCGAACGCGCACCTGGACCCCGCGCACCTGGGCGCGGTGCACCGAGCGGTGGAGCGGATTCGGGGGCGGCAGGACGGGCGCGTCGCGTTCCCCGACCTGACCCGGAAACCGTGGGCGTCGCGGCTCACCGCGGAATTCAAGAGCGGCGCCTGCCATGCCGGACAGTTCGAAACGTCGGTGGTCCTCGAGGCCCGGCCCCAAGAGGTTCGGGAAGAGATCCGCCGGCGCTTGACTCCCAACCCCCGCTCGCTGTCGACGGCGATCGCGGCAGGGGTGACGACCTTCGAGGACGCCGGGGGACTGCAAGGCTATTTCGGCGCCCCGGCTGACGCGACAGCCGGGGAGGGCCGGGAAACGATCACGCTGCTCGGCGCAATTCTCGCCGAAGCGGTCCTGGCCGAGCTCGCCCGATGAGGCTGGACGGGACCGCAGCCGTCGTCACCGGGGGGAGCCAGGGGATCGGGGCGGCGGTGGCGCGCGCGCTCGCCGCGGAGGGGGCGGCCGTCGTGGTCGCCGCGCGCACGGGGCCGAAGCTCGAGGCCGTGGCCGCGGCGATCCGGGCGACCGGCCGGCGCGTGTGGGCTGTCCCCTGCGACGTCACCGACCCCGCGAGCGTCCGGGCCCTCGCCGAGGCCGCCGTCCGGCACCTCGGCCGCGCGGACATCCTGGTGAACAACGCCGGTGTCGGTCACAGCGCTCCGCTCCACCGGCTCACGCTCGACGACTGGCAGCGGGTGATGGCGGTCAACGCCACCGGGACCTTCCTCTGCACGCAGGCGTTCTTGCCGGGGATGCTCGAGCGAGACTGGGGTCGGATCGTGAACGTCGCGTCGATGGCGGGGCTCTCGGGAGCGCGCTACATCGCCGCCTACAGCGCCGCGAAGCACGCCGTGATCGGCTTCACGCGCTCGGTCGCCGCAGAGGTCGCCGGCACCGGCGTGACCTGCAACGCGGTGTGCCCCGGCTACGTGAACACGGAGATGACGCGCGAATCCGTTGAGCGGGTGATGGCGAAGACGGGGAAGTCGCGCGAGGAGGCGCTCGCGGCCATGCTGGGGACGACGTCCCAGCGGCGCCTGATTCCGCCCGAAGAGGTGGCCGAGGCGATCCTGGCCCTGTGCGAGCGGCGATCCGGCCACATCAACGGAGCGGCGATCACGATCGACGCGAGCGCGGCGGCGTGAGCCTGGAGATCGTCAATCCCGACGGCCTCGGCCCGCCCCGCGGGTTCAACCATGGGATGCTCGCGCCCGCGGGCGGCCGCGTGCTGTTCGTGGCGGGCCAGGCCCCGCTCGACGCGGCGGGCCGGGTCTCGGGCAGCGGGCTGGTGGACCAGTGGGACCGCGCGCTCGCGCGGGTGCTCGCCGTGGTCGCCGGGGCCGGCGGGAGCGCGGAGCACATCACGCGCCTGACGGTCTACGTCACGGACCTCGAAGCGTATCGCGCCGGCCGCAAGCGGCTGGGAGAGGTGCACCGCAGGCACATGGGCCGGCATTATCCCGCGGTCACGCTGGTGCAGGTGACGGCGCTCGTGGACGAAGGCGCGCTGGTCGAGATAGAGGCAACGGCGGTGTTACCGTAGGAGGACGCATGCCCATAGTCCCCAGGTCGTTCCTATACCAGCAGGACCCCAAGACCGGCGTGGCGACGATCACGCTCAACCGGCCCGAGCGGCTCAACGCCCTGACCTTCGAGGTGTACGCCGAGCTGCGCGACGCCTTCCGGGCGCTGGACACGGAGCCCGGGGTGCGGGCGGTGGTCATCACGGGCGCGGGTCGGGCGTTCTGCTCGGGCGGCGACGTGGAGGACATCATCGGCGCGTTATTCGGGCGCGACCGCGCGGCATTGCAAGAATTCACCCGGCTGACCTGCGATCTGATCCTCGCCATCCGGCGATGCCGCCGTCCGGTCGTGGCGGCGCTCAACGGCACGGTGGCGGGCGCGGGCGCGGTGATCGCCGCGGCGTGCGACGTGCGGATCGCCGCCGACACGGCGAAGATCGCGTTCCTGTTCACGCGCGTGGGGCTCTCGGGCGCCGACATGGGAGCCGCCTGGCTCCTCCCGCGGCTGGTGGGTCTCGGACGCGCGACCGAGCTGCTCTTGACCGGCGACTTCATCGACGCGCCGACGGCCGAGCGGATCGGGTTGTACAACCGCGTGGTCCCCCCTCCCCCGGATCGCGCGCTCGCCGTGGCGACGACCTTCGCGGAGCAGCTGGCTCGCGGGCCCTCCCCCGCCCTCGGAGTCACGAAACAGGCCCTGGATGGGGAGGCCGCCCTTGACCTGGAGTCGGCGCTCGCCTACGAGGCCGAGGTGCAGGCCGAGCTGATGGAGCACCCCAACTTCCGCGAGTCCTACGAGGCGTTCCGGGCGAAGCGCGAGCCCCGGTTCGTGTAGCGCGCGGCATTATGACGACGCCCGATCCGGCCACGGTACGCGCATTCCTCGACGACCGCCACGTGGAGCTGGCAACGAAGATCGCCGAGTTCAGCGCCCGGGAGATCGCCCCGCTGCCGGAGCCGGCGAACGACGCGGCGGCGCGCGTCCAGGCGCGCCAGGTCCTCGCGCTGCTCGGTGGGGCGGGCTGGTTCGCGCCCATCACCGACCAGGACCTGCGGGCCTGCTGCCTGATCCGTGAGGCGCTGGCCGCGGCGTCGCCGCTCGCCGACGCCGTGTTCGCCCTCCAGGCGCTCGGCTCCCTACCCATCGTGTTGGCCGGGAGCGTGGACGTGAAGGAGCGGTGGCTCCCCGCGGTGCGCCACGGCCGGGCGATGGCGGCGTTCGCCATGACGGAGCCCGACGCGGGGTCGGACGTGGCGTCCCTCTCCACCACGGCGCGGCGCGACGGGCCCGACTACATTCTTCGGGGGACCAAGACGCTGATCTCCAATGCCGGGATCGCGGATTTCTACACGGTGTTCGCGGCGACCGGGGCCTCACCGGGCGCGAAGGCCATCTCCTGCTTCGTCGTTCCCGCCGAGACCCCGGGGCTCCGGTTCGTGGGGCCGCAGGTCTTGAGCGCGCCGCATCCGCTGGGCGAGATCGCCTTCACCGACTGCCGCGTGCCCGCCGCCTCCCTGCTGGGGGAAGAGGGAGCGGGTTACCGGCTGGGGCTCGCGACGCTCGACCGCCTGCGCGCGACCGTGGCCGCGGCGGCGTGCGGGATGGCGGCGCGGGCGCTCGACGAGGCCCTCGACCACGCGCTGCGGCGCCGCCAGTTCGGCAAGCCGCTCGCGGAGTTCCAGCTGATCCAGGAGAAGCTCGCGCGCATGGCGATCGACCTCACCGCGGCCCGCCTGCTCGCGTATCGCGCCGCCTGGGAGGCCGACCGCGGGGCGGCACGGGTCACGCTGGAGGCGGCGACGGCCAAGGCGTTCGCCACGGAGGCGGCCCAGCGGATCGTCGACGCGGCCGTGCAGGTCGTGGGCGGGCGCGGGGTGCTGGCGTCGCACCCGGTGGACCGCCTGTACCGCTCGGTGCGCGCGCTGCGCATCTACGAGGGCACCACGGAGATCCAGCACCTCGTCATCGCCGGGCAGCTGATCAAGGCGGCGGGCAGCCCGTGAGGATCGTGTGCATCGGCGGCGGGGCCGCCGGCCTGTACTTCGCCATCCTCATGAAGAAGGCGAAGCCCGCCCACGAGGTCACCGTGCTCGAGCGCAACCGCTTCGACGACACGTTCGGCTTCGGCGTCGTCTTCTCGGACGCCACGCAGGAGAACCTCGCCGAGGCCGACCGGCCGACGTTCGAGGCGATGGCGCGGGGCTACTACCACTGGGACGACATCGACATCCATTACAACGGCACGGTCATCCGCTCCACCGGCCACGGGTTCAGCGGCCTCGCCCGCCAGAAGCTGCTCGACATCCTGGGGCGCCGCGCCGACGAGCTGGGGGTTCGTGTCCGGATCGGCCTGGAAGTACGGGACATCGCACCGTACCTGGACGCCGACCTCGTCCTGGGCGCCGACGGGTTCTCGAGCGTCGTCCGGCAGCACTTCACGCACCACTTCCAGCCGACCGTCGAATGGCGGCCGAACCGGTTCGTCTGGCTGGGCACGACGCGCCGCTTCCCGGCCTTCACCTTCTACTTCAAGCGGGACCGGCACGGGTTGTGGCGGGTGCACGCCTACCAGTACGAGCGCGGGCACTCGACGTTCATCGTCGAAACGACCGAGGCGACGTGGCGGGCCGCCGGCTTGGACCGCGCCACGGAGCACGAGACCCTCGCCTTCTGCGAGGGCCTGTTCGCCGCGGAGCTGGAAGGCCACCGGCTGCTCAAGAACCGCTCCCTGTGGCGCAACTTCGGGACGGTGAAGAACGAGCGCTGGCATCACGGCAACGTCGTCCTCGTGGGCGACGCGGCGCACACCGCCCACTTCTCCGTCGGCTCGGGAACCAAGCTCGCGATGGAGGACGCGATCAGTCTCGCGCAGGCGCTCGAGCGGCAGCGCGACGTCCCCACCGCGCTCGCCGCCTACGAGGAGGAGCGCCGGCCCGCGGTCGAGAGCCTGCAACGCGCCGCCCAGGTGAGCCTGCAGTGGTTCGAGGACACCGAGCGCTACATGACCCTCGAGCCGATCCAGTTCGCCTTCAATCTCCTCACCCGCAGCCTGCGGATCACGCACGACAACCTGAAGGTCCGCGATCCGGGCTTCGTGGCGCGGATCGACTGCTGGTTCGCCGAACAGGCAGCCCGGCAAAGCGGCGCGGCGGTGCCGACCGACCCGGCCCCGCCGCCCATGTTCACGCCGCTCCGGCTGCGTAACCTCCTGCTCGAGAACCGCGTCGTCGTCTCGCCGATGTGCCAGTACTGCGCCGTGGACGGCACCCCGAACGACTGGCACCTCGTCCACCTCGGCAGCCGCGCCATCGGGGGCGCCGGGCTCGTGTTCACCGAAATGACCGACGTCAGCCCGGAGGGACGCATCTCCCCCGGCTGCACCGGCATCTACCAGCCCGCCCACGTCGCCGCGTGGAAGCGGATCGTCGACTTCGTCCACACCCATAGCCTCGCCAAGATCGGCCTGCAGCTCGGCCACGCGGGGCGCAAGGGCGCTACCCGCCTCGCCTGGGAAGGGATGGACGAGCCGCTGGACGAAAGCGCCTGGCCGATTCTCGCCGCCTCACCGGTCCCGTACTTCCCCTACAGCCAGGTCCCGAAAGAGATGGACCGGGCCGACATGGACGGGGTGCGCGACGACTTTGTCCGGGCGGCGCTCAGGGCCGAGGAAGCCGGGTTCGACATCCTCGAGATC
>DASPXO010000261.1:0-10197 GCA_035637235.1 Gemmatimonadales bacterium | reverse complement strand
GGCTCCCGCGTTGAATTCCCGCAGCGTCGGCTCCTGCGCCTTGCGGCCGAAGCGGCCAAGACGCCCGTCTGCCGAGAAGTTGGGGCGACCGGAGATGCCGTCGCCGTTGCGGTCGGAGGGGTCGGCGCGCGCGAGGATCTCTGCCACTAGCAAAAAGTGTCCCGGCGACGATGCACCCACGCAGCGAGGTCAGTCAGCTGCCCGACTGTGGCGAGCGCGCGACAACCATGCTTGGCTTCGCGCTCGAAGCGGGGTACATTTTTCGCTACAGATCCGCCAAAAAAGCCGGCCCGTTGCGGCTCTCGCGCTGCGACGGGCTTTCGTCTGATCGGAGGCGGGAAAGGGGAAACGGGAACGGTGCCCACGCTGCGCGAGCTGCTCGCCGACGGCAAGGTCCACGTGCTCGACGGAGCCATGGGCACGATGCTGTACGCGAAGGGCTTCTTCCTCAACGTCTGCTACGACGAGCTGAACCTGAAGCAGCCCAAGCTCGTCCGGGAGGTGCACGAGGCGTACGTGCGCGCGGGCGCCGAGATCCTCGAGACCAACACTTTCGGGGCGAACCCTCTGAAGCTCGGCAGCTTCGGGCTCGCGGACGACACGGAAAAAATCAATCAGGCGGCGGTCGAGCTCGCCCGTCAGGCGGCCGCTGGCCGGGCCAGCGTCGCCGGAGCGATCGGCCCCCTCGGCGTGCGGATCGAGCCGTTCGGCGCCCTCGGGCGCGAAGAGGCGTTCGCCCACTTCCAGCGCCAGGTGCGCGGCCTGCTCGCCGGCGGCGTGGATGGGTTCATCCTCGAGACGTTCTCCGACGTGGAGGAGATCCATCAGGCGTTCCGCGCGGTGCGAAGCCTGTCGGATCTCCCCGCCGTCACCCAGATGACGATCGGCGAGGACGGACTCACGCATTACGGCACCAGTCCGCAGACGTTCGCGAAGCAGCTCGCCGAGTGGGGCGCCGACGTGATCGGCGTGAACTGCTCGGTCGGCCCCGCGGGCGTGCTCGACGCGGTCGAGCAGATGGTGAAGGTGACGGACCGCCCCATCTCGGGCGTCCCCAACGCCGGGCTCCCCAGGGACGTGGGAGACCGGAAGATCTATCTCGCGTCCCCCGAGTACATGGCGAGCTACGCGCGGCGCATGATCGAGGCCGGCGCGCGGATCGTGGGCGGGTGCTGCGGCACGACGCCCGAGCACATCAAGAAGATCCGCGACTACGTGGCGAGCGTGGTGCCGCGCCACCAGCCCACGGTCGTGTCACGCGAGACCATCGCCCCGCCCGCCGGAGTGGAGCCAGCGCCGCTCGCCGGGCGCTCGCGCTGGGGCGCCAAGCTGGCGAAGGGTGAGCTCGTGACCAGCGTCGAGATCGTCCCGCCCAAGGGCGTCGACCCGACGCCGATGCTCGAGCAGTCCCGCGCCCTGAAGGCCGCCGGGGTGGACGCCGTAAACGTCCCCGACGGCCCCCGCGCGCAGAGCCGGATGGGCGTGCTGCCGTCGGCGATCCTGATTCAGAAGGAAGTCGGGATCGAGACCGTCATCCACTACTGCTGCCGGGACCGCAACCTGCTCGGCATGCTGTCCGACATCCTCGGCGCGCACGCGGCGGGGCTGCGGAACGTCCTCATCATCACGGGCGACCCGCCGAAGATGGGGCCGTACCCCGAGGCCACAGCCGTGTTCGACATCGACTCGATCGGGCTCACGAACCTCGTGTATCGACTGAACCACGGGCTCGACCCCGGGAACAACGCGATCGGGGGGCCCACCCAGTGGGTGATCGGCGTAGGGGTGAACCCGGGCGCGGTGGACCTGGACCGCGAGCTGTCGCGCTTTGCGTGGAAGGTGGACGCCGGGGCCGACTTCGCCGTCACGCAGCCGGTGTTCGACCGCAAGCAGCTCGAGGAGTTCCTGCGGCGCGTCGAGCAGTTCAAGATTCCGATCGTGGCCGGGATCTGGCCGCTGATCTCGCTTCGCAACGCCGAGTTCCTGGCGAACGAGGTGCCGGGGGTGTCGGTCCCCGAGTCGGTCCTGACGCGGATGCGGAAGGCGCAGGAGAAAGGAAAAGAGCCGGCGCTCGCCGAGGGAGTGGCGATCGCGCGCGAGATGTTCGAGCAGGTGAAGGGCACGGTGCAGGGCGTCCAGGTGAGCGCGCCGTTCGGGCGGGTGGAGGTGGCGCTGGAGGTGTTCGGGTAGCAGCTTAGTACGCGCACCTCCGTCATCCCACAGACATGCTCGAGCAGTCCCGATGAGCCACCTGGTTCCGCGCGACGTTCGGCTGCTTGCGCTCGCCCTCGCCCTGGCCCTGCCCCACACCGCCGCCGCTCAGCAGTCCCCGCTCGAGCGCGCGATGCACCGCGCCGCGCTCGACAACGGCCTCCAGGTCATCGTCGTTGACAACCCCGCGGTCCCGCTGGCCACGGCGCTGGTCGCGGTCCACAACGGGGCCTTCACGCAGGACTCGGACGAAGCGGGCCTCGCCCACCTGTACGAGCACCTCCTGTTCCACTCGTTCCGGGGCGACCCGTCGGCGTTCGGACGCGAGGCGTCGAGGCTGAACGGCGTCTACAACGGCTCGACCTCCGAGGAGGTCGTCACCTACTACGTCATGGTGCCGTCGAAGAACATCGAGTCCGGGATCCGGCTGCTCGCGGACCTGCTGCAGAAGGCCCGTTTCTCGAACGGCGACCTGAAGGACGAGCGGCCGGTGGTCCTGGACGAGCTGCAGCGCGGCGAGTCCGACCCGGAGCAGGAGCTCGAGCGCCAGGTCGAGCGGATGCTGTGGGGCGGCGCGTGGCACCGCAAGGACGTGGGCGGGGACTCTGGCTCGGTCCGGGGCATCACGCTGGAGCGGTTGAAGCAGACCTACGCGCGCTACTATGTGCCCAACAATGCGGCGCTCATCGTCACGGGCGACGTCACGCCGGAGCGCATCTTCGAGGCGGCGCGACGCCACTTCGGCGACTGGAAGGCCGGACCGGACCCGTTCGCCGGCCGGCCGATCCCGCCGATCGCCCCGCGCACCGGGACGGCCGCGCTGATGCTGGCCAAGGACGTCCTGGACGTCACGATCGTGATCGCGTGGCACGGGCCCAGCGTGGGCGCCGACCCCGGGGCGACCTATGCGGCAGACGTGCTGTTCGACGTGTTCAACGATCCCGGATCCGCCTTCCAGCGTCGCCTCGTGGACGGCGGGCCGTTCCGGTCGATCTCGGGACAATATCTCACGCTCGACCACACCGGCCCGATCGAGATTCACGGCAAGACGACGCCGGAGCGGGCGCAGGAGGCGATGCTCGCGCTCCTGGCGGAGCTCGACGACCTCGACCAGCTCGACGGCGTCACCGACGACGACCTTGCGATCGCGAAGAAGCGCCGCCAGGTGGGAACGGCTCTGATGCTCGAGCGCACCGCGAGCCTCGCGCCCAACCTCGCGTTCTGGTGGAGCGCCGCCGGCATGGACTACTACCTGACCTATCACGACCGCATGGCGGCGCAGACGGCCGACGACCTGCGGCGCTTCGCCCGCACGTACGTCGTTGCGAAGCCGCGGGTGATCGCCGTGCTCGCCACGCCCGGCGTGGTCGATCAGCTCGCCGCCTGGCTGCGCCAGGGCATGCGCCGGCCCACGCCGTGAGCGCCCGCTCGACCCCCCGCGGCGTCTGGGCCGCCGCCCTGCCGCTGCTGCTCGCGGGCGCCGGCACGCCGGAACGGCCCTCGCCCGGGCGCGCAGCGCCGGCGACCACCCCCGACACACTCACCACGGCGTACGAGGTGTCCGGCGTGCGGGTGATCCAGCGCGTCAACCGCGCCACGGACGTCGTCGCCGTGCGCCTCTACCTGCTCGGCGGCACGCGCCAGCTCACCGAGGGCACCGCCGGGATCGAGGCGCTGCTGCTGCGGGCGTCGGAGTACGGCACCGAGCGGTATCCGGGCGAGGAGGCGCGCCGGGCGATGGCCCGGACGGGCAGCCTCGTGCTGCTCGACGCGGACGCGGACTGGACCGTGTTCGGGTTCACGGGCCTGGCGCAGGACGTCGACGCCGCGTGGGACGTGCTCGCCGACCGCGTGATGCGGCCGACGCTCTCGGAGCAGGCTCTGGCGCAGGCGCGGGGCAAGCTGCTGACCCGGGCGCACACGCGCTACACGGACCCCGACGAGCGGATCCACGTGCTGGCGACGCGCGCGCTGTTCCCCGACCATCCGTACGCGCTCGATCCCGAGGGGACCGAGGCCTCGCTGGCGGCGCTCACGGTGGACCAGCTCCGGGGCTACGTCCGCGACCAGTTGATGACGTCGCGCCTGCTGCTCGTGATCGTGGGTAACGTCGAGCGCTCGCACGCCGAGTCGCTCATCGCGGCCACGCTCGGCCGGCTGCCGCGGGGCGCCTACCGCTGGACGCTGCCTCCGCCGGCTCCCAAGGTCGCCGCGCACTGGCTGGTCGAGCATCGCCTCATCCCGACCAATTACATCCTGGGCTACTTCACCGGGCCGCCGGCGACGGACCGCGCCTACTGGGCCTTTCGCGTGGCCACTGCGCTTTTGTCCTCCGATATCCACCACGCCGTGCGGACGCGGCGCAGCCTCTCGTACGCCGCGTACGCGCCGTTCATCGACCGCGCCGTTCCCGTGGGCGGCGCCTACGCGAGCACGCCCCGCCCGGACCAGGTGCTGCCCCTCATCGTCGAGGCCATGCAGACCCTGCAGGAGCGCGACTTCGATTTCTTCGCGCTGAGCCGTTTCCTCGACAGCTACACGTTCGATTACCTCGCGGAGAACTCCAGCGCCGCGGACCAGGCGGAGTTTCTGGCGCGCGCCGAGCTGTATCTCGGCAGCTACCGCCAGGGGGACGAGTTCGTGAAGCGGCTGCGTAGTGTCACGCCCAACGACGTGCACGCCGTCGCCGTGCGCTACCTGTCGAAGATCCAGTACGCCTACCTCGGCGACACGACCCGGATGAAGGGCCGCTGGTGACGGAGCGCCGCCCGCGGCAGGTCTTGACCGCGGGCCTCGCGGTCTACGGCGCGTATCTCGTCTTCCACCCCGACCATTACGGCTGGCTCGACAGTCTCGACCTCGCGATCCACGAGTTCGGCCACCCGCTGTTCGGAATCTTCGGGGAGTTCGTCGGCGCCCTGGGCGGCACGCTGATGCAACTGCTCATGCCCGCGCTGTTCGTGTGGTACTTCTGGCGCCGCGGCGACCGCCACGCATCGACGGTGGCGCTCTGGTGGGTCGCCCAGAACCTCTGGAACGTCTCCGTGTACGTCAAGGACGCGCGCGCCGAGGAGCTGCCGCTCGTGGGCGGCGGGGAGCACGACTGGAACTACCTGCTCGGAGAGGTCGGCCTGCTCGACCGGGATCAGCTGCTCGGCGGCGCGGTGCGCTTGCTGGGAGTGCTCCTGAGCCTCTGGGCCTGCCTGCGCGGCTGGACGTACGCGTCGGAGATCGGGCGCGACGGGGAGACTGGCGGCCCGGGGTCGCCGTCGTAGCTTCTCCGCCATCGACATGCTCGTCGTCATCGTCGTGGCGGGCGCGACGTTCCTCCCGAGGTAAGCGTGGACGCGTTCCTGCAAGCGGCGCTCGAGGAGGCCGAGCGGGGCTTGCGGGAAGGCGGCATCCCCATCGGCTCGGTACTGGTGCATCGCGATCGCATCATCGGCCGCGGGCACAACCGGCGCGTCCAGCGGGGAAGCGTCGTGCTGCACGCCGAGATGGACGCGCTCGAGAACGCGGGGCGGCGGCCGGCCGCCGTGTATCGCGAATGCACGCTGTCCACCACGCTGTCGCCCTGCGCCATGTGCAGCGGCGCCATCCTCCTCTACGGCATCCCCCGCGTGGTGATCGGCGAGAACCGCACATTCACCGGGGAAGAAGATCTCCTGCGCTCGCGGGGCGTGGCGATCGCCGTGCTCCAGGATCCGACCTGCATCCGCCTGATGGAGGCGTTCATCGCGACCCATCCCGAGTTATGGAACGAAGACATCGGGGAGTAAGCGGAACCCGCGCTCCTCGGCGCCTGCTGCACGGAGAACGCGAGGTTCAGGATCGCGACGGTGAACGGCACGTTCGAGATGGATAGCTGTCACCGCGCGTGGAGGGCCGGCCGCATGCCGGCCCTTCGTCCGTTCGGGGTAGGCGTTTCGCGAGGCGTCGGTGAGGAGTAGCTTGTCCTCTCGACCCCCGATCGGAGCGACGTCATGCCCACCACCAACGTCAACATCCTCGCCGTCGTCGTCGCCGCGGTCGCGACCTTCCTCCTCGGCGCGGTGTGGTACTCGCCCGTGCTGTTCGCGAAGCAATGGGTGCACGCCCACGGCTACACGCCGGAGAAGGTGGAGGAGATGAAGAAGAAGGGCGTGACACGCGCATACGCCGTGGCCGCCGTCTGCTACCTCGTCATGGCGTACGTGCTCGCCCTGCTCGCCTCCTACACGCAGGCGACGAGCCTCGCCCAGGGGCTGTGGCTCGGGTTCCTCGCGTGGCTGGGCTTCGCCGCGACGCTGGGCCTCACCGCCAACATGTTCTCCGACAAGCCGGTCGCGGTC
Source organism: Gemmatimonadales bacterium (assembly GCA_035637235.1). GTDB lineage: Bacteria > Gemmatimonadota > Gemmatimonadetes > Gemmatimonadales > GWC2-71-9 > DASUAL01. The sequence continues at coordinate 3,655 of DASPXO010000261.1, read as the reverse complement.
TGGGTCATCGACGCGGGCTACCAGCTCGCGTACCTGCTGGTGATGGGCGTGATCGTGTCGGTCTGGCGGTGACACGCACCGCCCCCGGAGTTCAGCTCGCCCGCACCCTCCGGCTTAAGGACCTGATCTTCATCGTCGTCGGTACCGTCATCGGCTCGGGGATCTTCACCGTCCCCGGGCCGGTGCTGCGGCAGACGGGCGGCCACATCGGCTTCGCCCTCCTCGCCTGGGTCCTGGGTGGGATCGTCTCGCTGCTCGGCGCCCTCACCTACGGCGAGCTGGGCGGCATGCTCCCCGAAGCGGGCGGGGCGTACGTGTACGTCCGTGAAGCGTTCGGGCGGCTGCCGGCGTTCCTGCTCGGCTGGACGCTGTTCTTCGTCGTCTCCACGGGGTCGGTCGCGACCCTCTCGGTCGCGTTCGCGGAATATCTGCGGCAGTTCGTCCCCCTCGGACCTTCCGCCGGGAAGCTCGTGGCCGCGCTGATGATCGCCGTCGTCGGTGCCGTCAACGTGCGGGGTACGCGCCACAGCGCGAGCCTCCAGAACTGGAGCACGGGCATCAAGGTCGGCGCGATCCTGGTGATGAGCGCCGTGTTCCTCGGGACGGGCCACGGCCTCGCGGGCGGACGCGCCGCCGAGCTCGCGACGCCGCCCCTCCTGTCGCCCCTCTCCGGGATCGGCGTAGCGATGATCGGCGTGCTGTGGGCGTACGAGGGCTGGGCGAACGTGGCCGCGTCGGCGGGCGAGACGCTCGAGCCGCAGCGCGCCTTCCCGCGCGGCATCGTGATCGGGACCGTGGCGCTGGTGGCGATCTACCTGCTCGCGAACGCCGGCTACCTCGCGGCGCTCGGACCCGCCGGCGTGGCGCAGAGCGACCGCGTGGCCGCGGAGGCCGTGACGGCGCTGCACGGCCCGGGCGCGGGCCGGCTGATCGCGGCCGCCGTGCTCGTCTCGATGTTCAGCGCCGCCAACGGCCTCACGCTCACCAACTCGCGCGTCTATTACGCGATGGCGCGCGACGGGGTGTTCTTCCGGAAGCTCGCCGACGTGCATCCCCGCTTCGGGACGCCGGCGTTCTCGGTGATCGTGAGCTCGGCGTGGACGGTGCTCCTGGCCGCGACGGGCAGCTTCGAGCAGCTGTTCACGTACGTGATCTTCGCGGCGTGGATCTTCTACATGCTCGCCGGCGCCAGCATCTTCGTGCTGCGGCGGCGGCGTCCCGACGCGCCCCGGCCGTTCCGCGTGCCCGGCTACCCGTGGACGCCGCTTGTCTTCGTCCTGTCGGCCGGCGCGATTGTGGCCAACACCATCGCCGCGCGGCCGGGCCGCTCGCTCTTGGGGCTCGGTATTCTGCTGCTCGGGCTCCCGGCCTACCGCTGGTGGCGACGCGGGCCCCGCGCGCCGGGCCCGGCGGGCGCGTCCCGCGCGCCGTGAGAGACGGCGCCGCCTGCAGAGGGGGACCCAATGTACCGCCGCCTCGACGGGATCCGCATCGTGGAGACGCTGCAGCACCTCGAGCACCGCATCGGGGAGCGCTTCCCCGGCTCGGGGTTGAGTCGGGTCGCCGCCGAGCTCCTCGCGGCAGCCAACGAGTCGATGGAACGGGTGGGATACCTGCGCCGTCCCCATGTCCCCCTTCGCATCGGCAGCTGGGCGCTCATCGCGGTCATCGTGTTCACAGGCGTGCAGGCGCTCCTCCACTTGCGGCTCGCCCCGCGGTGGGAGGTGTTCGCCGCCTTCCTTCAGTCATCCCAGGCGATCCAGAACGTGGTGTTCCTCGGGATCGCGGTCCTGTTTCTCGCAAACGTCGAGACGCGCATCAAGCGCCGCCGCGCCCTCGCCGCGATCCACGAGCTCCGCAGCATCGCCCACATCGTGGACATGCATCAGCTGGGGAAGGACCCGGACCAGTTCCTCGCGGGCGGCGCCGCGACGCCGCCGTCGCCGCCGCCGCGTCGCATGATGACGCGGTTCGAGCTGTCGCGCTATCTCGACTACTGCACGGACCTGTTGTCGTTGACCAGCAAGGTAGCGGCGTTGTACGTGCAGGACCTCCAGGACCCGGTGGTGCTGAACGCGGTGAACGACGTGGAGAACCTGACCACGGGCCTGGCGCGCAAGATCTGGCAGAAGATCATGATCCTGGACTCGCTCGGACGGCCGGCGTGAGATCCGGCCTGGTCGCCGCGCTCCTCGGGCTCGGTGCGCTGGCCGCACGTTCGCTCCCGGGCCAGGAGGCCGCGCGAGCCGAGCCGCTGCCGCAAGGTCAGCTGTTCCACGCCCTGGTGGCCGACCCCAAGCAGCCGCACTTCTTCGCCGCCTGGCTCTGGACCAGCTCACCGCTCGTCACCGGCCAGGTCGCGAGCGTCGGGCTGGGGGAGGACATCGGCCTGGTCCGGGGGCAAGGAAGTCGCTGGCAGGTGAGCGTCGCCGCCGGCGTGTTCTCGCAGTTCGCCATGGAGACGCCCTCGAACGATTTGATCAACACCGACTTCGTGATCGGCTTCCCACTCACCTGGCGCAGCGGCGCGCTGTCCGCGCGCGCCCGGATCTACCACCAGAGCTCGCACCTGGGCGACGAATTCATCCTCGAGACCAACCCCACGCGCGTGAACCTGAGCTTCGAAGCCCTGGAGCTGCTCGGCTCGTGGGACCTCGGAGGGCTGCGCGGTTACGGCGGCGGGGAGTACATCGTGCGGCACGAGCCCGCCGACCTGAAGCCCGCCCTGCTCCACGCCGGTCTCGAGTACCGCCACCCGCGCCCGGTGGTGCGGCTCGGCGGCCTCGGCGACGGGAGGATCGTCGCCGCGCTCGACGCCAAGTGGTCCCAGGAGCGCAAGTGGCAGGCGGGATGGAGCGTGCGGGCCGGGCTCGAGTTCCAGCCGGCGGGCACCGGGAGGGTTCGACGGCTCAGCGTGCAGCTCCACGGCTACGACGGCCCGGCGCCGTACGGGCAGTTCTACCAGGAGAACGTGCGGTCGGGGGGGATCGGCCTGCACTTCTCCCTCTGAACGGCGTTCAGTCGCCCTTAAGCTTCTCGATCCGGCGTCGCTCGCGCTTCGTCGGGCGCCCCTTTCCTTCATACCGTAGGGACGGCGCCAGCCTGAGCTGCTCCGCGAGCCGCTCGCGCAGCCGTCTCGCCTCGGCATCCTCTTCATAGAGCCCGGCAGCAATCCGGGGCGGCCCACGCCGCTCCGAGAGCCCGCGCACGGCGATCCGATACTCGAACGGCCCTTTGCGGACGCGCAGCTCGTCGCCCAGGGACAGGAGCTTGGAGCGCTTCGCTCGGGCGCCGTTCACCTCGACCTTCCCGCCGTCGATCGCCGCGGCGGCCACCGCCCGTGTCTTAAAGAAGCGCGCGGCCCAGAGCCACGTGTCGAGGCGGACCCTGGAGACGTCAGACATTCAGACCTCGGCTTCGAGCAGAGCCGATATCTGATCTCGCACGTCTGACGTCTCAAGGGGGGGCGCCCGTCGGCGGACGGGGCCTCAGTTAACGCGTCACAACTGGACTGGCGCCATAGCGCCTGGAGAGTCTCAAGAACTCCGCCTGGGCTTGCGGGCGCGGCAGCACGTTGCCCGACACCAGCAGGTCGGAGCCGGTCACCTTGAGGACCAGCACCGCGAAGGCCGCCAGCACTTCGGCGTCGGTGAAG
>DASPXO010000260.1:0-24166 GCA_035637235.1 Gemmatimonadales bacterium | reverse complement strand
GAGCAATTCCTGAGCGTCCTCGAGCGCGAGTTCCCGACCACGATGAGGGTGCTCAAGGCGTTCCCGCCCACGAAGGCCGACATCAAGCCGCACGCCAAGAGCAAGAGCGCGAAGGAGCTCGCGTGGAACTTCGTCACCGAGCAGAAGGCGAGCGAGCAGGCGCTCGACGGCGCCATCCAGTTCGGCAAGATGCCGCCCCCACCGGGGACCATGCAGGACGTCATCTCCACGTACGAGAAGGCGTACCGGGCGCTCGTCGAGCGCGTCAAGAAAACCCCCGACGCCGAGCTGAACACGACGGTCAAGTTCTACACGGCGCCCAAACAGATGGGCGACATCCGGAAGATGGACGTGCTGTGGTACATGCTGATGGACTGCGTGCACCACCGCGGCCAGATGTCGGTGTACCTGCGGATGGCGGACGGCAAGGTCCCCTCGATCTACGGTCCCTCGGCGGACGAGCCCTGGATGTAACCTCACCCCCTGACCCCCTCTCCGCATAGCGGAGAGGGGGGACGAAGTGGGGGGTCAGGGGGTGAGGTTTAGCCGTCAAAACCGGATAGATCGCGGCACGGCGGCACGCTATGTTCCCCGCGTGAGCCGTGCCGCTGTCGTTACCGACCTCGACGCAGAGCCCCGCTGGCGCGCGGTGCTCGCCCGCGACCGCCGCTACGACGGCGCGTTCGTGTACGCGGTGCGCTCGACGGGCATCTACTGCCGCCCGTCCTGCGCCAGCCGGAAGCCGCGGCGCGGGCAGGTGGCGTTCTTCCCCCTGCCCGAGGCGGCGGAGCGCGCCGGGTTTCACCCGTGCCGGCGCTGCCGCCCGACGCAGCCGAGGGCAGCCGATCCCCGCGTGCCGCTGGTGCGGAACGCCTGCCTGCTCATCGATGCCCATCCGGACCAGCCCGCGAGTCTCGCGACCCTGAGCGCCCGTAGCGGCACGACGCCGCACGCGCTGCTGCGCGCCTTCCGCGCCGTGCTCGGCCTCACGCCGCGCCAGTACCGGGACGAGCGCCGGCTGGACCGCTTCAAGACCCAACTCAAAGCGAGGAAACACGTGAGTCCCGCCCTCTACGAAGCCGGCTACGGCTCGACCAGCCGCGTGTACGAGCGAGCCCATGAGACCCTGGGGATGACGCCCGCCACCTACGGCCGCGGCGGCGCGGGTATGCGGATCGCCTACACCGTCGTGCCCTGCGCGCTCGGCCGGCTGCTCGTGGCCGCGACCGAGCGCGGCATCTGCCGCATCGGGATCGGCGCTGCGGACCCTGCCCTGGAGCGCGGCCTGCGCGCCGAGTTCCCGGCCGCCGCCGTCGCGCGCGATGACGCCACCCTGCGGTCGTGGGTGGCCGAGATCACCGCGCACTTGGACGGTCACCAACCGCATCTCGACCTCCCGCTCGACGTGCGCGCCACGGCATTCCAGCGGCGCGTGTGGGAAGCCCTGCGCAAGATCCCGTATGGCAGCACGCGCTCGTACTCCGAGATCTCGCGCGCGATCGGGAAGCCGAAGGCCACACGCGCGGTCGCCAGGGCGTGCGCCACGAACCCCGTGGCCATCGTCATCCCGTGCCATCGCGTCGTGAGAGAGGACGGGGATCAGGGCGGTTATCGCTGGGGAATGGAACGGAAGAGAGCGCTGCTTGCCAGGGAAGCAGAGGCGACAACCTAGCCTCTGTGCCTCTGTGCCTCTAGTAGTTCATCCAGTAGCTCACCTTCACCGCGAGGAAGTTGTCCCCGCTGGCCCTGAGCGTGTCCCACAGATCAGCCGGCCCGACGTGCACTCCCCGCGTGTCGCTCGCGAACCGGTTCTGCTGCCACACGAGGTACAGCGTGCTGCCCGGACGCCACTCCCACCGCAGCACCACGTTGCTCCGGAACGAGAGGACGTTGAAGTCGGGATTGCCGATGGCACGGCGGTAGCCGCCATCCTTGAACGTGAGGGAGTCGCTGCCCCGGCGGATCACGCTGTGATTGTCCAGCGTGTCGGTGGAGTACGGCACCAGGTCCAGCGTCTTCGCCGCTCGCAGGTCCCCGAAGCCGTAGTACCGCCCGCTCGCGGCGAACGGCTCCGCGTACACCTCGATCGTGAGGTCCGGCGTCAGTGTGTAGTTGGCCCGCAGCTGCGTCAGGAACGTGCTCTGGTCCACGAAGGCGAACACGTAGCGGCCGCCGTAGGTGGCGGGCGGCCCGGAATCGAGCGTCGCGACGTACTGCCGCGGGCTGATGGCGCGCAGGTAGTTGGGGGTGACGGAGAGCTGCCACCGCGTGCTGGGCCGGACCGACAGGCCGCCGCTCAAGCGATACGTCTCGCCGGCGAGCGCGTCGCGGCCGTAGTACACGCGCGCGTTCCACGACGTGCGCGCACCGAAGCTGTTCCCCAGGCGTACCACCGCGTTCCAGGCACGCGGCGTCGCCATCTGCGGGCCGCCGCGGGTGGCCGAGTGGTCGAACGCCGGGTAGGTGAGGTCGAGGTAGCTGTTGATCGTCCAGAAGTTTCGTAAGGTGAGATTTGCTCCGACCTCGGTCACCAGGAACTGGCGTGTGCCCCCGAAGTCCCACTCGCCGTCCGTCTCCGTGTAGATCGAAGTGTTCTGGAACGCGCGCGTGGGGCGAGTCTCCCGATAGGTGAGGCTGGCGAACCCCGTCCGGCCATCGCCATTGACGAGTCGCCCCGCATCGTTGGGCTCGAACGCCGGGGATTCCCAGCCGGCGCCCACGCCGTACAGCCACCTCCCGCTGCGCTTGTTGAGCTGCAGGTTCGCATCGCTGCCGGTGAGCGAGGTGCGGGTCGGATCGTACCTCAGGTACGGCGCGTCCGGACGCTGCAGGAAGTGCACCGACGTCATCTGCACGCGGTTGATCTCCGCGGTGTCACCGCGGATGTGGCTGACACCGAGCCAGCCGCGCAACTCGTAGCCGCCCTGGGCCCAGCGCAGCACCCAGTCCGCGCCTGCGACGACGGCGGCACGGTTGTAGAGCGCGGCGAGCGGGCTCCCCCGCGGGACGTCGCGCTGCACCGCGGTGAGCGTGGCGCCCACCACCGAGCCGCTGGACCCGAACTCCTGCTGCAGGCGGGCCACGCCGTATCCGCTCACCGGCGCCACGGCGGTCCTGCCGAGCGCGCGGCTGAGCGTGTCGTAGCCCTGCGCGGACTCGCGTCCGGTGACCGCCGTCAGCGCGCCCAGAGCGAGGCCCGACGCGAGGCGACCCGTCACCTTGGCCGCGCCGAGAATCGTGGAGCTGGGCGGGTAGTCGACGAAGTCGCCCGACACCTCTCCCCTGGGCGGGTCGCCGATGCGGCGGGAGTAGAAGTAGTGCGGCGCGCTCCCCCGCAGCAGCTGGCTGCCCTCGGTGAAGAACGGCCGCCGCTCGTCGAAGAAGACCTCGAACGCCGAGAGGTTGACGACCGCCGGGTCCGCTTCGACCTGGCCGAAGTCCGGGTTCACGGTCGCGTCGAGCGTCACATTCGGGCCGAGGCCCATCTTCAAGTCGGCGCCGCCGCGCGCCTCGAGGTTCCTGCCGTCGTCGAAGGGATCGGCGCGGGCGCGGTTGCCGGTCACGGTCGCGTTCGTCGCCACGTACGGCAGCAGCTCGAGCCGGCGCGGCGGCTTGATCCCCTCGATCCCGACCAGCTCACCCATCCAGGACGACCAGCCGGTCTGGTTGGTGGGCACGGGGATCCAGAATACGTCTTCGCTGGACGCGGGATTCCAGTGGTCGGCGTTGAAGCCCCACACCTGCACCGGGTGGTCGGTGAAGCGCAGCTGGGAGAACGGGATCCGCATCTCGGCGGTCCACCCGAGCGAGTCGATGACCGCCTTCGCCTCCCACACCGGGTCGAACCCGGGATCGAGGTCGTACTCATTGTCGCGCGGGTGGTAGAAGTCCATCCGCACGCCCGACGCCGTGACGCCGAAGGAGTACGCGGTGCGGCGGTCGTGATAGCTGTCGAACGAAACCCACAGGTGCTCGGCCTGGGACGTGTGGTCGCGGCGGGAGAGCGGCGCCTGGATGCGGGACGGATCGCGGCTGTACATTCGGGCGCCCACGTACACGGCGGCCGCGTCGTACAGGACCGCCAGGCGCATACTGTCGCTCGGCGGCGCGCCCTCGTGGGGCATTTTCTGCGTGAAGTCGCTGAGCCACCGCGCCTCGCGCCACGCCGGGTCGTCGAGCCGGCCGTCGAGCCGGATGCCGCTGCTCGAGATCCGCAGCGCGACCGCCTGCTTGCGAGGGGATCCGGTCGGGCTCGCTCGCGACTGCGCGCAGAGGCTCGCGGCAGAGAGCAGGAGCCATGCCACCGCTAAACCGGGAGTGCGCCGCACGAGAGTGCCTTCAGACGCGGGGAAAACCGGCGGCAGCGCGCACCTGGTTGGCTTGCCACAGGTGGCGGCGATCGTGCGCTAGGATCATCGCGAAGTACGCGCCCAGCGGCATGCGAAGCAGCCGGGTCACGGGAGACTGCACCTTCGCCCGCTTCAGGTCGAGCCCGTCGGCGTCCCGCACGCGACGCGCGAGCGCCTCGCGCAGCGCGACGAACTCCTGGTGCACGGCATCGGTGCGGCCGTCCGAGCCGGGGACGAGCCGGTTCACCGTGCGGTAGCGCCGCCTGGCCGGTGGCTCCATGTCGCGCACCAGCCATTTCGCGAACCACCCGTAGCGAAACGGGCCGCGACCGCGGAGCTCGCGCGCGCGGGCGTCGGCGATCGAGCGGTCGAACGCGGGCAGCGTCAGGGCGATGCTTCTATTGAGGTGATCCAGACACTCGGCGACGGACCAGCGCCCGGTCCCGGGGCGCCAGCCGAACTGGGCGTCCGACAGTCCGGCGACCAGCGCATGAGCGTCCTGTGTGACGGCGTCGATCTGGCGGAGGTACCCCTCGAGCTCCTCGGTCACGGATGCGGCTCCCGATAGGTGATACGGTACACGACGCCGGCCCGGTCGTCGGACAGCAGCATGGCGCCGTCGGGCATGATCAGCAAGTCGACCGGCCGTCCCGACGCCCGCCCGGCCCGGAGCCACCCGTCGGCGAACGTTTCATACCGCACCGCGCGGCCGCCGTCCAGCCGCACGAGCGCAACGCGGTAGCCGATCTGATGAAGCCGGTTCCACGACCCGTGCTCGGCTATGAAGAGCTGGTTCACGTACTGCGGCGGGAACATCGTGCCGCTGTAGAACCGCATGCCGAGCGCCGCGACGTGTGGGCCCAGCTCCAGCTCGGGAGCCGTGAACTCGGTGCATGCGCGCTGCCCGGCAAACGCCGGGTCGGCGATCGCGGTCCCGTGGCAGTAGGGGAACCCGAAGTGCAGCCCCGGGACGCTCGCGCGGTTCAGCTCGTCAGGCGGCCGGTCCTCGCCGAGCCAGTCGCGCCCGTTGTCGGTGAACCAGAGCTCGCGGGTCGCCGGGTGCCAGTCGAAGCCGACAGTGTTCCGGATGCCGCGCGCGAACACCTCCAGCGGGCCCTCGGGCGTCGATCGGAGAATCGCGGCGAACCGCTCGTCGCTGGATTGGCAGATGTTACAGGGAGCGCCCGAGCCGACGTACAGCCGGCCGTCCGGCCCGAAGCCGATGTACCGCCAGCCGTGGTGCTGCTCGTCCGGCAGGGCGGTGGTGACCACCACCGGCTCGGGGGGACCGCGCAGCCGCGACTCGATCCGGTCGTAGCGCAGGATGCGCGCCGTCTCGGCGACGTACAGCGCGCCGCGCGAGAACGCGACGCCGTTCGGGACGTCGAGGCCGCGCGCGATCGGAACGACCGCGTCCGCGGCGCCGTCCGTGTCCCGGTCCAGCACTGCGTAGACCACGCCCTCGCCCCGGGTCCCGACGAACACGGTGCCGCTGTCGCCCAGCGCGAGCGACCGCGCGCCCGGAACGCGGGCGTAGACGCCGATGGCGAACCCGGCCGGCAGGCGGATCTCGGCGAGCCGGATCGGCGGCGCCCGGAGCCGGCGGAGGTACAGCGCGAGCAGAGCGAGGAGCAGGAGAACACCGAGCGCGATCAGGCGCCGCGACGCAGCGCGCCCCGAAGGGAGGATCGTCACGCGTGAATTCTACGACACACGGCTGCGGCCCGCCCCTATGAAATGGCGAGGCCCGGGTTGAGCCCGGGCCTTCGAGAAACCTCGAACGGGTGGCGTGCGGTCCCCCCGCCGCCATTCAGTAGCGGCACGGCAAGCCCGTGCCCTACTGTTTTGAAGAGTGCGGACCCGGCGCCGGAGTAACGGAGGACGGCCCGGCGCGTGGTTTCGGCCGTGTAACGGACGGGCCTGAGCGCGCTTGCCAAGGTCGGTCGCCGCAGGCCATGTTAGCGGGCCGTCTCGCACGCATCCACCTCCCTAGCCCGGTCTGCGGCCACCGTGCGACGATTCTTCCCGCCTCCTCGAGCGCTCGCCCTGACGCTGCTCGCCGCGTCCGCATCGGCCGCCACCGCCCAGGTCCCGGCCACGAAGCTCGACCCCCTGCTCCGCCCGCTCGTCGACCCCGCCGTCATCGCACGGATCGAGGCGACGCCTCGCGTAGAGGCGGTGGGCGCCGCATTGCGGCGGCCGCTCGCCGACGTCGTGGTGCTGCGCCGTGAGCGCGGGCGGTCCGGGATGTTCGTCGACGTGTTCGTGTCGCTGAGCGAGCGGTCGCCCGCAGTGATCGAGGCTCTGGGCGGCCGGGTGATTGCGCGGGCGGGCACGCTGTTCGGCGCTCGCGTCCCGCTCTCGGCCCTGCGCGCGCTTGGCGCCGATTCGCGGGTGCGCTACGTCAAGGCGGCGCGGCGCGTCAAACCGAACAACGACCTGGCCATGCAGGACATCCGCGCCAGCCTCGTGCGGACGCGGAGCAACGGGATCTTCACGGGGGCGACGGGCAGCAACGTGATCGTCGGCACGTTCGACACCGGTATCGACTGGTCACATCCGGATTTCAAGCACCCGGACGGCACCACGCGCATCCTGTACGTCTGGGACCTCAGCACGACCGGCGCGCCGCCCGGGAACGTGGGCGGCCAGGTCTTCGACGGCGGCAACGAATGCAGCGCCGCGCTGATCACCGCCGGCGCCTGCAGCGAGCGCGATGTCGCGGCGCACGGCTCGCACGTTGCCGGCATCGCGGCGGGGGACGGCTCCGGTGGGAGCCCGTACCAGTACACCGGCGTGGCGCCCAACGCGGACATCATCGCCGTCAAGGGCGGCGACGTCAGCTTCTCGTTTGCCGATGTCCTAGCGGGGATCGAATACATCTTCAAGCGCGCCGACATCCTCGGGCGGCCGGCCGTCGTCAACCTGAGCCTCGGCTCGGACTACGGAGCGCACGACGGCACCGAATCCGAGGAGCAGTCGATCGACTCGCTCGTCGGACCGGGACACATCGTCGTCATCGCGGCCGGAAACAGCGGCAGCAACCCGACCGCCATCGAGGGCAACAGCCCTATCAGCTACCTGCACGCGACGCGCACGCTGATCACGGGCGACACGGCGCAGCTCGGCGTGACCGTGCCCGTCTACACGGCCGCCTCCGGATCGATCGACGACTACATGCTGTTCACCATGTGGTACGACGCGCGCGATTTCGTCACCATCACGGTGCGGCGCCCGGACGGCACCACCTTCGCCCGCAGCACGGGGGACGCCGCCGCGCACGACGAGGCTGCCGCAGGTCACATCTACCTCGACAATGCGAGCGAGGGCCCCGCCCCGCAGAACGGCGATCGCCAGGCCGATATCGAGATGTACGATGACGACCCCACTCATCCCCCCGCCGCAGGGACGTGGGTGATCACGATCCGGCTCGATCGTCTCGGTGGCTCCGGGCGCTTCGACGTCTGGGAATACCTCGCGAGCAGCACCCTTGCCGGCTCCCAGATCTCGGGCGGCGGCGACAACGCGTATCTCGTGAGCACCCCGGGAAACGCCGCCCGCGCGATCACCGTCGCCGCCCACGTCAACCGGGTCAACTGGATCTCCCAGAGCGGGGGCTTCCAATTCAGCGTGCGCGAGCAGGTCGGCGACCTCGCCACGTTCTCGTCTCCCGGGCCCACCCGCCCGGTGCGCGACAGCCTCCCGTCCCGCCAGAAGCCGGACCTGTCCGCTCCGGGGAAAGGGGTCTTCTCGGTCTACTCGAGCATGAGCAGCCCGCCCGCGCCGGGCGCGCTCATCGCCCCCGATGGCGCGCACGTGCTGATCAGCGGGACGTCGATGTCGACGCCGATGGTCACGGGATCCGTGGCGCTGCTGCTCGAGCGCAAGCCCGACCTGACGCCGGAGCAGGTGCGGACGATCCTCACCGGGAGCGCCCGTCAGGACGGCTTCACCGGCGTTTCCTACGCCGGGTTCGGCGGCGGGGTGCCGAACCCGTCGTGGGGCTACGGCAAGCTCGACGTGCAGGCGGCGCTCGCCCAGGTCCCCCTGAACCTCACCGCCACCAAAGGTCCGCGTGGCGATTCCCTGGGCGGCCGCTTCGTGCTGCCGCGGGCCAACGTCCCCTCGATCCAGCTCCGGGTCGTGGGCGACTCCGTCAACGACACGCGCGTGACCGGGATCGCGCTCCAATCGACGGGCTCGGGGAGCGAGCCGCTCGCGGTGACCGCGGTGCGCCTGTATGCGGACGAGGACTCGAACGGCGTGGTCGGGCCGGGCGACGTCCTGCTCGGCAGCGCGACGGTGACGCAGGACGACGGTGAAGCGGCCCTCGGAAGCCTGTCCTTCACCGTCGCCCGCGGCACCACCGGCTACCTGCTCGGCGCCTACGACCTGAACGGCACGCCCAGGCAGGGCGACACCTTCCGCCTGTCGTTGCTCGCGTCCAGCGGCGTCACCGCGCAGCGGGTGAGCGACGGCGCGGCGGTAAGCCTGTCCGGCGGTCGCGTGACGGGGAGCGCCGTGGTCGTCCAATTGGTCGGCAGCGTGGCCGCCGCTTCCGGTGGGGGCCTCGTGTCGCCGGTCGCCGGCCTCGGCGGGCCGAACGCGGTCCTGCTCCGTATGGACGCTACCGCCGCGAGCCCGGAGACCGTGTCGGTGCGGCGGCTGGTCGGCCGGTTCGGCGGGACGGCAAACCCGGCGGCCGCGCTCGAGAACGTCCGCCTCGTGCGCGACGTGAACGACAACGGGGTGGTCGACGCGGGAGACCTCGTGGAGGGCGTGCTCGCGACGGCCGTGACCGGGCCCGCGCTTACCGTGGACTTGCCGGCGCCCGGCGACCCGCGGCTCCCGAGCGGCATCACGCGCCGCTGGCTCGTCGTCGCCGGCATCAAGGCCGGCGCGGTCGAGAGCACGACCGTGAGCTTCACGCTCGACTCGCTCGGCGGGCGCGGCCTAGTGACCGACAGCGCCGTCATCGCCACGGGCCCGCCGCTCGCCGGCGCCAGCGTGACGCTGGTCTCGACCACGCTGGCGCTGGGCGGCCCGCTTCCGGACTCGGTCGAGGTGTTGCGCGGCCAATTCGTGACCCTCGCGCGCCTCCGCCTCACCGTCCAGGGCGAGCCCGTCCGGATCGACACGATGCTCTTCCAGGTGACGGGATCCCTCCCCGTGTCGCGGCTGGGCAACTTCCTCCTCTTCCAGGATGTCGACTCGAACGGCGTCAAGGACGTGAATGACGTGGACGTCGCGTTCTTGCAGCTTGCCGCACCGGGCAACGTCATCCGCATGGCGCCCTATCCCGGAAGCGCGCTCGCGGCTGGCACGCATTGGTGGGGGCTGCTCGCGATCATCGGCTCGGACGCCACCTGGGGGCAGATGACCCAGGTGCGGCTCGACGGCAGCGCGATCTTCGCGCGTGGGACGGCGAGCGGGGTCCTGCCCGCCCACCTCGGGGCGGCGAGCCTGACCGGCCGTCTGCACTCGGTCGGCGGCCAGGCCGAGCTGACGGCGGCGGGGACGCAACCGCCCGCCGGCAGGCTGCGCATCGGGACCAACGCCGCGCTCCCATTCATCGTGTCGGCCTCCACGCTCGAAGGCGCGCGGCTGGACACGATCACCGTGGCCGGCGCGAGCACTCACGCGCTGAGCGACATCGTGGCGGAGCTCGACCTCTACCGCGACTCGACCGGAGCGGGCACGGTCCCGTCCGGGCCGCCGCTCGTCGCCCTCACCGCACCGTTTGCGGCCGGCGCGACTCTGAGCTTCGCGGCGGGCGGCACGAGCGTCGCGCCCGGAGGCCAGGTCACGTATCTGCTGGCGCTCCGGCTGAACGACCGCCTGCGCCAGGGCGACACGCTCGGGTTGCGCGTCGTCGCCGTGTCGGGCACGGGAGCGCTGTCGGCACGCCGGGCGGCGGCGAGCATCCCGGCGCCGGTCGCGAGCCGCCTGGGCCCGGCCGCGCTGCTGCAGGGTGACGAGGTCGTCCTGGTCTCGGAGAACCCGGTGCGGAGCGGCCGGGTGATCTTCAGCTACGACTTGCCGCCGCGCTCCCTCGCGCTCTACACCTTTGCGGGGCTGCGCGTGCGGCAGTTCACCGGGCTCCCGGCCAGCCGCTTCGAGTGGGACGTGCGCGGCGAGTCGCCCGGACTCCCGAACGGGATGTACATCCTGGTCGTGGACACCGGTTCGCAGCTCTTGCGACGGCGTCTGATGATCCTGAGCCCTTCACCCTGAGGCCGCTCCCGTGACCCCGCGCCACGCCATCGTCGGCATCGCCCTCGTCGCCGCCCCCGCCCCCGCGGCGGTCGCCGCCCAGACGATCGACCGCTCGAACGGGGAAGCGGGTGCGGCCATCCTCCAGCTCACCACCGTGCCTCGGGCGGCCGCCCTGGGGGGCGCGCTCGTCGCCGCGAGCGGCGTGACGAGCATCTTCGCGAACCCGGCGGGCGCCGCCACTGTCCAGCACCTGGACGCGCAGCTGGCCGGACAGACCGTGTTCGAGGGATCGAAGGCGGGCTCGATGGCCGTCGGCTTCCGCGTCCACTCGGTCGGCGTGGCCATCGGCGCGCGCTATCTCGATCTGGGCAGCGTGGACGAGGTGGTGTGCAACGGCTGCGGCGGCCAGGGGACGTCCACCGGGCAGCGGCTCTCGGCGAGCGAGCAGGCCTTCACGCTGGCGGGCGCGCTGGATCTCGGGCGGGCCAGCCTCGGCGCCGCCGTCAATTACTACTCGACCACACTCGCCGAGGCGTCGGGCGGCGCGGCGAGCGTGTCCGCCGGCATCCGCGCCCGCGCGGCGGAGCGGCTCACGCTCGGCGCGAGCATGCAGTACCTGGGCGGCGACGTGGACGTCGGCGGGTTCAGCGCGCCCCTCCCGCGGACGATCCGCGCCGGCGCCGAGCTCCGGCCGCTCGGTCCGGGGCACGATCGGCTCCACCTCGTCCTCGCGGCCGATTACGCCGCCGCGCGGGGCGCGCCGGGCCGCGTCGGCGGCGGCCTCGAGATCGGGTTGTCGCGCCCCGCGACCGGACTCCTCGCGGTGGCGCGGGTGGGCATCGCCGCAAGCGCCGGCGGCGATTTCAGCGCCCGGCCCGTGACGCTGGGCGCGGGCCTCCGGGTGCGCCCGGTATCCCTCGACTACGCCTACCAGAGCTCGGAGATCCTGGGGAGCCAGCACCGGCTCGGGCTGACCTTCACGGCGCACTAAAACACAGAGGCTAAGGGGCTAAGAAGCGAAGTGTGCCCCTTAGCCCCTTAGCCCCTGTGCGTTTATTTCTCCTCCTGACTGCTCGCCGCCGTCTCCCCACCATGTTTGTACTTCTGGAACCAGCTCATCATGTACAGCTGCGTGCGCATGAAATTGCTCGGCTTCGACCCGGTCCCATGGTATTCGCCGTTGAAGCGCAGCATCACGGTCGGCACGCGCCGCATCTTGAGCGCCGCGTAGTACTCTTCGGTCTGCGGCATCGGCGTCCGCAAGTCGAGCTCGCCCGTCATCAGCAGCGTCGGAGTCTTGACGTTGCCGACGTACATCAGCGATGACTGCTTCAGCCACTGGTCCGGCTTTTCCCAGAACGGGGCGTCGAAGAAGTTGTACGTGAACAGCGGGATGTCCGTCTGGCCCGCCATGCTGATCCAGTCGATGACCGGGCAGCGCACCGCGGCGGCGGCGAACCGCGTCGTGTGGCCGATCACCCAGGAGGAGAGCACCCCGCCGCCCGAGCACCCCGAGACGTACATCCGCTCGGTGTCGACGTAGCCGCGCGCGACCACCGTGTCCACGCCCGCCATCAGGTCGTCGTAGTCCACGCTCGGGTAGGCGCGGTTGATCGCGTTCCCGAAGTCCGTGCCGTAGCCGGTCGAGCCCCGCGGGTTGACGTACAGCACCACGTAGCCGTTGGCCGCGAAGTTCTGGAACATGTAGCTGAAGCCCACGTTGTACATCCCGTGCGGGCCGCCGTGGATCTCGAGGATCAGCGGGTACTTCTTCGACGGATCGAACGCAGGCGGCTTGACGATCCACGCCTGGATGCGCGCGCCGCCGGTCGATGGGTACCACACCTCCTCTTCCTTTACGACGCGCGTGCTCTGCAGCACGTCGTCGTTGATGCCCGTGAGCCGGGTCACGCCCTGCGGCCGGCGCAGGTTGTAGCGCACCACGTCCGCCGGATGCTCGAAGTCGCTGCGAGTCCCGACGGCGGTGAAGTCCCGGGCGAGCGACGAGAGCGACAGCATCTGCACGCCTTCGGTCACCTGCCGCGCGCCGCCTCCCTTCGGCGCGGCGAACCGCACGTTGCTCGTGCCGCGGTCGCCCGCCGTGAAGTAGATCCCACTCCCGTCCGGCGCCCACTCCAGGTCGCCGGGATCGCGGTCCAGGTCGCCGCTCAGATCCCGCATCCCGCTGCCGTCGATCCCCATCGTCCACAGACCGGCCGCTTTGTAGGTCTGGCTGGTCGAGTCGTATCCCGTGAACGCGACGCTCCTGCCGTCGGGCGAGACGACCGGATTGGCCCAGCGCCCCGGGCGGCTCGTGAGCTGGCGGATGGTCCCGCTCCCCACGTCGAGCGCGTAGATGTGGGACCCGCGATAGCTGTAGTCGGCGTTGGGATCGTTGAGGCCGTCGAACACGATCGTCTTGCCGTCGGGCGTCCAGTCGTAGCCTACGCCGCCGTCCAGCCCGTCGAACCGGGCCCCGACGTTCCAGGCGCCACGCGTGAGCTGGCGTGGGGTCCCGCCGTCCGCCGGCACGAGGAACAGGTGCGTGAACCCGCCCTCCATGAAGCCGCGGCGGTCCTGGCGATAGTGCAGGCGGTCCACCATGCGCGGCGGGGGCGTCCACTTCGCGCCCTTGGGCGACGGCGGCAGGCTGATCTTCCACGTGTCCGCCTGGGCGACGAGCATCGCGAACGAGAGCTGCTTGCCGTCGGGCGACCAGCGGAGGCTCGCCGGCGTCATCGTCACCTGCGTGATCTGCGACGTCGCCCCCTGGGCGTCCATCCAGCGCACGAACACCTGCGTCCCCTGCGGCTCGCCATCGGCGAGGTAGGCGATCCGCGTGCCGTCCGGCGACCAGTGCGCGTCGGACCCCTTCACGAGGAAGCGGTGCTTGGACCCGTCGGCGCTCATGATCCAGAGCGCCGACTCCCACTTGTCCTCGATCTTGTTCACCCAGCGGCGCGTGTAGACGATCTGCGAGCCGTCGGGAGCGATCTGTGGGTCGCTCGCCTGCTCCAGGTCGAGATAGTGGTTCACCGTGAGCAGCGTGTCGGACATGGTTTCCTGGGCTGCCAGAGAGATCGGCAGGACCAGGAGCGAAGCGAGAACGACGGGGCGCATGCAGCCTCCAGGTTGGCTACCCACTGAAAAGAGAACGTCCCTCCCCCGGGCGAGCAAGATGCCGGGACATGGGAGGGCCGAGGATGATGGACGCTACCGCGCGCGCGCCGCCCCCGCGGTCAGGCTGTCCTTCACGACTTGCCCGCCCTTCATCACGAAGCCGACCCGCTCGAGCAGCGTGACGTCCTTGAGCGGATCGCCCGACACCGCGACGATGTCCGCGAGCTTCCCCGGCTCGAGGGCGCCCACGCGGTCGGCCCACCCGAGCAGGTCCGCGGCGTTCACCGTCGCCGCCTGGATCGCCTGCGTCGGGGTCAGCCCCCACTTCACCATGTGCGCGAACTGCTTGGCGTTCCACCCGTGCGGGTACACTCCGGCGTCCGTCCCGTAGGCGACCTTCACCCCCGCCTGCACCGCCTTGCGGAAGTTCTCCCGCTGCAGCCGGCCGACCAGGCGCTCCTTGTCGATGATCTTCGGCGGGTAGCCGAGTCGGGTGTACTCGGCGATGATGTAGTCGTCGTTGTAGATGTCGGCGACGAGGTAGGTCCCGCGCTCCTTCATGAGGCGGATCCCCTCGTCATCGACCAGGCTGCCGTGCTCGACCGACGCGACGCCCGCCCGCACGGCGCGCTTGATCGCCTCGGCGCCGTGGGCGTGCGCGGCGACTTTCTTCCCCCACATCGCCGCTTCTTCGACCACCGCGTTCAGCTCCTCCTGCGAATACTGCGGCGCGCCCACCGACTCCTCCTCCGACAGCACGCCCGCGCTGGCGAGCACCTTGATCAGGTCGGCCCCGTATTTGATCTCCCAGCGGATCTTGCGGCGGATCTCGTCGACGCCGTTGGCGATCCCGCTGGACTGCTCGAACCGCAGATAGGGCGAGAAGCCGTTCACGTCGCCGTGCCCGCCGGTGGCGCTGAGCGCCATCGTGGACACGAGCATGCGCGGCCCGACGACCTCTCCGCGGTTGATGGCGTTCCGCAGCGCCACGTCCACCAGCTCGTCGGCGCCCACGTTCCGCACCGTGGTGAACCCGGCCTCGAGCGTGCGGCGCGCGTAGATGTGCGCCATGACCGCCTGGTCGATCGGGCTGCGCCGGAACAGCTGCTCGTAATAGTCCCCCGGGTCCGCAGTGATGTGCGTGTGGCAATCGATCAGCCCGGGGAGCACCGTCGCGTCGCCCAGGTCGATCACCCGGGCGCCGGCGGGAGCGTGCCCGGCCACCGCCTGGGCCGGGCCCACCTCCTTGATGCGCTCGCCTTCGACCAGAATCGCCTGGTTAAGGACGGCGTTGCCCGCGCGGGCGTCGATCAGACGGCCGGCCTTGATCAGGACGACGGGAGACGCCGGTGGCGTGGCCTGCGCGGGGAGGCGGCTGACGGCGGCGAGCGTCACGAGCACCACTTTCGAAACAGCGCTCCGAATCATCGCAACCCTCCGTGCGTGTGCATGAGAGAAGCCCTAGGGCGACGCAGCGCCCGTCGCTGGAGCCGCAAGCGCCCGCTCGATGCGCTGCGCCAGCACGTGCGCTCCCGCCGGCGCCATGGTCCTGGCGTCGCCCTTCAGCTCGTAGCTGTCCGCGAGCAGCGGCCGGCCCGTGGCCGCGTCCAGCAGCTGTGCGGTGAGTATCCACACGAGGTTGCTGGTCTTCGTCACCGTGCCCTTGACGACCCACCGGGCCTGGAGCCGGCGGGCGATCGCCGCGGCGCACGCGTTGTCGCAGGGGTTCCCGGCCGCCTCGGCCGCTCGGACGGCGACTGCCACGGCACCCGAGTCGATCACGGCCACTCGCTCGGACGCCCGGAGCGTCGCGTACAGTCTGCTCGTGGCGGCCTGCACCACGGCAGTGTCGCCCGGCTCGAGCACGTTGGCGTGCTCGCCGTCGAAGCGCAGGTTGAGCACGGCGATCGCGGGACGGGTGGAGTCGGTCTGCGCCCCCAGCGGGACGGCGACCAGCGGCTGCTGCAGGACGAGGAAGAGCCGGCGCCAAGCCAAGAAGGCCTCCGGGTCGTGGACTGCGCGAGTTGGGTGTAATCTAGAGGCCACCCGACCGGGGCACCAATGACCTCCGTCCGCGCCACGACGGGCGACACCCGAGCCGCCGTTCTCGCCGGCTTCCTCGGCTGGACGCTCGACGCATTCGATTTTTTCCTCGTCGTAATGACGCTCACGGCGATCGCGAAGGAGTTCGGCCGCTCGGACGCCGACGTCGCCTTCTCCATCACGCTCACCCTCGCCTTCCGGCCGGTCGGGGCGTTCATCTTTGGCCTCCTCGCCGATCGCTACGGCCGGCGCCTGCCGCTGATGCTGGACCTGATCTTCTACTCGGTGGTCGAGGTCCTGTCCGGGCTCGCGCCGAGCTACGCGTCCTTCCTGGTGCTGCGGGCGCTGTTCGGCATCGGGATGGGCGGAGAGTGGGGCGTGGGCGCGTCTCTGGTGATGGAGAAGGTGCCGCCCCGGCTGCGCGGCGTCTTCTCGGGGCTCCTGCAGCAGGGCTACGCCGCCGGGTACCTGCTCGCCGCGCTGTGTTACTTCTTCATCTTTCCGCACTGGGGCTGGCGGCCGCTGTTCTTCATCGGCGGCCTGCCCGCGCTGCTCGCGCTCTACGTCCGCTTCCGCGTGAAGGAGTCCGAGGTGTGGCGCCGCACTCGCCACGACAGCTGGCGGCACCTCGGCCGCGCCATCGTCTCCCACTGGCGCGTGTTCCTCTATCTCTGGGCGCTGATGACGATGATGAACTTCGTCTCCCACGGCACCCAGGACCTCTATCCCACCTTCCTGCAGCGCGATTGGGGCTTTACGCCGCAGCGCCGCGCGGTGCTCACGGCGATCTCGATGGTCGGCGCCCTGACGGGCGGGATCCTGCTCGGGCTCTATTCGGACCGCATCGGGCGCCGCCGCGCCATCGCGCTCGCCCTCGCCGGCGCCTTCGTCATGATCCCGGCGTGGGCGTTCGCGCCGTCCCTCCCCGTCCTGGTGCTCGGCGCGTTCGGGATGCAATTCATGGTGCAGGGCGCCTGGGGCGTGATCCCGGCGCACATCACCGAGCTGTCCCCCGACTCGGTGCGCGGCTTCCTGCCCGGCTTCGCCTACCAGTGCGGAGTGCTGGTCGCGGGGACCGTGGCCTACATCGAGGCGCTGTTCGCGGCGCGGCTCACCTACACCTGGGCGATGGCCCTCACCGCGGGCACCGTGTTCGTGCTGTGCGCGATCGTGGCACTCGCGGGCCCCGAGCGGCGCGGCATCGAGTACGGCGCGGCGCCGGGGGGCTGAGGCCGCGGCCCTGCGGGTTGGGGGTGGGGTCGTTGTGGGGGTGGCGCTTGGGCGCGTCGCCCCCTACGGTTAGACGTCATGCCCTTCGTCAAACCCGCCGAAGCCTACCGGCAGGGGCAGCGGACGTTGCCCGGCCATTACTACACGTCCCCCGAGATCTACGCCGAGGAGCTGGAGCGCATCTTCACGCGTCGCTGGATCTGCGGGGGGCGCGCGGGCGAGATCGCGAATCCCGGCGACTACGTGCTGCGCACCATCGCCGGCGAGAGCGTGATCGTAGTCCGCGGCCGGGACGGCCTGCGCGCCTTCTACAACGTGTGCCGCCACCGCGGGACCCGGCTGTGCGAGCAGCCGCGCGGCCGGTTCTCCGAGACGATCCAGTGCCCCTACCATGCATGGACCTACACGATCGACGGCCAGCTGATCGGCGCGCCGCACATGAACGAGGTCGCGGGTTTCGACAAGCGCGAGTATCCGCTTCATCCGGTGGCGCTCGAAACGTGGGAGGGCCTCCTGTTTCTGCATCTTTCCCGCGACCCGGAGCCGTTCGGCGAGGCCTTCGCTCCGCTCGTCGGACGGTTCAGCCGCTTCAACCTGCCCCGGCTCCGGTCGGCGCGCCGCATCGAGTACGACGTCGCGGCCAACTGGAAGCTCATCTTCCAGAACTACTCGGAATGCCTGCACTGTCCCGTCATCCACCCGGGGCTCGCGCAGCTGACACCCTACACGAGCGGGGAGAACGACCTGCTCGATGGCCCTTACCTCGGCGGCTACATGGTGATCACGCGGGAAGGCGGGAGCCTGACGCTGAGCGGGCGCGCGTGCGGCGCGCCGGTGGGCGAGCTGCCGGCGGAGGACGTCAACCGCGTCTACTTCTATTCGATCTTCCCGAACCTGTTGCTCAGCCTGCACCCGGATTACGTCATGTTTCATACGCTCTGGCCCGACGGTCCGGCCCGCACGCACATCACGTGCGAATGGCTGTTCCACACCGACTCATTCGAGCTGCCCGGTTTCGACCCCGACGACGCCGTGCGGTTCTGGGACGAGACGAACCGACAGGACTGGCATATCTGCGAGCAAAGCCACGCAGGGATCAGCTCGCGGGCCTACCAGCCGGGGCCGTACTCCCCGCGGGAGGGGATCTCGGCGGCGTGGGACCGGGAATTCCTCAGGGCGATCAGGCACGCGGAGACGGGTGAGCGGTAAGGTCACCGCTCCCCGTTTACCGCCGCAGGTAGCTGTCGGTCTTGTTCAGCCAGTCTTGGCGCGGCGGGTGGAACACGTCCACGTCCAGCGTGTCCTCGAGCGCATGCGCCTCGTGCGGGACGTGCGAGGGCAGGTGCAGCACCTCCCCCGCCCGCACCACGATTTCCTCCTCCTCGCCGCCCGCTCCCACGATGAACCTGAGCGCACCCTCGAGGATGTACGTGAATTGCTCGTTCTCGTGGCTATGCTTCGGCACGACGCACCCCTTCTTGAGGTAGACGTGCGCCAGCATCACGCGATCACCGGTGATCAGGCGGCGCGACAGGAGGTCGTTCAGCTGCTCCTCGGGCAGCTCCTTCCAACGGTACCACGTGGCTCGGCGCTGCGCTGGCTCGCAATCCATATCTGAACCCTTCCTTTAGGAATCCGGTGCGTCCTTTAGGACGCGCTGCGGCCGAGCAGGGACCTCAGTCTCTCAAGATTCGCATACAACATTCACACACAACGTCGGTGACGCTAATGGATCCAAGAACCCGAAGGTGAGGTCGTGAACTGGTCAGGGATCACCGGGCCGAGGCGACCGGCGCTGCCGGATGTATCACAACCTGGCCTGCGGGATGAGGATAAGGGCCCTGTAGCGCGAGCGCCCTGCAGGACGCCGCCTGTGACCCGGCCCTACGCGAGCGGCAGCTCCCCACGTTGTCCCTTCCGTACTGCAAACTGCAACATTTTTGCGCCCTCACCGTCGCAGCCGATCTGCAACACTTGAGCGAGGCCGCCCGCAGGGCGGGAAGGCGATTTCGCGCTGGCAAGACTTATGCATTGGGATAGCTGCACAATGACGACAATCCTCCGAAAGTTCAGCCTGGTTGGGTTCGCGGCGCTATTCGCCGCGTGCGCCGGCTCGCCCGCGTTAAAAGACCGCGTCACGCTGCTGCCCACCCCGGGCGATCGGATTCTCGGGGAGCGGCTCATCGACGCCCACTACGTGGTGGCAGGTACTCTCCTGCACGTGGAGCGCGCGACCCTTTACGAGCCGCTCGGCGGATGGCTCATGCGGGCGCTGCTCCAGGAGGACGGTCCGCCCGAAGCGTACGAAGCGAAGATCCAGGTCGACTCGGTGCTGAAGGGGGGCGGCCAGCCGAAGCGCTTGTACGTGGTGTTCTTCGCGCCTCATGGCAACCAGCTTCCAGCGGTGGGAATGAGCGCCATCTGGATCGCCCACCGGCGGCAGCTGTGGCGCCTCGCGCAGTCCAGCCACTACGGCACGCCGTCCGACGTCGGCCTCGCGCTCGACTCGGACGACGACATCCGGCCGCTGGACGAGTGGTCGCAGCTACGCGCCGTCGCGCAGCGGCTGCAGCTGTCCCACCTCTGGTAAGCGGGCGTCGCGCCAGGCTGGGACATCAACCTCCAGTCGTGAAGCTCGCGGTGGGTAGGAACTTCGGCGGCCGCCGCAGCTTCGTCGCGCGCTCGTAGGCATAGGCGAACTTCACGAGCGCCGGCTCGCCGAACGGCGCGCCGATGAACGAGACTCCCACCGGCAGCCCGAAGACGTAGCCCGCGGGCACGGTGACGTGCGGATAGCCCGCGACGGCCGCCGCCGTCGAGCTCCCCCCCAAGAAGTGATCGCCATCCACCAGGTCGATCGGCCACGGCGGGTTGCCCGTCGGCGCGACGATCGCGTCGAGGCGCTGCCGCTCGAGGATCGCCCGGAGCCCCTCGTCCCGGGCGAGCTGCTTGCACCGCGCCAGCGCATCGAGGTAGGCCTGGTCGGTGAGCGGGCCCTTCGCCTCCGCCTTGACGAACAGGTCCTGCCCGAAGTAGGGCATCTCCCGATCCTTGTTCCGCTCGTTGAAGTCGATCACGTCCCGCAGCGTTTTCACCGGAGCGCCCGGCCCGAACTCGGCGAGATAGCGGTTCACGTCCGCCTTGAACTCGTAGAGCAGCACCGTGAGCTCGGCTTCGTCGTACTCGCCGACGTGAGGGATGTCCGCCGGATCGAGGATCACGGCGCCGAGCCCGCGCATCACCTCGATCGCCTGGTTGATGAGCGTGTCCGTCGCCGGGTGATAACCGAACAGCTTGCTGCGGGCGATGCCGATGCGCGCGCCCCGGAGCCCGTCCGGGTCGAGGACGGGAGCGTAGCCGGCGGCGGGCCCGGCCGCCGTCGCGGGGTCCTTCGGGTCAGCGCCCGCGAGCACGGCGAGCAGCAGGGCCGCGTCGTGGACGGTGCGGGCCATGGGGCCCGCGACGTCCTGGCTGTGCGCGATCGGGACGATGCCGGTGCGGGACACGAGGCCCATGGTCGGTTTGATGCCGACAAGCGAGCAGGCGGACGCAGGGCACACGATCGAGCCGTCCGTCTCGGTGCCCACGCCAACCGCGGCAAAGTTCGCCGCAACGGCGGCGCCCGTGCCCGAGCTCGAGCCGCAGGGGCTGCGATCGAGCACGTACGGGTTCACGCACTGCCCGCCGCGCGCGCTCCAGCCGCTCGACGAGTTGCTCGAGCGGAAGTTCGCCCACTCCGACAGGTTCGCCTTCGCGATGATCACCGCCCCGGCCTCCCGCAGCCTGCGGGCCACGAACGCGTCCGCGGGCGGCTTCGCACCGACCAGCGCGAGCGACCCTGCCGTCGTGGCCATCCGGTCCGCGGTCGCGATGTTGTCCTTGATGATCACGGGAATCCCGTGGAGCGGGCCGCGCGGGCCCTTGGCCCGCCGCTCCCGGTCCAGCTCCCCGGCGATCGCCGGCGCGTCGGGGTTCGTCTCGATCACGGACCGCAGGGCGGGCCCCCGCCGATCGAGGTCCTCGATGCGGCCGAGGTAGTACTCGCACAGCGCGCGGGCGCTGTACCTGCCGGTGCGCATGCCTTCCTGCAGATCGGCTATCGTCGTTTCCTCGAGCTCGAACGGCGGGATCGGTGACGGGGGGACGCTCACGGCGGCCGGCGCGCCCGTCCGGCAGCTCGGGAGAGCGAGCGCGGCGACGCCTCCGGCGCCGAGCTCCAGGAACTCGCGGCGGGTGATCGGGGGTGAGGTCATGGATACTCACGCAGCACTTCCGCCGTGTGCTCCCCCAGGAGCGGCGGCGGCAGACGGATCGAGGCCGGGGTGCCCGAGAACTTGAAGGGGATCCCCACGAGCTTCAAGTCCCCGACGGCGTGGTGCGACACCGTCACGACCATGTCCCGCGCCAGCACCTGCGGATCGGTCAGCACGTCCGGGACCGAGCGCACCGCCCCGACCGGCACGTCCGCCGCGGCGATGCGGTGGACCCATTCCTCGACGCGGGCCGTTCGGAAGTGCCGCTGCAGCAGCGCGACCAGCTCGGCGCGGTGGCTGACGCGGGCGGCGTTCGTGCAGAACCGCTCGTCCTGAGCCAGCTCCGGCCGCCCGATAGCGACCGAGCAGCGCTGCCACTGCGCCTCCGAGCCCACGCCCAGGGCGAACACGCCGTCGCTCGCCTCGAAGGTCTGGTACGGGACGATCGTGGGGTGGCCGTTCCCGTAGCGCGCGGGGGGCTCGCCCGTGGCCAGGTAGGCGCTCGCGACGTTCGCGAGCCACGCCACCTGCGTCTCGAGCAACGAGATGTCGATGTGCTGGCCCGTCCCCGTCCGCTCGCGGGCGTACAGCGCGGCCACGACGGCGCTCGCGGCCATCATCCCCGTCGTGAGATCGACCACGGCGACGCCGACCTTGCACGGCGGCCCTTCGACCGGCCCCGTGATGGACATCAGGCCTCCGACGGCCTGCAGCACGAAGTCGTAGCCGGGGAGATCGCGGTCGGGTCCCGCGGCGCCCATGCCGCTCACCGTCAGCGTGATGAGCCGGGGATTCGCGGCCCGCAGCCCGGCCAGGGAGAGCCCCAGCCGCTCGAGGGCGCTCGGGCGGAAGTTCTCGACCACGACGTCGGCGTGGCGGGCGATGCGCTCGACCAGGCCACGCCCTTCCGGCGTCCGCAGGTCGGCGACGACCGAGCGCTTGTTGCGGTTGACCGCGAGGTAGTAGGTGCTCTCGCCCCCGACGAACGGCGGCCCCCAACGGCGCGTCTCGTCGCCGTCGGGGTGCTCAATCTTGATCACGTCGGCACCCAGATCGCCGAGCATCATGGTGCAGTAGGGGCCGGCGAGCACGCGCGAGAGATCGAGGACGACGATGTCGGAGAGCGGGGGCAGGCTCATGGTCGGGGAATTCTAACCGTGACGAGCCTGCGGAGTCTTCCTCCGGTCCGTCACGCCGTTCCCGCGGGGCGGCCGCCCGCGCCCGACGATTGTGTGATCTACGGTTTCTGGGTCAAGGGGGCGTGGAGTCGCCCGAGGCCACGACCCCTCGGAACAGCGACAGGTACTTCCCGTAGCCCTCGGCCTCGAGCCGCTCCAGGGGGACGAACCGCAGCGCCGCGGAATTGATGCAGTAGCGGAGCCCCGTGGGCGCCGGCCCGTCGTTGAATACGTGACCGAGGTGAGAATCGGCGCGCGTCGAGCGCACTTCGACGCGCGCCATGAAGAGCGAGCGATCCGTGCGCTCGCGGACGTTCGCCGGCTCGAGCGGCTTCGTGAAGCTGGGCCATCCGGTCCCGGACTCGAACTTGTCGAGGGAGCTGAACAGAGGCTCCCCGGACACTACGTCCACGTAGAGGCCGGTCCGGTGGTTCTCCCAATAGTCGTTGCGGAACGGCGGCTCCGTAGCGTCGTGCTGGGTCACCTGGTACTGGAGCGGCGTCAGGGTACTGCGCAGCTCCGCGTCGCCCGGCTTGCGAAAGTCCATCGCTCCACTCCCTCCTCCTGCGTGCGGCGCGTCCGCGCCCCACAGCTCGCGCAGTCGCTGATCGCGGCGGCAGCCCACGCGGTAGAGCCCGTAGCGCACCGGATTCTTGCGGGCGTAGTCCTGGTGGTATTCTTCGGCCGGATAGAACGCTCCGGCCGGCAGGATCTCCGTCACGATCGGCTGCTGGAAGCGCCCGGACGCCTCGAGCTTTCGCTTCGACTCCTCCGCCAATCCGCGCTGCGTCGCGTCGTGGTAAAAGATCGCCGTGCGGTACTGCACCCCGTGATCGCAGAACTGCGCGTTCCGCGTGAGCGGGTCGATGTGGTGCCAGTAGACGTCGAGCAGTGCCTCGTAGCTCACCCGGCGAGGATCGTAGAGGACCTCCACCGACTCGGCGTGCCCGGTCCCGCCGGCGGAGACCTCCTCGTAGGTGGGGTTCCTGGCGCGCCCGCCCGCATAGCCCGATGTCGCCGAGATCACGCCGTCCAGCTCGTCGAAGGCCAGCTCCATGGACCAGAAGCAGCCGCCCGCGAACGTGGCCTGGGCGCGTTCCCGCTGGCCGGCGGATTCCCACGCGCCGGTGAGCAGGAGGCCCAGAAGGATGAGGATCGGTCGCAAGGTCACGCCTGGCTCCTTGGGGAGGACGCTCGTGTGGGTCGCCCCTAAGTACGCCGCGAGACCCCCGTTCGGTTCCCTCCACCAACCTCCAGAACCTCCAACCTCCAACACCGCCCGCTACTTGCTCGGCCCCGCGGTCCGGATTTGCCCGCGGATCTCGCCGCCGGGGAAGTCGCCCGGCCCCGCGTTCGCCGGGTCAACGCCGTCGTTCGTATGCGCGTTGACATACGCGTCGCCCGCGTCCAGCGCGTCGATCAGCTCGCTCAGCGGATGGCCCTCGAGCGGACCGGTCAGGCTCGCCGCCGTGATCGTCCCTCGGGCGAGCACGCCGCTGGTCCGGCCGCCGCCGGCCGCAGCCGGCCCGAACAGGAACGCCACGACCGGACCGTTCTCGCCAGCCGGACCGATGTGGATGTGCGAGGCAACGACGTTCCGGATGTTGGAGCAGATCAGGCGGTACGCGAGCGAGTCGCCGTCGGCGCTGAGCCGCAGTTTGAACTGGCCGACGCCACGGCTGTCGCGGGCGGGAACCTCGTTCGCGCCCGTCAAATGGGCCACGAAGTTCTTCGCCCGGGGCGGACTTCCCCTCCGATCCTCCTGGCCGTTGGACTG
>DASPXO010000259.1:0-2545 GCA_035637235.1 Gemmatimonadales bacterium | reverse complement strand
TTCGGGCTCTCGCCGGCGTCCGGCAAGGCGATCAGCGAGCTCGTCGTCCACGGTCAGTGTCGCGTTGCCGACCTCACCGCGCTCCGGCTGGCCCGCTTCGCCGATCTCGCGCCGGACTGGCGCGCGCGGCTGGGCTGGGTGCCGGTGCCCGAGCCCGCGCCCGTGTAACCGTTCGCGACGCTGCTATCTGTCTCGACGGTCCACGAAGGTACTCGCGCTCACCCGGCCGCGGTGGGGCGCTGGTACGTCCGGCCGTACTCCAGGTTCTCCGCCCGCAGTCGCTTGTCGGTGCCGAACAGCACGTGCTTGGACATGTCGGGGGAGAAGCGGCTGGCCGGTGGCCGGCGACCGAGCGCCTCGGCGAGGCTCCGGACATGGTGCGCCCCCGCGCCGCAGCAGACGCCGAGATAGCGCACGCCGAGCCCGAAGGCTTCCTTCCCGAACAGGGCGATCTCGTAGCGGTTACACACGAAGGGATCGAGCGCGGTCGGGAACGGCCGGTCCCCGGGAATGCTCGTGCAGCGAGGGTCCGTCAACGACTGAAACGTCGGCTCGGCTTCGGTGGTGCGATAGGGCACCGGCAGCGCGGCCACGTGGCACGTGACGGCCGTCCGCGCTTCACGGAGCAGCGGGATCATCGTCGCCGGGCCCCGCGCGCAGTTGAAGCCGACCACCGCGGCCCCACCGTCCTCGAGCCGCCGGCAGGCGTCGGCCACGCTCCACCCATCTCGTGTCGCGTTCTCCCGCGGTATGGCGAGCGTGATCACGGCCGGCTTGCCCGCGGCCTTGATCGCCGCGAGCGCCAGCAGCGCCTCGCCGCCGAAGCTGAACGTCTCGCCGACGACGTAGTCGACGCCGGCGTCGACGGCCCACCCGAGCTGCTCGTCGAACATCCTGCGCGCCTGCTTGTGCGACTTCGCGTCGGGCGGCGCATAGACGTTGGTATTGCAGATATCGCCGGCGAACAGGGCGCCGGTGTCCCGGGCGACTTTCTTCGCGATGCGCAGCGCCGCGCGGTTCATCTTCTCGAGGTCTCGCTCCCGGCCGATGATCCGCAGCTTGGCGCGGTGGGCATAGTACGTGAACGCCTCGACCACGTCCGAGCCGGCGTGGACGAACTCCCGGTGCAGCGCTTCGACCAGGTCCGGGCGCTCGAGCACGATCTCCGGTACGTACGCGCCCGCCTGCAAGTACCCCCGCCGCTCGAACTCGAACAGATACCCTTCGGCGCAGATCACCGGTCCGATCGCGAGCCGGTCGAGCAATCCGGACTTCTTCGGCACCGCACCTGTTCTCGTCGGCATGTTGCCGCCTCCTCTCGTCTAGGGGGGGCTGGTCGCGCGGCGGCGCTTGGCGTGGGACGGGTCGGTCGCGGACGCGCGGGGCAGGAGGTCGCCTTCCCGGAAGCGCGACCAGCGGAACGGGGCGAGGTCCCAGCCCCGAGCCTTCCGTTCCAGCACGACCTCGGCCAGGATGTCCCCGACGGCGGGGGCGTGCTTGAAGCCATGCCCGCTCCAGCCGAAGTCGACGAAGAGCCCCGCGTACTCGCTGATGGGCCCCAGCACCGGCTGGTGATCCGGCGTGACGTCGTACACGCCGGAATACCCGCCCATGGACAGCCCCTGCTCCATCATCGGGAAGCGGCGCGCGATGAGCTCGGCGTTGCGCACGATCTCCTCGGGATCGGCCCCCTCGTTGTAATCGTCGGGGTCGACGATCTCGTCGTAGGCCACCAGCCCGTGGATCGTCAGGTTCCCGGTCTCGGGTCGCATGTAGGTGCCGTGCGGCCGGTCGAGGACGCCGGGGTGGGAGGCGAAACCCGCCGGCCGGCGGAAGAAGCACATCTGATGGCGCTTCGGCGCGATCGGGACGTCGATCCCGAGCGGCGCGAGCAGGCGCGCCGCCCAGAGTCCCGCGCAGACGACCACCGCCGGCGCGCTGATCTCGCCCGCCTCCGTGCGCACGCCCGTCACCCTCGCGCCGGCCGTGAGGATCGCGTCCGCCCGGACGTACTGGACGACCGTGGCGCCTAGCTCGCGCGCCCGGAGGGCGAGGGCGTTCGTGGTCGCCGACGCGTCCGCGTACCCGGACTCCGGCTCGTGCGCGCCGAGCGCCACGTCGTGCAGGGCCATCGGGGGCACGAGGGCCTGGATCTCGTCGGGCGCGAGGAGGTCGACCCGCACGCCCAGTGCCTGGGCCCGGCCGACATTGTCGCGCAAGTGCGGAGTCATGGAAGGTCCGGCGAGCCAGAGGATCCCGACCTGGCGGAACCCGGGGTCGCCGCCCCCGATCACCTCGGACCAGCGTTGAAACATGCTCGCCGAGGCGTTCCCCGTCCGGGTGAGAAAGTCCATGGCGTAGAAGCGGCGGACCAGCGCGGAGGATCGGCCCGTCGGTCCCGAGGCCAGGAACTTGCGCTCGAGGAGGACGATGCGGCCGGCCTTTCGGCGGGCCAGATGGTAGGCCACACTCGCGCCGTGGACCCCGCCGCCCACGACGACGACGTCGGCCGTGCCCGGGACATCCGGCATCGGTGATGGTTGGG
>DASPXO010000258.1:0-5310 GCA_035637235.1 Gemmatimonadales bacterium | reverse complement strand
CCCGGCGAGTCGAAGCACGCGGACATCGGGATCTCGCTGCCCGGGACGTTCGAGGAGCCGAAGGCCCCGGTGTACGTGGACGGCCGGCTGAAGGTGACGCTCAAGGGCGACGGCATCGTGACCGACTTCCTGAAGATCCTGGAGGATTACATCGAGGCCCGCTACGGCACGGGGGCCGCGGTGCGCTGACGCACGCCGCGAGGGA
This sequence comes from Gemmatimonadales bacterium, assembly GCA_035637235.1. GTDB lineage: Bacteria > Gemmatimonadota > Gemmatimonadetes > Gemmatimonadales > GWC2-71-9 > DASUAL01. The sequence continues at coordinate 5,105 of DASPXO010000258.1, read as the reverse complement.
GCGTCTCGCGCATCACGCTCGCGACGATCGCTCCCGATACCAGCGTCAGCCCGCTCGCCACGCCCATCGCCGCCGCCGCGTCGAAGGTATCGGCGAACAGTCCCGCCGCGAGCGCCCCGACCGCGTAGCCCCCGTCCCGCCACAGGCGGTACACCCCCACCGCCGAGGCGCGCCACGCGGGGTGGGCCACGTCCGAAACGGCCGCGAGCAGCGTTGGATAGACCAGCGCCGTTCCGAGGCCGAGCACCGCCGCGGCGGCGAGCCACGCGGCGAGGTCCGGCCCGATGACGAAGAGCAGCAACCCCGCCCCCTGGACCCACATCCCGCTCGCGATCATCCATTTGCGCCCCCAGCGGTCGCTCAGCGGGCCGGTGGCGAGCTGGGCCACTCCCCAGACGGCCGGGTAGGCCGCCGCGACGAGGCCGATCCGGTCGAGCGGCAGACCACGCGCCGCGAGCAGGATCGGCAAGAGACCCCACACCACGCCGTCGTTCAAGTTGTTGGCGAGGCCCGCCTGGCTCGCGGCAAAGAGAGATCGCTCTTTCCAGCTCGTGAGCAGCAGGACCTCTGCGAACGATCGCGCCGGCTCGGTCCCGCCCAGCCGCTCGGCCTCGACCGCGACGTGGCCCTGGGTCTCGCGGACGGCGAAGAGCGAGAGTGCGAGGCCTGCGATCGCGACCCCGATACCGGGATAGAACGGCGCGGGACGCAGGCCGTGTGCGGCGGCGAGGTAACCGGTGCCGAGGGCTGCAAGCGACACCGCGACATACCCGGCGAACTCGTTCAGGCCCATCGCGAGCCCGCGCCGCTCCGGGCCGACGAGGTCGATCTTCATGATCACCGTGGTGGACCAGCACAGGCCCTGGTTCACGCCCAGCAGCATGTTGGCGAACACCACCCATCCCCAGGTCGGCGCCCAGATCAGGAGCAGGGGCACGGGCAGGCCGGCGAGCCATCCGGCCACCAGGATGCGCTTGCGCCCGCCCCGGTCGGCGAGCCGGCCGGCGACCAGATTCGCGACCGCCTTGACCGCGCCGAAGCCCACCAGGAAGGAGAGGGTCGCGGCCTTCGACGCGAGCCCGAAGTCGGCCTGCGCCAGCAGCGGGAGCACCGTGCGCTCGAGTCCCACCATCGCGCCGACGAACGCGTTGATGAGCACGAGGAGGGTGAACTGCCGCCAGTTGGCCCGCAGGCCGAGGCGGATCACCGCACTGCGCAGCGGTTCGCTCCGGCTTCGAGTCCCGGGTCGTCCGGGGGGAGCAGGCCGGCCTCATTCAGGAGGACGATCTGTTTGTGGTTCGCCGGGGCCGGTGGGACGCGCGCCAGCATGGCCTCGACGCACGCGGGCTCTCGGTCGAGCGGCAGGTCGATCCGCTCGCGCACGCGACCCAGGGTGGCGGCGAGCGGCTGCGCGTCGAAGGCGGCCGGGCGGTCGGTATGGGCGGGGAGCACGAGCGTGTCCGGCGGGAGGCGGAAGATGCGCTGGAGCGAGCGGTACAGCGCCGCGGCGCGTCGTCGCGCTTCGTCGGGGCTCGCCTCGAGGTCGGGACGGCCCACGGCGCCGAGCAACAGCGTGTCGCCCGTGAACAGCGCGCGATCGTCGAGCAGATAGCAAGCGCTTTCGAGCGTGTGGCCGGGCGTCGCGAGGGCGCGCAGCCGCGCCTCGCCGACTGCCACCTCGCTCCCCTCGTCGAGGGCCGTGAACGGAAACGCGACCCGGTCCTGCCGCGGGAGGTAGAGCGTCGCGCCCGTCAGCTCGGCGAGCGCCCGGCCGCGCCACAGATGATCCGCGTGCACGTGCGTCTCCAGGACCGCGGTGATCGTCCAGCCCCGGGCGCTCGCCAGCTCGCCGTAGACCCGCGGCTCGACCGACGCGTCGATGACCGCGGCTTCCCGGCCGCGGGCCACGAGATACGACAGACACCCCTTGCCGGTGCGCCGGACCTGCACGACCTGCGTCCCCGTCCCGGGGACGGGGACGACGGCCGCGTTCCACGCGAGACTCCAGGCCTCCATCCCGCCGGTGAGCGAGCGGGCCGGAATGCCGCGCCGCCGCAGCCGGTCGGCGGCGAGGAGGCTGGTCCGGCCTCTCCCGCACACGGTCACGATCGGGCCGCCGGCGGGCAGCGCGAGCTGGTCCAGCGGCCGGCCGTCCCCCGCCCACAGGGCGTCGTGCACGTCCACGTGCAGGCTCCCGGGGATCGCCCACTCGGAGCGGTCCGCCGCGGTGCGCACGTCGAGCACGACGACGGGCTCCCCGCGCTCGAGCGCGCCGCGCAGCTCGTCCACCGTGATGGAGAGCGCGCTCATGGCTTCTGCGCCGTGAACAGCACGGCCTTCACCCCGTACTGTTCGGCGGCGTCCTGCGTCGAGGCTTTGCGAAACCGGAAGCCGGGGACGATGGTCGAGCGCACTCGCGTGAAGCCCGCGTCCTCGAACAGCCCGAACATCTCTCCCTCCGGGAGAGCGCCGCCGATTCAGCTGGCCCAGAGCTTGGGGTCGTTCACGATGGACTGCGAGAGCGGCCTGGCGCTGACGATGTCGGCGACCGAGAGCCGCCCGCCGGGTTTCAGCACCCGGAAAAGCTCCCCGACCACGCGACGTTTGCGGAACGACAAATTGATGACGCCGTTGGAGAGCACGACGTCGACGCTCGCATCCGGGAGGGGGATATCTTCCATCGTGCCTTGGCGGCACTCGGTGCGCGTGCCGCTCTGTGCGGCATGGGCTTCGGCCTTGGCGCACATGTCGGGATTGAGGTCCACGCCCATCACCCGACCCGAGGGTCCCACCTGCCAGCCCGCGACGATGCTGTCGAGCCCCGCCCCGCTGCCCAGGTCGAGCACCGTCTCCCCCGGCTGGAGCCGGCTGCGCAGGTGCGGGTTCCCCACTCCCGCGAACGACGCGACGGCACCGGGCGGCGCGCGCTCGAGCCACTCGCGCCGGTAATCGAACATGTCGGCCGCCGTCCGGCCGTGATAGAAGTGGAACTCGCCCTCGGGGTGCTCGGCCACCTCCTGGTACATCCGCAGCACCTCGCCCTTGATCACACCCTCGAGCGGGGCCTGCGCCTCGGCGTGCCCCGGCGCGACGTCGGTCATGGCGGCCGCCCTATGGTTTGGGCTTCCGCGGGTCGTCCGCCGGATTCGCGTACGTGATGCTCCACGGGCCGACGCTGTGAAGCTGGAAAACAACGCCGCCGGCACCCGTCCAGGCGTGGTGCACCATCTTCGCAGGCATCACGGCGAAGCTGCCGGGGGCGAGCACGGTGCCGCCCTGGTAACTGGCCTGCTCGCCCATGCCGACGTGCAGCGTCCCCGAGAGCACGGTCACATGCTCGACTACCGAATGCCAGTGCGGAGGCACGCGGTAGTTCGGCGGGAACTTCAGTCGGAACGTGAGGGGCACCGCCTCGGCCGGGTCGCCCTCGAGTAAGACGAACTCGGCGCCAGGGGGCAGAGACGGGGGTGCGGGGACCCAGGCGAGGCTGGGCGCGTGAGCCACGATCACCTGAGGCGACGCTGCGGATGCCTGCGCCAAGAGCGCCGTGGGGGCGAAGGCGCAGGCGGACAGGACTAGCGTCAGGCGGGTAAACCGGAGCAACATGGTGCCCTCCTCGTGACTGTGGAATTCCTGCTCCCTCACGGGTCCGCCGGCGGGCCGGGTGCCGCACGCCCGTGCTGCACGATGGCTTGAATTGCGACATCGGACAAATACGATATGTTAATGGTACACATAGTACTTACCTTATGCCAAAGACCGGCCTGACGCTCCACCGGCTCGAGCTGTTTCTCGCGGTGCTGGACGCGGGCGGCGTGGCGCGCGCCGCCGCGGCGCGCCACATCAGCCAGCCGGCAGTGTCCGAGCATCTGCGCGGCCTCGCGGCGCACTTCGACGTCGCTCTGCTCGAGCGTCACGGGCGCGGCGTGCGGCCGACCGCCGCTGCGCGCGCCCTCGAGCCGTTCGCGCGCCAGGTCATCGGGCTCGTCCGCGGCGCCGAGCGCTCCGCCGAAGAGCTGCGCGGCATCCGGGCGGGCGCGCTCACCGTCGGGGCCAGCACCACGCCGGGGACGTATCTCTTGCCCTCGGCACTGGGCGCGTTTCACGCGGCCTACCCCGCCTTGACGCTGAGCCTGCGAATCGGCGACACCCGTGAGATCGAGCGCCGGGTGGCGATGGGCGAAATCGAGCTGGGGGTGATCGGCGAAGCGCCGCTCGTGCCCGGGCTGGCCGCCGAGCTGTGGGTGCAGGACGAGCTGGTGCTGATTGTTCCCAAGAACCACCGGCTCGCCCGCCGGCGCTCGGTGCGGCCCGGAGCCGTGGCGGGGGAGCCCTACATCACTCGGGAGGAAGGGTCGAGCACCCGCGCCGTGGGCGAGCGCTACCTGGCCGAGCGAGGAGTCGTGGCGCAGCCCGCCATGGTGCTGGGGAGCACAGAAGCGATCCGTGAGGCGGTGGCCGCCGGCCTGGGCGTCGCGGTCGTGTCCCGCCACGCCGTGCGCGCGCGCGACCCCCGCTTGGTCGCCGTGCGGCTCGCGGGAGGGCCTTGGACGCGCGATCTGCTGATCATCTGTCGGGAGCGCGCGCCGCTGAGCCCGGCCGCGGCGAGGTTCCGCGAGTTGTTGCGGACGGGGCGCTGAGCAACACGACTTCCGTCGCCGTTTCCCATCCTGGAAGGATGGGCTCGGCCCCGCACAAGCTGAGGTGTGGTGTCCTTCAGCACAGCTCAGGTCGCCTGCCCCCGCAGCGCGCTCGACCAGGCGCGGCTGGCGACGACGGTCGTTCCGCTCTTGAGCCGCGCCCGCACGCGCTTGTCGTCGTGTCGCTCGAACGCCTCAACGGCTTCGAGATTGGGGATGCGCGAGCGATGAATCCGCACGAAGGACTCCGGGCTGAGGTGCTGTGCCAGGTAGTCCAGGGAAAATTTTCGGTGGCCCTTGCGGCTTTGGCGGTTTTCGGTATACCTTCGGGTCCCCATATCGTCGTCAGCAGGGTATGGGGGTCAGCAGGCGCTGGTCGAGTTCGCAGACCCTGATTCGACGCAATGGGGGGCGGGCCACACAGGCGCGACGCTGGGTTGGGTAGTGACAAGCGGGGCGGCCGGC
>DASPXO010000257.1:0-6072 GCA_035637235.1 Gemmatimonadales bacterium | reverse complement strand
GAGCACGCCGCCGGACGATCTCCCCGAGGTACAGCTCCGCATCGGCGTGCGCTCGCCCGACAAGGCGGCGGTGGAGCGCTTCACGCGCGAGATCGCGCCTCTCATTCTGAACGGGCCGCCGAGCGCGACGGGATTCGCGGGCGGGCGGCCGAAACCGGAGGAGATCGTGGCCTATTGGCCCGCGCTGATTGACAAGCAACTGGTGGAGCCGTGCGTCGAGCTCGTGGACGCGTGAAAAAAAAGGCGGACAGGCGGACGGGCGGACGGGCGGACGGGGACCCCCGGCGCAGGGTCCTGCTGCTCGAGCTCGCGCACGCGCGTTCCGGCGACAAGGGCGATACGGCCAACGTCGGCTTGATCGCCCGGAAGCCCGAGTACTACCCGATCCTGGTGAAGCACGTGACGGCGGCCCGCGTCGCGCGGCACTTCAAGGGGATGATCAAGGGGAAGGTCGAGCGCTACGAGCTGCCCAACCTCAAAGCGTTGAATTTCCTGCTCCACGGAGCGCTCGACGGCGGCGGCACGATCTCGCTCAAGACCGACGCGCAGGGGAAAGTGTTCTCGACCGCGCTGCTGCGGATGGAACTCGAGGCGCCGCGGTGAGCGAGAGCGAGCGCGTGGCCGTGGCGGTCCAGGGCGGCGTCCTCACGGCGACCCTCAACCGCCCGGACAAGAAGAACGCCATCGACACTCCGATGATCGACGCCCTGCTCGCCACCCTGGAGCGGGCGGACCTAGACGCCGAGGTGCGTGTGGTCGCGATCCGCGGCGCCGGCACGGACTTCTGCGCCGGGATGGACCTGACCGAGCTGCTCGCGTCGGCGGACCGGCCGGTCGAGGAGAACCGCCGGGCGGCGCTGCATTTCGGCGGGCTGTTCCTGCGGATGCGGCGGCTTCCCAAGCCGGTCGTGGCGGTGGTGCAGGGGCGGGCGCTCGCGGGCGGCTGCGGCCTCGCCACGGCGTGCGACCTCGTGCTCGCCGCCGAATCCGCCAGGTTCGGCTACCCGGAGGTGCAACGCGGCTTCGTGCCCGCGATCGTGATGACGACCCTCAAGCGTACCGCCGGGGAGAAGGTGGCGTTCGATCTCGCGGCCACCGGCCGGCTGCTCACGGCGCCTCAGGCGGCGGAGGTGGGACTCGTCTCCCGCGTCTACGAGGACTCCGACTTCGAGGACCAGGTGAGCGAGGTGCTCCGCGCCCTGGCCGCGAGCAGCGCCTCGGCGCTGGCCTTCACCAAGCAGCAGTTCTACCAGCTCGATGGCCTCCCCTTCGAGGACGGCATCCGCCTCGGCGCCGACGTCAATGCCGTCAGCCGAACCACGCCCGACTTCCGCGCCGCGCTCCAGGCGTTCCTGAAGCGATAGGGCGCGGCATGCTGCGCCCCCATGACTGGTTCGTCGCCAAGGCCTGGCTCGGCGGCACCGGGCTCGCGATCGGGTTGGTGGGCATGGCGAGCGGGCGGCGCTGGCTCGTCGGCGCCGCGGTCGGCCTGCTCGCAGTCGCGTTCCTGCTCCGGTTCGCGGAGCGCAAGCCGCACGGCTGACGGCGCCGCACGCGGCAACGGTGGTTATAATTCGAAGCGACGACTCTTTCGATGCGAGGAACCATGTCCGGCCTAAACGTCCCCCTCTACGACCCCCGCCTCGTCCAGCCGATGCGGGAGGAGTTGACGCGCATCGGATTCCAGGAGCTGCGCACCACGGAGGCGGTGGACGCCGCGCTGGGCCGTGTCACCGACACCACGCTCGTCGTCGTGAACTCCGTGTGCGGCTGCGCCGCCCGCAACGCGCGGCCCGCCGCGGCGCTCGCGCTCCAACACTCGGCGCGGCCGGAGAGACTGCTCACCGTGTTCGCGGGCCAGGATGCCGAGGCCACGACCCGCGCCCGGAGCTACTTCACGGGGTACCCGCCCTCGTCGCCGCAGATCGCCCTGTTCAAAGACGGGAAGCTCGTGTTCATGCTCGAGCGGAAGAACATCGAGGGGCGGGCCGCACAGGAGATCGCGGCGGACCTGACGGCGGCGTTCGATCGGTACTGCGGCTGAACGGGCCGCGCGCGGGCTGGCGAAGCGCGGGTGCCGAATCGAAGGGCTAGAACAGCTGCCCCGCCCGCGCCCGGAAGTCCACGTTGTCCCGCACCCACTTCCACAGGTTGTCCTGGCGCTCCAGCGGCACGCCGGGCTGGAACTGGCGGTGCCAACCCGCCATCACCGGCGCTTCCTGAGTCCAGAGCCGGACGCGCTTACGTCGGATGAGCCGCTTCCACTCGTCGCCGATCGTCGGCGACGCGTAGAGCAGCCGTACCGTCACGCTGCGCGACACGAACTCGAGCGAGCTCAAGTCGATGTGCGCGATGGGATTCTCGCTCCGCGCGGTGCGCACGACGCCGGCGACGTCGGGGGTGCCATCGCTCAGGACGACGATGCTCATGGGCGCGAGGATCAAGCCACGTTCCTTCGCGAGCGTCGAGATCTGCCGGAAGAAGGCGTTGAAATCGGTGAACGCGTCCCGCGGCGGGAACCACGCGCGCAGGTCCGACGCGATCTGCTCCGGGGTTCGTCCCGCGAAGTCGTTGATCGGGTGGAACGCCTTCGGCTCGCCCGGGCGGTCCCCGCCGATCGAGGCGACGAACAGCGAGGTGGGAACCCGCAGGCCGCCCAGGCCCCGCAGGTGCGCGTTGATGTAGTACGAGGTGAACTCGATCGCGTCGTTATACTGGTCTCTGAACGATCCGCTCACGTCGATCCCGATGACCATTGTCGAGCTCGCGGTCTTGGCTTCCTGCTCGGCCGGGGCGCCGCAGCCGGCCGCGACGGCCAGCGCGACGAGCAGGGTGGGGAACGCGCGCGGCACGCTCATGGGGCGGCTCCCGGCACCGCGTGCTTGCCGCTCGACGTGAGGAGCGGCGTGCTGGCGAGCACCTGGTCCAGGTTACGGAACGGCAGTGTGAACGTGGGCCGGCCCAGCACCACCACGACCGCGAAGTTCACGGCGGCCGCGAGGATCTGGAGCACCGGCAGCGACAGCAGCTCGAACACCTCGCGCCCTTCCTTCTTGAACCAGTCGGTTTCGCGCTTCAGGGCATCGATCGGGCCCTTCCAGAAGTCGGGCTCGATCGGCGACGTCACCGGACCGCCCCGGACGCCGGCGATGTTCTGGCGCGCCAGAATGCCCAGCAACGCCGGGGTCCCGAAGCGCCCGAAGAGGAACCAGGTCATGGCGCGCACGCCGATCCACCCGAACGAGGCCATGGCGAGCGTCGAGAAGAAGCCGAGCTGGAACCCGGTCTGGTTCGCGATCCACGGCGTGATCGCGTCGATCAGCTCGCGGTACAGGAACATCACCTCGAAGAACATCACGAAACCTTCGACCAGCGCCATCGAGACGATCTGCATGGTCTGCTTCGCCTGGATCGCGTCCGACAGCGCCTGAATGGCCGCGAAGCTCCCCGAGATCAGGATGAAGAGGAACGGCCAGAGGATCAGGCTCACCCCGAGCCCCGAGAGCTCGGTCCCGGTCAGGTCCGCCAGCACCTCGCTGATCGTCGGTCGCAGCGTGAACGTGAAGATCGTCGCCTCGAGGGCGGACCAGAAGATGATGAACAGGAACGCGAGCCACGGCACGCCCGGCTGGAAGTATTGGCGCGTCGCCCAGTCGAGCAGCGCGAGTGGCCGCGTGAAGATGAACTTGACGAGTCGCAGGAACAGCGAGCCGGCGAGCTTCACGAGGCTCCAGATCCAGCCGAGCAGCACGACGGCGAAGCGCACCAGCCCCGCCCAGTAGAACCAGACCATCCGGCCCGCGTCCCACCACGACATCAGGAGCGCGGTGAGCAGAGAGGTCGTCCGCGCCAGGCGGAACGGCACCGAATAGAGCGACGCCATCGTGCACCACATGGCGGCCACGAGGAGAGCGGAGGGAAGCAGGATCAGCACCCCTTTGAGCACGATCACTCCCACACTGTCACCGGATACCGCAAAGCCCAGCAGGAGCCGTTGCCAATCCAGGATCCACGTGAACCCGGACAGCGCGAGCCGGAGCGTTTCCTGATCCGGGAAGCCTTGCTGCAGGGACGCGAGCATTCTGCTCACCTCCTGGGAGAGCATGGGTAGTCGCGGTGTACGCGGCAGCTCGACGCGAGCACCCGGGGGACGCCGCGGGGTCCGCGGCAGGGGGCCATTAATACGCGCGCTGCGGAGCATGAGGGGTGACGCAGGTCACAACCGGCCTCGCCCCGCGGCCGCCGGCAGTCATTATACTGATGCCCATGCCGGACGAGGCTCCCAAGCGTCTGATCGTCGTCGGTGACCGGGTGCTCATCGCTCCCGAGGAGGGGGAAGAGCGCACCACCGTCGGGCTGTACCTGCCGCCGACTGCCGTCGAGAGCCGGCAGGTGCAAGGCGGGCGGATCGTGGCCAAGGGCCCCGGCACCCCGATGACCGAGCCCGCCAGCATGGACGACGAACCGTGGAAGATCCGCGGGCCGGAGGTGAAGTACCTGCCGATGCAGGCCAAGGTCGGCGACTACGCGCTGTTCTTCCGGAAGGCGGCCGTGGAGATCACGTTCGAGGAGAAGAAGTACCTCGTCGTCCCACAAGCGGCGATCCTCGTGCTGGTGCGCGGGCCGGCGGACCAACCGGGGTGAGGAGGTACAGCGGTGCTCTTAAGGAAGGGGCACGGCTAGGCTAGACTGTCGCTTACCGACAAACCTGATCGACCAGCCGCTGGGTCACGAAATAGTTGACCATCGTGGCGGCGTAGAATACCGTCACGAAGAGGGCGAACGGTACCAGCACCCTCGTCAGAATGAACCCCCCAGCAGCTCTCATAAAGCCTTCACCCGCTGAAGCCTTTCCGCGCCGCGCGTCTCGACCGAGCGGGCCGACGATCACCAACGCCACGAGCCGGCCGCGCGGCACTCGCTATTGCAGGGCTCATGCAAACGGGATGCTCGTGCTAACGGCTTGGTAGGGTTGTCGTTACGGGTTTGGGGCGGGGCCTATGACGGGCCTGGTTGCGGCAAGCGAGCTACAGATTCGCCGGGATTCGCTTGCGAAAGGGCCGCCGGACTTGGCGTGGAAACTGCCAGGTTCCGCACGATTCGGGTTGCGGTTTTCGAGCCGGGACCCGTTTTCTTGTCGCATGACCGCCTTCTCGGGCGGGCTCGAGGCGGCGCGAGACGTGCTGCGCCAACGTTTCGGCCACCAGAGCTTCCGCGCCCATCAACTCCGCGTCATCGGACCGCTGCTCGCTGGGCTGGACGTTCTCGCCATCCTCCCGACCGGCGCCGGGAAGTCGCTCTGCTACCAGCTCCCCGCGCTCCTGGCGGACGGCCTCACGCTCGTCGTCACACCGCTCATCTCGCTGATGCAGAACCAGGTGGGCGCGCTGCGGCGCCGCGGCATCGCCGCGGCCTATCTCAGCAGCCTGCTCTCCCGGGCCGAGCGGCGCATCATCCTCGACGCTGCGCTGGCCGGCCGGATCACGCTGCTGTACAGCGCGCCGGAGCGGCTCGGCTCGCTCGCGCGCCAGCTCGCCTGTGCCGGACGGCCCGTCTCGCTGCTCGCGGTGGACGAAGCCCACTGCATTGTCGAATGGGGCAACGAGTTCCGGCCCGTGTACCGCCGGCTCGGCGAATACCGCTACCGGCTCGGGGACCCCACGACGGTCGCGCTGACGGGGAGCGCCACTTCCGCCACCCGCGCCGCCATCCTCCAGGTCCTCCGGGTGCCGCAGGCGGAGGTTGTCCTCACCTCGTTCGACCGGCCGAACCTCCAGTTCGCGGTCGAGCGGGTGGACGATGACCGCGCGCGGTTCGCTCGCGTCCGGCAGCTCATTCGCGGCGCGGATGGGCCCTGCATCGTGTACGCTCCCACGCGGCGGCTCACGGAGCTCGTGACGCGAGCGCTGCTGCGGATGGGCGTCCGCGCGGCGCCGTACCATGCGGGGCTCGGCGCGGGCACGCGGCGACAGGTCCTCCTTCAGTTCCTCCACAACCGGGTGCCCGTCGTAGTCGCGACGAGCGCGTTCGGCATGGGCATCGACAAGCCCGACGTGCGCCGCGTGATCCACT
>DASPXO010000256.1:0-3666 GCA_035637235.1 Gemmatimonadales bacterium | reverse complement strand
CATCGCGCTCACGGGCGGGCTCGCCGTCGCCTGCTTCACGCGGCTCGTGGGCGTCGCTCTCGCGGGCTCCGCCCGAACCGCCGAGGCGGCAGCCGCGCCGCGTCCGGGCTGGGCCATGGTCCTGCCGCTCGTGTTGTTCGCCGCCGCCTGCATCACCATGGCGGTGATCCCCAGCGCCGCGGCGGGCGTGCTCGGCGCGGCGGTGACCGTCATTGCGCCGGCGGCGGATACGCAGGCGGCGCACGCCGTCCTCCGACCGCTCGGCGTGGTGGTGCCGCTGCTCGCCGCGGCGATGGCCCTTCTGGTCGCTCTGCGGCGCGGACTGGGGAGGCGGGCATCGCCGCGGGAGAGCGTCACCTGGGGGTGCGCCTACGCCGCGCCGTCCGTGGCGATGCAGTACACGTCCTCATCGTTCGCGGAGCCGTTGACGCGGCTCTTCCAGCCGCTGCTGCACACGGAGGTGCAGCGCCTGGCGGAGCCCGACCAGGCCTCGCTATGGCCTCGAGTGGCACGCTGGGCCTCGCGGACGGCGGATTGGGCGCTCGTCGGCCTGTATCTGCCGCTCTTCGCCGCCGTCGCCCGCGGCGGCCAGCGCCTGCGCGCCTATCATCAGGCTCGCGTGACCTGGTCGCTGCTCTATATCGGCGCCACCGTGCTCGCCGTGCTGGGGCTCCTGTTTCTTCCGGGAATGCGCCGGTGATGCTCGTCGCGGTCAGTCTGCTCTTGATGGTCACCGGGGGCGTGGCAGCGGCAGGGCTGGCGCGACGTCCCACAGCGGGAGAAAGGTGGTTCCGTCTCTGCTTCGGCGCCGGGTGCGTCATCGGGGCGGTGCCGGCGGTTGCCGTGCTGGCCGGTGCCGCGGTGCCGGACGTTCGCCTGGCGGCCGCCGCGCCGCTTGGCGCCTGGGTGTTCGGGCTCGACGCGCTCTCGGCCGTCTTCCTGCTGGCGATTCTGAGCGCCGGCGCCGCGTGCGCCTTCTACGGGCTGGCCTATCTCGATCGCGAGCGGGGCCATCGCGCCGTCGGCGCGGCCCATCTGCTCCTGGCGCTGCTGGTGACCGCCCTGGCCGTCGCCGTCATCGCCCGCGCGGCGGCCCCCTTCCTCATCGCCTGGGAAGTCATGGCGGTGACCGCCTACCTCCTGGTCGTTCTTGAGCACGAGCGTTCCGAAGTCCGGCGCGCCGGACTGATCTATCTCGCCGTGACGCACGCCGGGACCCTGCTCCTCTTCGCCCTGTTTGCCACATGGGCCGGCGACGCGGGTGATCTCAGTTTCGCCGCCCTCGGCCGGCACCCGCCGTTCATGGCCGGCCGCGGCGCCATGATCCTGGTCCTGGCCCTGGTCGCGTTCGGCCTCAAGGCGGGAGTCGTCCCGTTCCACTTCTGGCTCCCCGAAGCGCACGCCGCGGCGCCCGCGCACGTCTCCGCGCTCATGTCGGGCGTCGTGATCAAGATGGGGATCTACGGGTTGCTGCGGACCGTGGTGCTGTTCGGTCCGCCGCCCCCCTGGTGGGGATGGGTGGTGCTCGTGCTCGGAGCGTGCTCGGGCGTGCTGGGGGTCGTGTGGGCCCTCGCGCAGCACGATATCAAGCGGCTCCTCGCCTTCCATAGCGTCGAGAATGTCGGGATCATCCTGCTCGGGATCGGTGCGGGCGCCCTCGGCCTGGCGTACGGGCACCCGCTGATCGCGGTGCTGGGCTTCGCCGGGGCTGCGCTCCACACGCTCAACCACGCGCTGTTCAAGAGCCTCCTGTTCCTCGGCGCGGGGTCGGTGATCCACGCCACGGGCGGGCGCGATATCGACTTGTTCGGCGGGGTCGCCCGGCGAATGCCCACCACGGCGGCCGCTTTCCTGGTCGGCTCGGCGGCGATCGTGGGGCTCCCGCCGCTCAATGGATTCGTGAGTGAATGGGTGGTCTTTCAGGCACTGCTGCGCGGGGGGAGCGCGCGCGACGCGATGCAGCTCGCCGGACTGGCCGCGGTGGCGCTGGCGCTCATCGGCGCGCTGGCGCTCGCCTGCTTCGTGAAGGTGGTGGGCGTGCTCTATCTGGGGACGCCGCGAGATCTCGTGGCGACCACCGCCCGCGAGCCCGCCAGCGGCATGATCCGCCCGGTGGTCGGCCTCGCCATCGCCTGCGTCGCGATCGGGCTGCTGCCGATCGCCGTGGTGCCGGCGGCGCTCCGCGCGGGCTCGCTCGTCGCGGGTGTCGCGCCGGGTGTGGTGGGGCCGGAGGTTGCCGCCGCCGGTCCCGCGACCGTGTTCACGCTGGGCCTGACGGCCAGCCTGGTCGTGGCCTGGGCGGCGCATGCCGCGCTCGCCCGCCGGCAGCCGCGTCTCGAGGCGGCGACCTGGGGGTGCGGCTACGCGACCGCGACCTCTCGCATGGCGTACACGGCGTCGTCGTTCGCCGCGCCGCTGCTTGGCATCTTCCAGTCGGTCGCGGGTGTACGCACCGCCCGCGCGGGCGACGCCTTCGCGACGCACCCGACCGATCCGGTGTTGGAGCGGCTCATCGTGCCCGCGTGGCGCGGTGTCCGCGCCGCCGCCACCGGGCTGCGTCCCATCCAGCGCGGCGGGCTGCAGCTCTACCTGCTGTACGTCGTCGCCGCCGTCGTCACCGTGCTGCTGTACCTGCTCGCGGCGGGACGGGCCCTGTGACCTGGGAGGGGCTGGCCGCCCTTGGCATCATGGGTGTCGCGGCCCCGGCGGTGCCGGGCATCGCGGTGAAGACCAAGTCGCTGCTCACCGGCCGGCGCGGCGCGCCGGTGCTGCAGCTGTATTACGACCTCTGGAAGCTCCTCCGGAAGGGGACCGTCTACAGCCGGACGACGACCTGGGTGTTTCGCGCCGGCCCGATCGTCGTGCTGGCGTCCCTGATCGTGGCGACGCTGTTCCTCCCGCTCGACGGCCGCGCCGCGCCAGTGGGGTTCGCGGGCGATCTGGTGGCGTTCGCCGGGCTGCTCGCCCTCGGGCGCTTCGCGCTCGTGCTCGCGGGGCTGGACACGGGCTCGAGCTTCGAAGGCATGGGCGCGAGCCGCGAGGTCACGATCGCGAGCTTCGCCGAACCGACGCTGTTTCTCTGTTTCATCGCGCTCGTGCTCGCGACCGGCGATGTCTCGCTGAGCGGGATGCTGGGGACGCCGCTGGCCGCCGCCTGGCCCCGGGCCGGGGCGTCCCTGAGCCTCGTGGGCATCAGTCTCTTCGCGCTCCTCCTGGCGGAGAACTGTCGCGTGCCGGTCGACGACCCGGCGACGCACCTCGAGCTGACCATGATCCACGAGGTCATCGTGCTCGACCACAGCGGACCGGACCTCGCCCTCATCCTGTACGGCAGCGCGCTCAAGCTGGCGCTGTTCGGCGTCCTGGTCGTCAGCGTCTTCCTGCCGCGCGCGAACCTCTCCGGACCCGTGGCGGTCGCCGTGCTGTTCGCGGGACTGGGGATCGTCGCCGTGGCGGTCGGGGTCGTGGAATCGGTCATGGCGCGGCTCCGGCTGACTCGGGTGCCGCAGCTCCTCGTGGGAGCCGGCGCGCTCGCGTTGGTCGGCATCATCCTGCAACTCCATTGACCATGCACGGCGCCGCCCCGCTCGTCCTCCTGCTCGTGGTGCTCCTGGACCTCGCCGTCCTGGGGACGACCCGGCTCTCGAGCTGCATCCGCGGCCTCGC
>DASPXO010000255.1:0-8085 GCA_035637235.1 Gemmatimonadales bacterium | reverse complement strand
GCTCGTCGCCTGGGCGAAAGACGCGCGCGGCACCCTCGCCACCTACGCCACCTACGGGAACTGGGAGCATTACGCGGAGATCGACCGGGCGACGGCGGAATCCGCCTACGCCAGAGCGGGAGTCGAGTTCCTGTGCAACAGTGCGGCGACCCTGCGGGTCGGGGGCGCGACGCTCGCGCTGCTCGGCCTCGACGACCCCGTGGAGGGGCACCCGGACCTCGGAGCCACCCTCGCCGGAGCCGATGGCGCCCGCGCGGGCATCCTGCTGCTCCATGGCCCCGGCTACGTCGATACGATCCCGCGCGACACCGCGCCGGCCCCGGCGCTGCTGCTCGCGGGACACACGCACGGCGGGCAAATCCGCCTGCCCTTCTGGAGCCCCTACCTGCCAGCCGGGAGCGGCCGGTTCGTGTCGGGGTGGTACCGCGACACGCTGGCCCCCCTGTACGTGTCGCGCGGCCTCGGAACGATCGTCGTGCGGGCGCGCCTGTTCTGCCGGCCCGAGCTGCCGATCTTTACGCTGCGGGCGGGGTGACGGCGGCCGCCCCGGGCTGGCGCCCGGGGTCAGCGCGCTCAGAAGATTTTGGTCAGGGTATAGACCGTGATCGGGATGCTCAAGAGGATGCCGATCGTCCGCACGGTGTCGTACGTGTTCCCCTTCCCGCGCGCCGGCACGACGAACTGGTCCCCTGCCCGCAGGTTCATTTCGTCGAGCGTCCGCCCCTCGGTCATCGCCTGCTGCAGCGTCCCGCCCTGCCACAGCCGATCCCCCGAGCGCTCGATGCGCAGCTTGTCGAGCTTGGCGTCGGCGGTGAGGCCGCCGGCGGCCATGAGGGCGTCCGCCAGCACCGCGTCGGCGGGAACGGCGTAGAAGCCCGGCTTCGCGACCGCGCCCACGACGGAGATCCGAATCAGCGGCCGCGCGTGCAGCACCGGCTCGATGATGAACCGGCCCAGCTCCCGCGTCAGATGCGCCTCGAGCTCCGAGCGCAGCACGCCCCGCAGCGCGACGACGCCGACCACCGGCAACGTGAGGCTCCGGTCCGGCCCGACCGTGAACGTGTCGGAGAGCTGCTGCTCGACCGAGCGCGGGGCCCCAGGCGCCGGGCGTTGGGCCGGCGCCTCGCCGCCCTCGACCAGGATGAGGACGCGATCGCCCGCCTGGAAGTCGCCGTCCGTGAGCCGGCCCCGCACCGCCGCCGCCTGCAACACGGCCCCGGTGCGCGCCTCGTCGCTCGAGTCCCGGGCCTGCCCGGCCTGCTCGAGGGACTGCAACAGCTGCTCCAGCGCCGGCCGGGTCGCCTGGAGACGGGCGGGCATCCGATCGGACTGCGCCGCGGCCGGGCGGACGGCGGCAAACCCAAAGCACAGGACCGCGACGGCGGCCCGCCGGCTTCTCATGACGCGCTCCCAACGTGGGGTAGCTTGCACCCTGTACATTTGCGACTCCTCGTACGATTATCTGCCCGCCATGTGGTCCGTTCGGGACCGCCGCGGGCCATGATCGCCGTGATGATGAATGATAACTGCTCGGCGCCTGCTTCGAAGAGCTGGCGCCGCCCGCCGGCGTCCCTATTCGACCGTGACGCTCTTGGCCAGGTTGCGCGGCCGGTCCACGTCGCACCCGCGGAGCACCGCGATGTGATAGGCCAGGAGCTGGAGCGGGATGACCGTGAGCACGGGCGAGAGGAGCGGGAGGGTTGCGGGCACGCGCAGCTGATGGTCGACCAGGGCGCTCAAGTCGCCATTGCCTTCCGTGGTCACCGCGATGATGCGGCCGCCCCGCGCCTTCACTTCCTGCATGTTGGAGAGGACCTTGTGGTAGATCTCGTCCTTGGGCGCCACGAACACGACCGGCATGTTCTCATCGATCAGGGCGATGGGGCCGTGCTTCATCTCGGCGGCGGGGTAGCCCTCCGCGTGGAGGTAGCTGATCTCCTTGAGCTTCAGCGCGCCTTCCAGCGCCACCGGGAAGTTCACGCCGCGCCCGAGATAGAGAAAGTTGGGTCGCCCGGCGAACTCCCGCGCCAGCGCGCGGATCGCCGGCACCAGCTCGAGCGTGCGCGCGACGAGGGAGGGCAGCTGCGCCAGCCGGCACACGATCTCCTGGCCGGCCTCGCGCGACAGCCCCCGCTGGCGGCCGAGGTAGAGCCCGAGCAGGGCCAGGGCCACGATCTGCGACGTGAACGCCTTGGTGGACGCCACGCCGATCTCCGGGCCCGCGTGCAGATAGATCCCGCCGTCGCTCTCGCGCGCGATGGTCGAGCCCACGGTGTTGACGATGCCGAGCACCGTGCAGCCCGCGGCCCGCGCCGCCCGCATCGCCTCGAGCGTGTCCGCCGTCTCACCCGACTGGGAGATGGCGATCGCGATCGTGCCGGGCCCGTGCAGCGGCCGGCGGTAGCGGTACTCCGACGCGTACTCGACGTCCACCGGGATCCCGGCCAGCTCCTCGATGATGTGGCGTCCCACGAGTCCCGCGTGCCAGGACGTCCCGCAGCCCACGATGAGGATGCGCCGGGTCGCGGCGCACGCCTCGGGCGTCAGCTTCAGCCCGTTGAGCCGCGCCACGCCGTCGTCGAACAGCAGCCGCCCCCGCAGCGTGCTGCGCACCGTGTGCGACTGCTCCGAGATCTCCTTCAGCATGAAGTGCGCGTAGCCGTCCAGCTCGATGGCCTGGAGGTCCCAGGCGATGTCATCCACCTCACGCAGCCGGACGTGGGACTCGCTGTCCATCACGTGGTACTCGCCGGGGGTCAGCACGGCGATGTCGCCGTCGTTCAGGTACACGACGGACCGGGTGTGCTCGAGCACGGCCGAGGCGTCCGAGGCGACGAAGAACTCGCCGTCGCCGATGCCGAGCAGCACGGGCGAGCCCTGGCGGGCGGCCACGATCTTGCCCGGCTCGTCGGACGACATGACGGCGAGCCCGTAGGTCCCCTCGACGTGGGCCAGCGCCGCGGCGACCCGCGCCTCGAGCGTGTCGCCCCGCGCGTCCTCGATGAGGTGCGCCAGCGTCTCGGTGTCGGTGCCGCTGACGAAACGGTGGCCGTTCCGCTCGAGCGCGGCGCGCAGCGCGTCCGCGTTCTCGATGATGCCGTTGTGCACCACGGCCAGGGTGCCGCGGCAGTCGACGTGCGGGTGCGCGTTGCGCTGCGTGGGGGCGCCGTGCGTGGCCCAGCGGGTATGCGCGATCCCGCTCGTGCCCGCGACCGGGTGCTCGGCCACGAGGTCCTTCAGCCCCTGCACGCGACCGGCGAGCTTCGTGACGACGACGCCCGCGCCGTTCTGGATCGCCACGCCGGCCGAGTCGTACCCGCGATACTCCAGCCGGCGCAACCCCTCCAGCAGAATGGGAGCCGCCGATCGCGGCCCGATGTACCCGATGATGCCGCACATGGCGCTATTCGCTCTTGGAAGGCACGGGGGTCGCGCGCAGCAGCGGCGCCGCCGCGCCGGCGAGGCCGAACTGGGCGAGCTGCGACAGCTTGTTCAGCAGCCGCTCCGACGTGTCTTCCAGCGGCAGCACCGTGCCGCAACCGGCGCACCGCACGCCGTCCTCACCCGTGTCGTGCGCGGCGGCCCGCGCCCACCACGCCCGAACCAATGTGCGTCGCGCCTGCACCAGGTTCGCGCACCGCGTGCACAGCATGCCTGCCTCCTCCGCCGTCATTTCTGCTCGATCGCTTTTCATGTGGCCTGTTGCCATACAAGTTCGGGGCCGCACCGCCGCGCCGCCACGCGCGGCGGCGTCAGGTCCTTGCCATCGCGCGAGTTGCGGCACTCGCACCGCCCGGCGCCCGCCCGCCACTGGGGCGCGGCGGGCCCCGGGAGCGCGGCAGAGCAGCCACAGCTTGTGAGCGGCGCACCGCGACTGCCCGCCGCGCGGGCGGCCGCGCCGCACGCTAAGCCGCGCCGTCGCGCCCGGTTTGAGACCGGGAGCGCCGCCGCACGAGTCCTGCAGTGAGTTGTATCACGTTTCCGATTTGGGTTGGAGGCACGCTGATCAGGTCGCAGCGTTGCGTGCCAGCGGCGGTCTCCGAGGCGAAGGCCGCGCGTGCTCCCAGGAACGCGTCACCATGACGAGGGCTGCATTCCACATGCCTGAACACGCCGGCTCGAGCCGGCCGCCGCTGGTTCTCCTCGCGAGCGCCCACGAGTGGGCGTCGCGCTCGCTCGAGAGCGTTCTCGGACCCGCGGGCCACGCCGTGGTCCGCGTGCACACCGGGCGCGACGCGGTCGCCTACGCCCGCTACACCCAGCCCGACATCATCGTCCTGGATGCCGACCTGCCCCAGCTGAACGGCCTCGGCGTGTGCCGCCTGCTGCGCGGGGAAGCGCTCGTCACCGCGAGCACGCCGATCTTCCTGATGATCGGCGAGCCGATCACCCGGCAACGGACGCTCGAGGCCTTGCGCGCCGGGGCCAACGCGATTTGGGGCCAGCCGCTCGACATGGAGGAGTTCCTGCTGCGGCTGGAAGGACATCTGCGGGCCAAGTTCGACGCCGACCGCGCGCGGGACGAGGGCCTGGTGGACCGCCTCACCGGGCTGTACAACCGCCGCGGCCTGACACGGCGGGCCCGCGAGCTGGCGTCCCAGGCCGGCCGCCTCAAGGTGCCGCTGGCGTGCGTGGTGTTCGCGCCCGACGTCGCGCCCGAGCCGGCGGGTACCGCCACCCCCGCCGACGCCGACCGCCTGGTCCTGGCCCTCGCACGCGCGTTCGAGGCGAGCGGGCGGGTGTCGGACACGATCGGGCGGGTCGGCCCCACGGAGTTCGCCGTGCTCGCGCCGCACACCAACGCGAGCGGCGCCGCGCAGCTGGGCGCCCGCCTCGCCGACGCCGTGGAGCGTGCGGGTGCGGGCGGGCCCGGCGTCCGGCTGCGCGCGGGCTACGACGCCGTGGCGGATTTCGCGGAGACGCCTTGCGACCCGCGCGAGCTGCTCGTGCGGGCGACGACCGCGCTACGCGCCTCCGGATCCGGCAGCGCGGGCAAGCGCATCCGCTCGTTCGACGGGCGGTAAGGTAGGGGCACGGCACGGCCGTGCCCCTGCATGCGTTACGATTCCGGCGCGCGCAGCACCGGCCGGCCGGTCCAGCCCGTTTCGTTGGCGACCTCGTAGCCGGCCAGATAGTACGAGTAGTAGCGGTACTCCCCGCCCAGGCGCACGTCGTTGAGCACGGCGCCCAAGACCCGCACCGGCAGGGTGTCGAGCACGTTGAGCTTGGCCTGGGCCATTTCGCGGTTCGAGTAGCCCGTGCGCAGCACGAACAAGAGCGAGCCCGTCATCGTGCCGAGCGCGTACGCGTCGATGCCGGCCGCGAGCGGCGGGCTGTCCACCAGGATCACGTCGTAGTTCGGGCGCAGGCTCGTGATCAGCCGCGCCATCGGCGCGGAGGTCAGCAGCTCGGGCCCCACCTGGGTGCGGGTGCCGCACCCGATGAACCAGAGCGACGGGTAGCTGGTCGCCTGGATCACCTGCTCCTGCTGCGCCCCGCCGGCGAGCAGCTCCGTCAGCCCCGGCTTGCGGCTCGCGCCGAGCACGCGGTGCAGGGCGCCCCGCCGGATGTCGCCGTCGATGAGCAGGGTCCGGTAGCCCGCGTCCGCGAACGCGAGCGCGAGGTTGGACGAGACGAACGACTTGCCGTCGCCCCGTCCGGGACTCGTGATGGTGACGAGGATGGGCCCGGCCGACCCGTGCGCGTGCACCACCCGCAGGCGGATGCCGCGCAGCGCCTCGATGACCGAAGCGACGCCGTCTCCCTCCGCGCGCCGGCTCACGTGCGGCACCGCCCCCAGGATCCTCAGCCCCATCGCCTGCGTCACCTGGTCGGGATGGCGCACCCGCGGATCGATGCGGTCGAGCACCACGGCGCCGAGCACGCCCGCGAGACAGCTCCCCAGGAAGGCGACCGCCACCAGCAGGGGCCCGGCGTTGAACAGCGGAAGTTGCGGCTGGACCGCCCGGTCGAGAACCCGCACCTCGGGGATGCTCGACACTTCCGCCAGTCGCGCCTCCTCGTAGCGCTGCTGGATGTTGGCAACCAGCTGCGCCGCGGTTGACGCGTCGCGCTGCAGCCGCGCTTCCTGGATCGCCAGCGCCGGGATCTGGCGCAGTCCGCCGGCGGCCGAATCGACCCGCCGGCCCAGCTCCGCCTCGCGCGCCGCGAGCTGCGCGATCAGCCCGCGCACCATCGTCGGGATCCCCTGGCGCTCCAGCGTGGCGATGTCCGCCGCCAGGCGCCGTACCGGCGGGTGGTCTTCCGTGTAGCGGTACCGGAGGGCCCGCAGCTCGGCCTGCTTCTCCGTCAGCTCCTTGAGCGTCTGGGTCAGCGCGGACGAGTGTTGCACGGACGGGATCGTCTCCAGTGCGTCCGTCGACAAGCCCGAGTCCGCCTGCTGCGCCAGCACTCGCTCGAGGGCGACGCGGTCGAGGCGCACCTGCTCGCGACTCACCTTCATGTCGAAGAAGCTGCCGAACGTGGGGTCGCGGCCGGCCGCGGCACCCGACATCAGCGGCGCCGCGTCGCCCGACAGGAACGTGACGGTGCCGACGCGGAAGTCGCGCAGCGCCTGCTCCGCCGCCGCGAGATTGGTCTGCGCGTGCCGCACCTGCTCGCCCAGGATGTTGACCAGCTCGGTGAGCTTCTGCCGCCGCAGGTCGGCCGCGACCGTCACGAACCGGTCGGCGACGGCGTTGAGGACGGCGGGGACGCCGGACGGGCTCGTGCCCCGCAGCTCGACCCGAATGAAGTTCCCGACTTTGCCCTCCAGCAGGTCCGTCTGCACCTTCAGCTGGGTGGAGAGCCGCGCCGCCACCGCGTCGGGGGACGCGACGGCGAACTCGATCGTGTGCCCGGGCGGGAGCGCCGCAATCGGCGGCACCCACTCGAGGCCCGCGTCCGCGCCCACCGAATCGCCCGCGGCCCCACGCTGCAGCGTGTCGCCTCGATCCGTGGTGAGCGCGAAGCTTTCGCCCCCCGCGGCCACCGTCAGACGGTACGTCCCGGGCCGGACGTTCTCCTTGACCCGCAGGGACGCCAGCACGGCGCTGTCACCGGGCGTTGCGAGCGTGAGGTAGAGACGCTGCTGGCGCACGACATCGTCCAGCACGATGTGGGACTCGAGCAGGTCCACCCAGCCGGAGGAGCCGACCAGCTCCCCGGTCTGGATCGGGCCCTGGTCGCGCTCGCGCACGTCGTGCGCGTCGACCCACAGCGTGGTGCGGGCTGTGTAGACCGGATCCACCAGCCGGCCGATGCCGACCCCCGCCGCCGTGCCCACCACGGTGAACAGCGCCACGACCCACTTGAACCGGCGCACCGCGCCAGCGATGCGCCACCAGTCGATGACACCGTGCCCGGGGGGTTCGACGGAGCGCTCCGCCCCGGCCCCCGGGAGTGGCAACGCCAAGCGGCGTGGCTCTTCGAGCCGGCGAACATCGGGCAAGGCGGGATTTTCCTGCGACATGGGTGAGCGGCGCTCCTCAAGATGAACGTGATACTCGTCTATAGGCCAGCCCGAGAGGGAGATGCAAGGCCGGTACCGCGGAATCGGTCGTGGCCAGCCTCACAACGCTCCCGCAACGGCGGAGATACGTGTGTGACCGTTAGCATGGCGACCGCAACCTGTATCATGCTTGCAACACCTTGATGCGTTCCGCGGACCCATCACCTGATGTCGCACGCCCGCAACGATCGGGCTGAGGCCCTATTTCGGCTCTGCATCAGAAGTTCTGGCGTGGAGAGGTTCTTGCGTAGTGATCTCGCGGACCCAGGCTTTCCTGCTGTCTCCTAGTGGCGTGCGGCACCCTGGGACAGGACCGAGGAGTTACACCGATGGCTATGGCAGACAAGCGAGCCCCCGAGCCGGCTCGTTCTCGCGACATTTCCCGTCTCATTCCCGTTCCGCCGGCTGCCAAGGCCGGCATACGCCTGTTGGTCGTGGACGACGAGCGAACCTTGCGCGAGAGTTGCGCCAGCGTGCTCGAAGCCGAGGGCTATAACGTCGCGACCTGCGGTCGCGGGGACGAAGCGCTCGAGACCCTCAAGCGGCGCAGCTTCGACATCGTGCTGGTCGATCTG
>DASPXO010000254.1:0-22743 GCA_035637235.1 Gemmatimonadales bacterium | reverse complement strand
TCGAGCCGGCGCTCATGCTCACGTTGCTGTTGAGCGAGATGATGTGCCAATCGCCCAGGTCGTAGCTGTAGTAGCCCCGGCCCGACGGACCAGCCAGCGAGCCGAAGTAGGTGTAGTAGCCCGACGCGCCGCTCGTGTTGTAGTCGTGGTTGCCCGGGCTGGGCCGCGTGCGCGCCTTGTGCCGGCCCCAGGAGGGGTCGTAGCAGTTCGCGTAGTCCGAGGTCGAGCCGCTCGAGTAGGCGTTGTCCCCGGCGGTGAACACGGTCCCCGCGATATTGTCCAGCAGGGCGGCCGTGGGCTCAGCGTCGCAGTCGGCGATGTCGCCCGCGCCCACCAGCACCGCGGTCGTGCCAATCACCACGGTCACGGTGATCGCCGCGGTCCCGCTCTTCCCTTCACTCGTGGCCGTGATCGTTGCCGAGCCCGGCGCCACGCCCGAGACGAGGCCGCTCGCATTCACCGTCGCGATCGAGGTGCTCCCGCTCGCCCACGTCACCACCCGCCCCGCGAGCGGATTGCCGCTCGCGTCCTTCGGCGTGGCGGTGAGCTGCACCGTCTGCCCGACCTGGATGGTGGCCGTGGCGGGACTCACGGTGACCGACGCCACGGGCACCTGGGTGACCGTGACGGCCGCGCTGCCGCTCTTCCCTTCACTCGTGGCCGTGATCGTGGCCGAGCCCACCGCCACGCCCGTCACGAGCCCGCTGGCATCCACCGTCGCGACCGAGGTGTTGCTGCTCGTCCAGCTCACCGCCCGGCCTGACAGGGTCGTGCCATTCGCGTCCTTCGGGGCGGCGGTCAGCGGGACCGTCTGCCCGACCTGAATGCTGGCCGTGGCCGGAGTGACGGCCACCGAGGCGACCGGCACGGGCGCCGCCGCGACCGTAACGGCCGCGCTGCCGCTCTGGCCTTCACTCGTGGCCGTGATCGTGGCCGAGCCCACCGCCACGCCCGTCACGAGCCCGCTGGCATCCACCGTCGCGACCGAGGTGTTGCTGCTCGTCCAGCTCACCGCCCGGCCTGAGAGGGTCGTGCCATTCGCGTCCTTCGGGGCGGCGGTCAGCGGGACCGTCTGCCCGACTGGGACGCTGGCCGTGGCGGGACTCACGGCGACCGAGGCCACCGACACCGGCGTGACCGTGACGGTCGCGCTGCCGGTCTGGCCTCCGCTCGTGGCGGTGATCGTGGCCGAGCCCGCCGTCACGCCCGTGACGAGGCCGCTCGAGCTCACGGTGGCGACGGCGCTGTTGCCGCTCGCCCACGTCACCTGGCTCGACAGCGGGTTGCCGCTCGTGTCCATGACCGTGGCCCCGAGCTGGACCGTCTGGCCCTGCGGAATGGTGGGCGACGGGGGCGTCACGGTCACCGACCCCACCGGCACCGTGCAGACCACGCTCACGCTGGCCGTGTCGGATTGGCCGCCGGGGTGGGCCGTTGCCGCGACCCCGAAGGCGCCGCAGCCACCGGCCTTCCAGTGGCTGTAATGGCGGTGGCCGTTGGTGCTCGTGTCGCTGACGTTGCCACCCGTCGCGCTCCACGTCACGTGCACGTCGGCGGTATCACCCTGTGCGGTGAGAGCGACGGACGTGAACGCGATGTCCTGGTTCGGGGCGACGGTGGAGGTCTTCGGAGAGACGATGAGTCGGTCGGGTTCTGCCGCTGGCGGTGTGAGGCTGACGGGCTGCTCGCACGCGTACATCGCGAGCATCGCTAGGCCCGAGGAGCTGAACAGCATGGCCAGACGGCGGGACAGCTTGTGTTTGAACGACATTGGCAGGCGCCTCCACCAGAGTCCAGAAACGAACGGGCCGCCAACCTTCGACCCGTGTCGAAGCGCTGGCGGCCCGGCGGACCTGGCGAAGAAACCGCTGTAGTCCCGTGGCTCTGCGTCACCGCCTTTCGGCGGCTTTGCTCTGAGCAGCGATTGCTCTTCTGCTGTGTCGCCCTGCGAACCTAGCGACGCGGTCAGCCACGCTCACCGCATCCGTTGACTCGAAACGAGCAATTCCCGTTCCGTAGCCCGGTAGTGCGAGTCACGTCCGCTTGAGGACGAGCGTTACGATACATCGGTGGGTCGTGAGCCGTGCTGCTGCGGCAGGCATTCTACAAAAACTCTGGCACCTTACACCGTGACGACCGTCACTCCGGTGCAGGTTGGTACGACTCTCGCGAACGAGCTCGCCGGCACTGTCGCTACACGCTGATCTCGACCGTGACGCCCTGCTGCCGCAGTTTCCCGAGCAGGCGCGCCTCGACTCGCGCCGTGACTTCGACGACGCCGTCCACTTGCACCTCGCTCATGACTTCCGCGTCGCGGTGCAACGCGGCGATCAGCTTGCCGTCCGCCAGCGGCACGTGAATGCGGGCGACGGGACGGAGCGCCTGAGCGGAGGTGCGGAGGATCGACCGCAACCCTTCGACGCCACCCGAATGCGCGGCGCGGAGTGGGCCATGCGGGATCGTCGAGGTGAGGACCGCGTGCGGGTAATGCTCCCGGATCTGGGCGAGAAACGCCGCCGGATCGGGCAGGCGGTCGGCTTTGTTGAACACGTACACCACCCTCTTGCGCTCGACACCCGCGTCGTCATGCCGCGCTCCGGAGTCCGCATTCCCCGTTGCGTACAGCCCCATCTCCTCGAGCACGCGCTCGACGACGTCCGCCTGCTCCTCCCACGACGGATGCGACGCATCGATGACGTGCAGCAGGAGGTCCGACGCGCGCGCCTCCTCGAGCGTCGCCCGGAAGGACGCTACGAGGTGGTGCGGCAGCTTCCGAATGAACCCTACGGTGTCGGTGAGGCGGAACCGGTAGCCGCCACCCAGATCCACCTCGCGGGTGAGCGTGTCGAGCGTCGCGAACAGACGGTCCTCGACGAAGATGTCGTCGCCGGTGAGCGCCCGCAGAATGCTCGACTTCCCCGCGTTGGTGTACCCGACCAGCGCCGCGCCCGGCCGGTCGCGCCGGCCCTGCCGCTGGTTCGCCCGGTGGTCGGCGACGTCCTCGAGGCGCTTCTTGAGGACGGAGATCTTACGCCGGATCGCCCGGCGGTCGGTCTCGAGCTGGGTCTCGCCGGGGCCCCGCAGCCCGATGCCGCCGCGGATGCGCGACAGGTGCGTCCACATCCGGGTGAGCCGCGGCAGGAGATACTCGAGCTGCGCGAGCTCGACCTGCATCTTCGCCTCGGCGCTCCGCGCCCGCGTGGCGAAGATGTCGAGGATCACTTCGGTGCGGTCCATCACGCGGACCGCGAGCGCCTGCTCGAGGTTCGTCCCCTGCACGGGCGACAGCTCCTCGTCGAAGAGCACGAGCGTGGATCCCGCCTTCTGGAGCACGCCCTTCAGCTCCTCGACCTTCCCGTGACCGATGTACAGGCTGGGAGTCGGGGCCTCGATCCGCTGGCAGGCCCGGCCGACGATCTCGGCGCCGGCGGTATCGGCCAGGCGGCTCAGCTCGTCGAGGTGCTCCTCGACCTGCGTGGCGTCGGCGCTGCCCTTGCGCGGCGCGCCGAGCAGAAAGGCGCGTTCGGTCGGTGGTGCGACTTCGATCAGCGGACGGATTCGCGGATCTCCTTGGGACGAGTCACTTGCTCTAACACTAATGCGCCCGGAGCCCTCGTGCACCCCGAGGCCGCCGATGCGACCCGCTCCGTCCCTCGCGGAGGCCGTCGACCGGGGCAAAAAGCCACGACACGCGCGTTCTGCATTTCGAACGGGCGGCGCGCGACGCGTTTCGCACATCGCACGGCCCCGATGACAACACGTTGCCGGAAGTCACATTTGCGACGTGCAGTGCGGCCGGAGCGATGTTGGGGGCATGTGACTTGCTTGGCAAGACGGCGACCTCGTTGATCGGGACTTTCGTTCCCGCTGCGAGGCCGTCCGAGAACGCTGCTAAGAGCAAATCCGCCGAAAGGCGGTGACGCAGAGCTACGGGGCTACCGCGGGCCATGCCCGCCACTGCTCGCCGGGCCGCCAGCGAACCAATCGCTGGGGGCCCTTCTTGTTTTCCGGCGCCTGCCAGCGGCATCGCAACCTCCAACAGGGGGCTCTATGCGCACCAAGTTTTGCCTGGCGGCGGTCTTTGCTGCCGCGACATGTACGACGGCCGTGGCTCTGGCGCAGAAGGCGCAGACCGGCAACGGCGCGCCCAGCGGGTCGCATTACAACCTGAACATCATCGGCGTCCCGAAATTCAAGAATCAGAACATGGATCAGGGGAGCGGCAACGTCATCTTCGTGGGCCTGGGGACGAACCTCGAGACCGTGACCACGAAGATCCTCCTCAGTCAGAGCGCGGACGGGAGCTTCCAGGTCCTCGACAAGAACGGGACCGATGGAGAGGCCTCCTTCTCCCTGCCGGCGCCCGGCGGCTACACCGTGTGGGCGCGTGCGCTCGGCAAGCCGGGTGGAAGCTCCAAGATCACCACCTGCGCAACGTTCGTCGATCCCCTCACCGGGGTGAGCACGGACCTGTGCTCGACCCAGAACGAGGTCTTCGTGCGCGGCACGGGTAAGAGCAGCTTCAGGAACGTGACCACCGCGCTTACCACGATCGAGCTGCTCGCCGGGAGCGCTGCGGCCATCGCCTGCGGCAGCACCACCGTGAGCTTGTTCGACCCCTGCCTCCAGGACTTCCTGTGGCAGTACGACAACAACGGGCTGAAGCTCCTGCAGATTCGCTTCTACCTGAACTAGCGGCGCAACGGCAGCCGCGGCGCCCTGACCGACAGAGCCGCTCCCGGCCCCGTGCCGGGGCGGCTCTCGTCGTCCCGGGCGCGCCGCGAAAGGGGGAGTTATGCGCAGCACATTTTGCTTGGCGGCGGCCTTGGCTGCCGCTTGCGGTACAGCGGCGGTGGCCGCCGCGCAGAAGGCGACCACCGGGAACGGCGCTCCCAGCGGGTACCACTACAACCTCAACATCATCGGCGTCCCGCACTACAAGAATCCGAACATGGATCAGGGGAGCGGCAACGTCATCTTCGTGATGCTCGGGTCGAGCGACACCAAGGCAACCACGAAGATTCTCCTCAGCCCGGGGGAGTTCGGGGTGCTGGACAAGAACGGGACCGACGGGACGGCGTCCTTCTCCCTCCCGGCCGGCGGGTACGACGTCTATGTGCGACCGCTCGGCAAGCCGGGTGGGCGTTCCCAGCAGAACCTGTGCGGGACCGTCACTATCGTCGTCATCGATCCACTGACCGGCCAGCCCGTCCTCGATCCGGTCACCGGCCTGCCTCTGACCACGACCGAGGTGCTCTGCTCAATCGGCCACGTGGCCACCCGCACCAAGGGGAAGCAGACCTTCACGAACGTGACCGCCGCGCTGACGATGATCACGCTCACCGTGGACATTGTCTGCACCACCGGTACCAGCGGGACCCTCACGACCATCCCCGCCGGTACGCAAGTGAGTCTGTTCGATCCCTGTGTCCAGGATTTCTTCTGGAACTACGATAACTACCAGCTGAAGCTGCTACAGGTTCGCTTCTACCCGACCTAGCGGCGCAACGGCAGCAACGGCGCCCTGATCGACAGAGCCGCTCCCGGCCACGTGCCGGGGGCGGCTCTCGCCTGGTCGTCAGGCTCGAAGAACTCGGACATGATGGGGGCGGTCGCGGCGGCGCCCGGGAGCACGGTGAGGCGGAGCGCCCGCGCCGTGAGCCGCAGCGTGCTCTCGTGCTGGTACAGGGTGGTCGATCGGTAGGACCGCTTCGACTTCGAGCTGACCGCCACCCAGACAACGTGGCCGCCTCCTTTGGCGGTGTCGCTGGTGATGGATTCGTCGAACGTGATGATGAGCAGGCCGTCCTTCTGGAACGCCGCGCTGTGGATGAGGGGATCGATGTTCTGCTGTAGCCAGGCGTCCGCCTTGGCGGCCGAGCAGTCGTGCGCGTCGTGACACAGGTTCGGCACGATGAAGGAGTAGTTCGGCAAGGTGTTGCCGGCCAAGTCGATCGCGAACTGCGTGAACGGCACCAGGTTCTGCCGTTGGACCGGGTCGCTGACGACGTCGGAGAAGTAGGAGAGCGGGTTGTGCCGCCGCGCGTACAGCGTCCCGAACCCGCTGCCCAGGAAGCCGACCGAGGGAAGATCTTCCGCGTACGATCTCCACGTCTTCCCCGCAGCTAAAAGCTGGCGCACGATGTTGTCTTCGGTCACCGTTGCTTCGTAGCCGTCGTTGGTCGACACGACCTTCCCGGCAGTCGTCATGAAGTAGTTGCCGATCGACGGGTGCGTGTTCGCGTAATACTGGGTCGCCAGACCGTACTCGTGGGCCAGGCTCTGGAGATACGACGTCCCGGCGCTATCGATGACGCGCTCGTAGCTGCGGTTTTCCTCGATCACGATGAACACGTGCTCGAAGGCCGGCGTGGACACGAGGACCGTGATGGCCGCCGTGCCGCTCCTCCCCTCGCTCGCCGCCGTGATCGCGGCCCAGCCCGCCGTCTTGCCCTCGACGAGCCCGCTCGGGCTCACCGTCGCCACGTTGGCGTCGCTGCTCGCCCATGTCACCGCCCGACCGGGCAGCGGATGGCCGCTCGCGTCCTCTGGCGTCGCGGTGAGCTGGACCGTGAGGCCCGCCTCGACCTTCGGGGAGGGGGGAATCACGACGACCGCGGCGACCGGGGGCGGCGCCTCGGTGCGGACCGTGGCACCACCACAGGCGAGCAGGGCGAGCAGGGTCGAAACAGTACCGGCCAGCGCGACCGTTGGACGAGCCGGTCGCGGCGACCGGCGATGAGAGACCGACATGGGTGGACTCCGCACAGGTTCTAGAAGCAAGCGGGCCGCCAACGTCGACCCTCGTTGAAGCGCTCACGGCCCGACGACGGTCTGCACCGGTGCCCTGCGCCTCGGCTGCGAGCGTCGCAAGGTTCGTTCCCCTGCGGGCCGGCGCCGCCATGCTGCTACGTGGCAATGAGATACGCCGCGTTGTGACGGCTGTCCCCCGCCCCGGGCTCGCGGGCTTTGTGTCGGTGGGATACAACGGGTTTGCGGCAGCGGCGCCCCTGCCTGGCGCTTCCTTCAGGGACGCAACTTCGCCAGCGGCACGTCCCCTTTCCCGCGCAGCGTGACCGTCTTGTCGCCGAGGGGCGTGTCGACGATCACCCGGCCGGTCAGCCCGTACGCGACGCTCTGCCGGCTGAGCATGGCCTTCGCGCCGGCGGCGAGGCCGGTCCATGCGAACCGCAGCGGCACGACCACGCGGCTGTGGTTCTGCGGTGAGAGATCCAGCGGCCGCTCGAGCAGCGCGTCGCCGAAATGGGCGTTCTCGAGGTCGAGTCCGACTTCGAGGCGCGTGGAGCGGATGCGGTAGTCGTTGGGGTTGTACACGTCGAACACCAGGTCGACCGTGCCGCCGGTCAGGCCGAGGCCGGTGATGTTGATCCGCTCGAGCTGAACGTCGGGCTCTTGGAAGACGAGCTTGCCCAGCGTCGCACAGCCGCCCGCTATCACCAGCAGCAGAAGGGCGGTCTGACGGACGGGCGGTCGGGCGGTCGGAGACACGCGCCTCACGCTCCGTCCGCCTGTCCGCCCGTCCGCCCGACCGCCGCTTGCTTTAGCTTCTCCCACCACTCCATCCGCTGCTTCACGTCTTTCTCGAACCCGAACTCGGTCGGATCATACCACGTCGCGCCGCGTAGCACGTCCGGCAGGTATTCCTGCGGCACATACGCGTGCTCGTAGGCGTGCGCGTACTTGTACCCCGCGCCGTACCCCAGATCTTCCATTAGCTTCGTCGGCGCGTTGCGCACGTGCAGCGGCACCGCTTCGGCCGGATGCTCCTCGGCCGCCTGCATCGCCCGGCCGTAGGCCTCATACACCCGGTTCGACTTGGGTGCGGTAGCGAGATAGACGGTCGCCTGGGCGAGCGCGAGCTCGCCCTCGGGGCTGCCGAGGAAGTGGTAAGCGTCCTTCGCGGCGAGGGCGACCGAGAGCGCGCGCGGGTCGGCGAGGCCCACGTCCTCCACCGCGATGCGCACCAATCGCCGCGCAATGTAGAGCGGGTCCTCGCCGCCCGTGAGCATCCGCGCCAGCCAGTACAGCGATCCTTCGACGCTCGACCCGCGCACCGCCTTGTGCAGCGCGGAGATGAGGTTGTAGTGCTCCTCACCGCCCTTGTCATACTTCGCGAAGCGCTTCTGTAGCGCGTCGCCGATGACGGCGGCGGTCAGGCGGACGGGCGGGGGTGGACCGGCGGTGGGGCCTCGCTTCCCCACGACAAACTCGGCGGCTGCTTCGAGGGCCTGGAGCGCCCGGCGCGCGTCGCCGTCGGCCTCGCGCGCGAGTAGCGCCAGCGCGTCTTCGTCGATGGCGAGCGCGAGCCCGCCCAGCCCCCGCGCGCCGTCCTCCAGCGCACGCCGCACGAGCGCCCGGACGTGCTCTTCCCGGAGGGGCTCGAGCACGAACACCCGGCAGCGCGACAGCAGCGCGCCGGTCAGCTCGAAGCTCGGGTTCTGGGTGGTCGCGCCGATCAGCGTGATGATGCCGTTCTCCACCCACGGCAGGAAGGCGTCCTGCTGCGCCTTGTTGAAGCGGTGGATCTCGTCGCAGAACAGAATCGTCCCGCGGCCGGGGTACTTGAGCCGCTCCTCAGCCTGTTTGATGATCTCGCGCACGCGGCCGACGCCCTCCGTCACGGCGGAGAACGGCTCGAACTGCCGGTCGGTGTAGCCGGCGATGATCCGGGCGAGCGTGGTCTTGCCGGAGCCCGGCGGGCCCCAGAGGATGCAGGATCCCACGTCGCCGCGGCGGATGATCTCGCCGAGGGCCTTCCCGGGGCCGAGCAGGTGCTCCTGGCCGAGGAACTCCTCGAGCGTGCGCGGGCGCATACGGGCGGCGAGCGGCTCGGCGGAGCGCTGGAACAGCGTGGGGTCAGACACCTGTCTCGCTCCCCGATCAGGAAACCGAATCCAGGAGCTGCTTCGTCACGTAGAACGCCGCCGCGCCGGCAAAGAAGGCGGCGGGCAGCTTCCACCCTCTCTTCCCCTGGAACTCGGGCACCAGGTTGGACGCCGCCACGTAGATCGTGACACCCGCGGACAACGCGAGCCCGTGCCGCACCAGGAACGCTACCTGATCCGTCACCAGGACGCCTGCCAGCGTGGCTACGCCGAGCAGCGCGGCCGCCCCGACCGCCTGCCCGCGCGACCGCCCGACCGCGACGAACAGGCTCGCGATCGTGACGCCCTCCGGCAGCTTGTGCAGGAAGATCGCGATGAAGACCATCAGGCCCAGCGCCGGGCGCACGAGGAAGGCGCTGGCGATGGCGACGCCGTCGAAAAAGGTGTGGACCAAGAGGCCGATCAGCGCCGAGCTGCCCGCAGCCGGTTTCACCGCATGGGTCTCCTCGCCGAAGTGGAAGTGCGGCGTCAGGGTGTGCTGGCTCAGATGCACGGCGAGATAGCCCCCCAGGACGAGCCCCGGCGCGGCGCCCCCCGAGCGGCCGAACGCCTCGGGCAATACTTCCACGATCGCGACGGCGAGCATGAACCCCGCGCCGAACGCGACACAGTGCTCGATCACGGAGAGGCTGCGCGCCGCGTGCCGCGTCACCGCCAGCGCGCCGATCAGGTTGCCCAGCGCCGCGAACAGCGCGTAGGCGAGCGCTCTAGACACGGGACAGCAGGTACTGTTTCGTGTTGCGCGACGGGTCCTCGAGCACTTCCACGAGCAGGCGCTGCAACGTCTCACCCACCTCGGGGCCCGGCCGGACGCCGGCGGCGATCAGGTCGTCGCCCTTCACCGCCAGGTCCTGGAGCGTCAGGGGGTCTTTCGCCGAGCGAATCGCGTGCACGATCTTGGGGAGCAGGGCGAGGGGAGCGGCTCTCACCGGCGGCAGGGCGAGCAGATCGTCGGCGTACGCGCCCACCCGGGACAGCCACTTCCGCACCTCTGGAAGATGCTCCGGATCGGGGTAGTCGTCCCGCCACCGCCCGATCGCCCTGCCCCGCTCGATGTCCCGGTTCGAGCATCTGAGGCGCGTGAGCACAGACGCCGGGTCCGACGCGAGAGAGGACGTGATCAGAACCGGGTCGCGGGGCAGCGCGTCCGCCCAGCCCCACTCCCGTCTCCCGCCTCCCGGCTCCCGTATCTCCGGCAGCCAGATCCGCGCCGCGCCCACCTCCCTCCACAGGCCCAGCAGCTTCGAGACGCGCCCCGCAGTCGCGATGCCCTTGAACCACTCGTCCCGGACCCGCTCGGCGGAGAGCTGCGACAGCCCCCCGACGTTCGCTTTCGCCGCCTCCAGCGTGGGGGAGTGGATCCGGAAATCGAACCGCGCGCTGAAGCGCAGCGCCCGCAGGATGCGCAGGTAGTCCTCCTGGAACCGCCAGTTCGGGTCGCCCACCGCGCGGATCAGCTTGTGCTCGAGGTCCAGGACCCCCTTGAACGGATCGCGCCAATCGTGGCGGACCGGATGATACGCGATGGCGTTGATCGTGAAGTCCCGCCTGGCGAGGTCGTCCGTCAGCGACACGCCGAACTCGACCACGGCATGACGGCCGTCGGTCTGGATGTCCTTGCGGAACGTCGTGACCTCGTGCGGGCGGCTGTGCGCGTCGAGCACCGCGACCGTGCCGTGCGCGATCCCCACCGGGACGGTGCGCTTGAACAGCCGGCGCACCTCGTCGGGCGGCGCCGCGGTCGCGAGGTCGAAGTCGTGGTTCTCGAGACCGAGCAGGTTGTCGCGGATCGCCCCACCGACGCACCAGGTCTCGAAACCAGCGTCCTCCAGCTTCTGGGCGATCTTCAGCACCTCGGACGGGATCGGGAGGCGATCGGGGAAATTCATGAATTGCGGATTGCGGATTGTGGATTGCGGATTGGCAGGGCGGAGTCCGACGCGCGCAGCACGGGCCTGGACCTGGCTGGCAGATTCCGCAATCCGAAATCCGCAATCCGCAATCGAGTCATCCACACAGCACGCTCCCCCCGTTCACATTCAGGATCTCGCCCGTGATGTGGCGTGCCACATCCGAGCACAGAAATACGATCGGTCCCGCGACGTCCGCGACGCTCGCCACGCGCCCCAGCGGGATGGTTTTCTCGATCTCCCGCTTCCCCCCTCCTCCTCCCCGGGCATAGGGCCGCTCGCACATTTCGGTTTCGACCCACCCGGGCGCGACGCAGTTGACGTTGATGCGCGGCGCCAGCTCCACGGCGAGCGACTTGGTGAGCGAAATGATCGCGCCCTTGGTGGCGGCGTAGTCCGCGTGGAACGCTTCGCCGCGCTGGCCCGCGGTGGAGGAGACCAGCACGATCTTGCCGCCGTCGGGGAGGAGCGGGATCGCCGCGCGGCACACGTACAGCACGCCGTCCAGGTTCGCGCGCCTGGTGCCGTCCCACTGCGCGTCCGTCATCTTGGCGAGGGGAACGTCGTCCGCCGGCCAGACGCCGTGGTTCACGATCAGCAGGTCGAGTCCCCCGAGCGCCTGGGCGGCCGCATCCACCACACGCTGCGCCGCCCCCGGATCTCCCAGGTCGCCGGCCACGCCGACCGCCCGGCCACCCGAGCGCGCGACCGCCTGGCACGTCTCCTCCGCCTCCTCCCGCCGGCTCCGGTAGCCGATCGCCACGGCGGCGCCGGCTCGCGCCAGAAGCAGCGCCGTCGCCCGCCCGATCCCACGCCCCCCACCCGTGACGAGCGCGCGCTTGCCGTTCAGGTCAATCAACACCCCTCCCCGATCAGGCGGTCCTCCACCAACTCACAGACCAGGTGTTCGATGGCGAGATGCATCTCCTGGATCCGCGCCGTGTCATCCGACGGCACGACCAACGCGAGGTCGGCGAGGTCCCGGAGCCTGCCGCCCGATCTGCCGAGGAAGGCCACGACGAGGAGGCCCTGGGCCTTCGCGCTCTGCGCCGCGCGGACGCAGTTCGGACTCTCGCCGCTCGTCGAGTGGAGCGACAGGACGTCCCCCGGGCGGCCGAGCGCTTCCAGCTGCCGCGCGAACACCTCGTCGAACCCCATGTCGTTGGCGCAGGCGGTGAGGAGCGACGTGTCGGTAGTGAGGGCGACGGCGCGGAGGGCGGGGCGGCTCGATCGGTAGCGCACCACGTACTCCGTCGCGAGATGCTGCGCGTCGGCGGCGCTGCCGCCGTTGCCCGCGAAGAACAGCGTGCCGCCGCCGCGCAGCGAGGTGGCATAGCGGTCCGCGATCGCGGCGATCGTGTCGGTGCGCTCCGCGGCGACCCGGCTCGCGAGCGACGCGAGCGCGACCAGCCCCTCCCGGGCGCGCTCCGCCGGCGTCACGCGCTCGCGCCCGGGTCGCGCACCGCGCGCACGAGCGCCGCGAGCCCCCCCTGTGCGCCGCCCTCTTCCAGCGCGGTGCCCACGACGACAAAGTCGGCGCCCGCCTCACGGGCCGCGCGCGCCTCCTCGGGACCGCGGATCCCGCCGCCCACGAAAAGGGTCAGCCCCGGCACCGCCCTCCGGCAGGCGCGGATCACGTCCGCCCCGACGGGGCGCGGGGCGCCGCTCCCCGCGTCGAGGTACACCGCCCGCATACCGATCAGTCGCGCCGCCGTCGCGTGCGCCGCGGCCAGCTCCGGCTTGTCGGCCGGGAGGGGTCGCGTCTGGCTCACCGCCTCGACGCTCGTCACCCGCCCCCCATCGATCAGGATGTAGCCCGTGGAGACGGTCGGCACCTGGTGGCGCTCGAGGAACGGGACCGCGCGGACGTGCTCCTCGATGAGGTACTGCGGATTGCGCCCCGAGACGAGCGAGAGGAACAAGATCAGGTCGACCTCGTCGGTGAGCTGGAGCGCGGAGCCGGGGAACAGCGCCACCGGGAACCCGGGGACCGCCGTCCGGATCGCGCGGGCCACGAGGTGGGTCTCACGGGTACCGTCGAACGACGAGCCGATCAGCACGCCGGCGGCGCCGGCGTCCCGGGCTGCGCTCGCGAGCCCCGCCGCCTGAGCGGGAGGCGAGCGGCTGGGATCGACCAGCACGAGGAGCCCGGGGCGGCGCTCGAGCAGCCCGATCATCCTTAGCCTCCCGCCACGCGCTCGGCGAGCCGGGTGAGGGCGGCGATGTCGGCTTCGGCCTGCGCTTCGAAGGCATAGGTCACGAGCGCGTCGGCGACCAGCAGATCGAGCGCCAGCTCGCGCCCGCCGCGTGGCTGCTCCACGACGCGGGACAAGAGCCGCCGGCCGAGCTCGGCGAGGTGCTCGGGGAGGGGGAGCGCCGCGCCCGAATCGGTCACCGTGGCGTGCAGGTGCGCGCGCAAAGCCGCCGGTGGCGCGGGTCGCCGCGCGTCGAGCCACGCCAGCACGCTGTGCCGGGTCATAGCTTGAGCACGCTCTTGATGATCCCCGGCGCCTTCGCCCGGGTGGACGACAGCAACCCGGGGTCGCCCACGCCGGCGGACGCAAAATGCGCCCGGCCGCCTCCCTTGCCGCCGGTCGAGGCGGCGAGCGCCTTGGCGATCTCGCCGGCCTGCACCCCCCGGGAGACCAGATCATCCGTGACGGCCACGTGAATGCCCGGTCGGTCCCCGGTCGTGAACAGCACCGAGATCGCGTGTTTGTGCCCGGAGCGGAAGGCGTCCATCTCGAGTCCGATCTGGCTCCGGTCGTCCAACGCGCGCTCGGCGATGTGGAGCTCCACGTCGCCGATCCGCTCCACGCTTCCCGGTCCCTGAGTCCCGCTGCCGGCCTTGAGCAGCTGCTCCACCCTCTTTTCGAGCTTCCGATTTTCCTCGAGCAGCGCCTCGATCCGCCTGACGAGATGCTCCGGCTGCGCGCGCAGCACGCCGGCCGCCGCGGCGAGCTGCCCCTGGAGCTTGTTGACGAGCGCGTAGGCGGCTGGCCCCGTCACCGCTTCGACGCGCCGCACCCCCGCCGCGGCGCCCGTCTCGTGGGTGAACCGGAGCAGCGCGATCTGCCCGGTCGAGGGCACGTGCGTCCCGCCGCACAGCTCGAGCGACACGCCAGGCACGTCCACGACGCGCACGATGTCGCCGTACTTCTCGGTGAAGAACGCCATGGCGCCAGCGGCGATCGCTTCCCGGTACTTCATCTCGCGGGTCTCGACCGGGAGGTTCTCCCAGATGTGGCGGTTCACTGCCTCTTCGACGTGCGCCAGCGTGGGGTCGCCCACCGGCCCGTGATGCGCGAAGTCGAACCGCAGCCGGTCCGGCGCGACCACGGACCCCTGCTGGCGCACATGGCCTCCGAGGATCTTTCGCAGGGCGGCGTGTACGAGGTGCGTCGCCGTGTGGTTGCGCTCGATGTTCTTCCGCCGCCGCTCGTCCACCTCGGCAAGCACCGGCGTCGGCTCGAACTCGTGCTCGAAGCGCCCGACGACGGCGCTCGCGCCGTCCACCTTGTCCACGTCCGACACCTCCAGCTCCCACCCTGCGCCCTTCACGCGTCCGGTGTCGCTGACCTGGCCGCCCGACTCGGCATAAAATGGATTCTCCCGCAGCACGACTGCCACCTGGTCCTCGGACTGCCGAAACTTCAGCACATCGGTCTCGGCCTTCGTCGTCTCGTAGCCGACCCACTTCTGCTTGGCCTTGGGCTCCACGGTGCGCCACTCGCCGGTCCGCCTGACCACGACGCTCGGCGCGTGTCCCTCGATCTTCAGGGAGCCGGACCCCGGCGTGCCCCCCGCGCGCGACCGCTTGCGCTGTTCCTCGAGCGCCTGTTCGAACCGCGCGATGTCCACGGTCTGCCCCCGCTCCGCGGCGATCAACTGGGTCAGATCGATCGGGAAGCCGTAGGTGTCGTACAGCTTGAACGCGTCGTCTCCCGAGATGACCTGCGTGCCCTTCAGTTCCTCCAGGCGCGCCAGCCCGCCTTCGATCGTGTCGAAGAACCGCTCCTCTTCGGCGCGGGTGACGCTCTCGATGTGGGTGCGCTTCTGGATCAGTTCGGGATAGACGTCGCCCATCAGCTCCGTTACCGTTCGCGCGAGGTGCACGAGCGTCGGCTCGCGGCGACCGAGCAGCCAGGCGTAGCGGACCGCGCGGCGCAGGATGCGGCGCAGCACGTAGCCGCGGCCCTCGTTCGACGGATACACGCCGTCCGCCAGCAGGAACGCCACCGCCCGGGCGTGGTCGGCGAGGACCCGGTAGGAGGCACCGCCCTCCCCGCGATCGTACTTCTTCCCGATCACCTCGACCGCCCGCGCGATGATCGGCGTGAAGAGATCGGTGTCGAAGTTCGACCGGACGCCCTGCATCACCGCGGCGATGCGTTCCAGCCCGGCCCCCGTGTCCACCGAGGGGGCGGGGAGCGGGGAGCGGGACCCGTCCGGCTGCAGGTCGTACTGCATGAACACCAGATTCCAGATCTCGAGCAGCTGTCCCGCCTCGCTCAGCTGGGCGAACTCATTGAGACTGAGTTCCCCCTTGCCCTGTCCCGTCTCCCCTTTCCCGCGAATATCGACGAGGATCTCGGAGCACGGTCCCGCCGGGCCCGTCTCCCCCATCTGCCAGAAGTTGTCCGCGTCGCCCAGGCCAAAGATGCGCGAGTCGGCGATCCCGGTGATCGCGCGCCACAGCCGGCGCGCCTCGTCGTCGGTGTGGTGCACGCTGACGTAGAGTCGGTCGGGCGCGATACCGAGCCAGTCCCGCGACGTCACCCATTCCCAAGCGTATTCGATGGCCTCCTTCTTGAAGTAGTCCCCGAAGGAAAAGTTGCCGAGCATCTCGAAGAAGGTGTGATGCCGGGCGGTATGGCCGACCTGCTCGAGGTCGTTGTGCTTCCCGCCCGCGCGCACGCACTTCTGGCCGGTGACCGCGCGGCTGTAGTCCCGCCGCTCGAGCCCCTGGAACACCCGCTTGAACTGCACCATCCCCGCGTTCGTGAACAGGAGGGTGGGGTCATCCGCCGGGACGAGGGGGGAGCTCTCGACCTCGCGGTGTCGCCGGGCGACGAAGTAGTCGAGGAACTTGCGGCGGATCTCGGCCGAGCGCATGCGGGAGAATATAGTGCGCCGGGGAAGCCGCCCCGGCTACCCCCCGCACACCTGCTCCACCACCTCCCTGATCCCCGGCGCGGCATACCCCCGCCGCGCCAGATACGCCAGGAGGCGCCGCTTCCGCACCGTCGCCGGCAGGTGCGCGAGCTGGCGCGCGCGCTTCGCCGCGACGGCGCGCGCTTCGAGCTGGGGATCGATCCCTTCCTCGGCGAGCGCGTCACGCACGGCGTCTTCCGCCGTCCTGCGGTCCACGCCCTGGGCGAGGAGGTCCTTGATGAGGCGGGAGGGTCCCCGCCCGCGGGCGGCGCGGACCGCGGCGTACCGCTCGGCGAAGCGCCGGTCGTCGATCAAGCCCCAGGCCTCGAGCCGCCGGAGGGCAGCGTCCGCGGCGGCGGGGGGGTGCTGTTTCTGCACGAGGCGACGGCGCAGGTCGAAGCGGGCGTACGCGCGCCGGCCCAGGGCGCGCAGCGCCGCACGGTGGGCTGCCTCGACATCCGCGAGCTCGCGCAGCCGTGCGAGCACCGCGGGCGGGATGGCGCGGCCGACCTCGAGCCGCAACGGCTCGAGCGAGTCCGCCGGGATGGACGCAAACCGCCCCCGATCGACTTCCACCAGCCGGTAGCCCGGCTGCCGCGGATCGGGGGCGAGTCCCGT
Source organism: Gemmatimonadales bacterium (assembly GCA_035637235.1). Lineage (GTDB taxonomy): Bacteria > Gemmatimonadota > Gemmatimonadetes > Gemmatimonadales > GWC2-71-9 > DASUAL01. The sequence continues at coordinate 6,155 of DASPXO010000254.1, read as the reverse complement.
CAGGGTGGCAGCCGGCACTCACTCCTCGGGCGCGGGCCCCTCCTCATCGGAGGCGACCGGCGCGGGGGCCTTGACGCCGAGGTGCTCCTTCACCTTGGCCTCGATCTCGGCCGCGAGCTCGGGGTGGTCCTTGAGGTACAGCTTCGCGTTCTCACGGCCCTGCCCGATGCGATCCTTGCCGTACGCGTACCAGGCGCCCGACTTCTCGATGATGGCCGCCTCGGCCGCGATGTCGACGAGCAGCGACTCGTGGCTGATGCCCTCGTCGAACATGATGTCGAACTCGGCCTGGCGAAACGGCGGCGCCACCTTGTTCTTCACCACCTTCACCCGCACGTGGTTGCCGATCACGACCTCGCGCTCTTTCACCGGGCCGATGCGCCGCATGTCGAGCCGCACCGACGCGTAGAACTTGAGCGCGCGCCCGCCGCTCGTGGTCTCGGGATTGCCGAACATGATCCCGATCTTTTCGCGCAGCTGGTTGATGAAGACCACCGCCGTGTGCGAGCGGTTGATCGCGCCCGCGAGTTTCCGCAACGCCTGGCTCATGAGCCGCGCCTGGAGGCCGGGCAACGAATCGCCCATTTCCCCCTCGATCTCCGCCTTCGGCACCAGGGCGGCGACCGAGTCCACCACCACGACGTCCACCGCCCCGGAGCGAACCAGGATTTCGGTGATCTCGAGCGCCTGCTCGCCGGTGTCGGGCTGGGACACGAGCAGATTGTCCACGTCCACGCCGAGCTTCTTGGCGTACTCGACGTCGAGCGCATGCTCGGCGTCGATGTAGGCGGTGGCCCCGCCCATCCGTTGCGCGTTCGCGACCACATGCAACGCGAGCGTCGTCTTGCCGCTCGATTCGGGACCGAAAATCTCGGTCACGCGGCCCCGGGGGATGCCGCCCACGCCGATGGCGGCGTCGAGGTTGATCGCGCCCGTCGGGATCGCCTCCACCCGCACCCGCGGCGAATCCGCCCCCATCCGCATGATCGCGCCCTTGCCGCAGGTCTTCTCGATCTGAGTGATGGCGAGGTTCAGGGCCTTCCTGCGCTCGTCGGACAGCTGCGCCACTTCTTTTTCGGCTGCCATGAGTGTCCTCGACATGGGTTGGGAGCCTCCCTGGTTGGAAGCCCCGAATATAAGCCGAAACTGCGACTACCGCCAGCCGGGCCGAAACGCGTCGGCCAAGTGGTCCAATTTATTGTCACACAACGCGATGCAATCAAAGCGGTAGACATCCGACGGCCGTCCATGGCGGTCCACCCATACGCGGGCCGCCTTCACCAGCTCGCGCCGCTTCGCCCCGGTGACCGCCTCGAACGGGCTGCCGAAAGCGTTGCCGCGACGGGACTTCACCTCGATGAACGCCACCAGGCTGCCCTGCCGGGCCACGAGATCGATCTCCGTGTGTCCCACCCGAAATCGGTGTGCCACGATGCGCCAGCCGCGCGACACCAAATACTGGATCGCTTGCGCTTCGCCCGCGAGCCCCCGCTTGTGGCGCTCGTCGGTCCAGCCTGCCGGGTCGCTTCGCACACCACCGCTCACGCGCGATAACCTAGCCTGCCGGAAGCGCACCACCAAACCATTCTCACGCCGGGCGGTACATTTCGCCGCGCCGGCCCCTTCATTAGTACTCGCTCCGTGGCGCGTCCGCTGCCGCCGTCGCGGCGACGCTCCAGGAGGACGGGGGTCCCGCCGACCGACCTCGACAGCTATCGCCATAAATCGCAAAGTGTTAGCCGCGCCAGCGACGCTCGCACGCCGGATGCATCAGGGCGGTATACCCACCGACCAATCCTTCGAGATGCGAGGCTACACACATGAGACCCCTGCGCCCAGAGACCCTGCTAGCGTCCTTCGGGCTCGCCGTCGCGCTTGGCGCCACAGCGTGCCGCGACGGCGCCCCCTCTACCGAGCCCGCCCCCGCCCCCGCCGCCACCGAGCTCGTGCCGGGGATCGACGTTCCCCCGGTGGCGGATCCGAGCGGCCCATATGCGTCGGACGGTGGAACGGTCCAGTTCGACGGGAGCAAGTCGACGGATCTCGACGGGGACGCGCTCGGCTACAACTGGGACTTCGGGGATGGCTCCGCCGGTACCGGTGTCCGGCCGAGCCACAGTTACACCGCCGATGGCACGTACAACGTCACCCTCGTCGTCACCGACTCCCGCGGCGCGTCCAGTCTCCCGCGGAGCACGAGCGCGTCGGTGACCAACGTTCACCAGACCGTGCTGGCCGCAGGCGACATCGCGACCTGTGGGGCGGCGGGCGACGACGCGACGGCGCAGCTGCTCGACGGGATAGCCGGCACCGTCCTGCCGCTCGGCGACAACGCGTTCCCCAACGGCACGCTGACCGACTACCAGAACTGCTACGGACCCACGTGGGGCCGCCAGAAGGACCGCACCTACGCCACCCTCGGCAACCACGAGTACGACACCGGCACCGCCAACGGAGCATTCGACTACTTCGGGGACCGCGCCGGGCCACGGGGCCTCGGCTACTACAGCTTCGACCTCGGCGCCTGGCACATCATCGTGCTCAATTCCAACGGGAACTTCGTCCCATTCAGCGCCGGCTCGGCGCAGGACCAGTGGCTCCAGGCCGACCTCGCCGCCAACTCCAAGACGTGCACCCTCGCGGCCTTCCACCATCCGCGGTTCTTCTCGTCGTCCGACGTCGGGTATACGTCGTCGGGTCCGATCAAGGTCGTGTGGGACCGCCTCTACGCCGCCGGGGTGGACGTCGTGCTGAACGCGCAAATGCATCATTACGAGCGTCTTGCCCCCATGACCCCGGACGGCGTCGTGGACCAGACGCGCGGCATCAGGGAATTCAACGTCGGCACCGGCGGCGAGAGCGTCGCCATGCCCACGGTCATCGCGCCCAACAGCGAGGTCCGGGGAGCGGAGTTTGGAGTCCTGGAGCTGACGCTGCGGCCCGACCGGTACGAGTGGAAGTTCGTCCCCGTGGCGGGAGCAAGCTTCACCGATTCAGGCTCCGGCAGCTGCCACTGAGCGCCGGACCGACCGCGCTGGATGCCGTACGACCCCTGCCCGCCGCGACGCGGGCAGGGGTCGTATCGTCAACAACCCGCGAAATCTTCCCCGATTGTGACGCACGACACGTAGGTCTTCCCGCGGAGCTGTAAGGCACCTACCACACCCCGGGTCGCCCGACCCGCGAAATGTTTCTGTCACGAGCAACCACAAGCACTTAGACGAGCCGGCCAAGGGCACGCCTCGTGCCTAGGCGAGCGCCGTCGATGCCGCGCCCTAGTGAACCTCTTGAATCGAGTTGCCGCTCGTGATCATGCCTCGCTCCGCCGTCCTGGCGCCGTTCGCCGCCATCGCTCTCGCCTTGACCGTCGCTACGTGCCGCGATGCGGGCTTCCTGTCGCCGAGGGAGGAGTCGCAGGCGCCCCCGAGCTTCCTTTCGCTACCCGTTTCGGTCACGCTCGTCGGCGCGGGGAACATCGCGTCGTGCTCGACGACCGGCGACGAGGCGACGGCGACCCTGCTGGATGCGATCCCGGGCACCGTGATGGCCCTGGGCGATAACGCCTACACCAGCGGCACGCTCACCCAGTACAACACCTGCTACGGCCCGAGCTGGGGCCGGCGCAAGGCGGACACCAAGCCCGCGGTGGGCGACCTCGACTACAAGACGACCAATGCGAGCGGGTATTTCGGCTACTTCGGCGCGGCGGCCGGCGACCCCAAGAAGGGCTATTACAGCTACGACCTCGGCGCCTGGCACGTCATCGTGCTGAACAGCAACAGCTCCAAGGTCTCGACCGCGGCCGGCTCGGCGCAGGAGCAGTGGCTGCGCGCGGATCTCGCCGCCCATCCCGCGCGCTGCACCCTGGCGTACTGGCATCACCCGCTGTTCGACTCCAAGGACAACCCGAACACTGCTATCACCCCGCTGTGGAACGCGCTCTATGCCGCGGGCGTGGACGTGGTAGTGAACGCGCACTACACCTTCTACGAGCGGTTCGCGCCCCAGACGCCGGCCGGTAAGGCGGACCCCGCGCAAGGGATCCGCGAGTTCATCGTCGGCACCGGAGGCGCCGCCACGCAGACGTTCGGCACCGTCCGGGCGAACAGCCAAGTCAGGAACAGCGGCACGCCGGGCGTCCTGAACCTCACGCTCGACCCGGACGGCTACGCCTGGGAGTTCGTGCCGATCGCCGGCAAGACGTTCCGCGACTCAGGGAGCGCCAGTTGCCACGGCGCACCGCTGGCGGTGAACGCCGGCCCCGACGTCGTCACGAATCCGGGCGACACGGTCAACCTTTCGGTCACGTTGAATGATCCGAACCCGAACCCCGCCCCCTGGGCGTATACCATTCTGTGGGGCGACGGCGCCACGACCAACGGAACCGCGCAAGCGTCGCCGTTCGCCGCCTCTCATATCTACTCGGCCGTCGGCCTGAACAGCGCCCGCGTCACGGTGACGAACAGCTGGGGCACCTCCAGCGCGGACACGGTCGCGGTGAACGTGGTGCCGCCCACCGTGCTCGTCGGCGCCGGGGATATCGCGGACTGCGAGACGAAATGGGACTCGGTCACCGCGGACCTGCTCGACAGCATCCCGGGCACCGTGTTCACGCTGGGCGACAACGCGTACCCGAACGGCTCGAGCACCGACTACAAGAACTGCTACGGCCCGACCTGGGGCCGGCACAAGGCCCGGACTCGGCCGGTCCCCGGCAACCACGAGTACTTCACGGCGAACGCCGGCGCCTACTTCACCTACTTCGGCTCGGCCGCCGGCCCGTCGGGGAAGGGCTATTACAGCTACAACCTGGGCGATTGGCACGTCGTCGCGCTCAACAGCAACATTGCGATGAACGCGGGATCGGCTCAGGAGAAGTGGCTGCGCAACGATCTGGCGGCGAATACGAAGCTCTGCACGCTCGCCTACTGGCACCATCCCCTCTTCAGCTCCAGCACCGTGGAGACGATGCCGGACGCCCAGGCGCTGTGGCAGGACCTGTACAACGCCGGGGCGGAGCTCGTCCTCGTCGGGCATCATCACGACTACGAGCGCTTCGCGCCACAGACCCCGACCGGCGTGGCGGACGCCGCCCACGGCATCCGGCAGTTCGTGGTGGGGACGGGTGGTGGGGAGGGCCTCTTCGGGTTCGGGGTCACGGCGCCGAATTCCGAGGTGCGCGACAACAACACCTTCGGCGTTCTGAAGCTGACGTTGAAGCCCACGGGCTACAGCTGGAACTTCATCCCGGTCCCCACGCGGAGCTTCACCGACGCGGGCAACGGCGGGTGCCATGGCAAGCCGCCGACCGGCACGAACCACGCTCCCACGGCGGTGGCGGGTGGCCCGTACTCGGGCGTGCTGGGTGAGCCCCTCACGTTCGACGCGAGCGGCTCCTCGGATCCCGACGGTGACGGGATCAGCTATGCCTGGACCTTCGGCGACGGGAGCACCGGGACGGGTGTCCAGCCGATCCACGTGTACGCGAACGGCGGTACCTACACCGTGACGCTCACGGTCACCGACGTGCGCGGCGCAGCGAGCGCACGCGCCACGACCACGGCGACCATCACGAACCCGGGGCCGAAGAGCGTCCTGCTCGCGGCGGGGAACATCGCGAGCTGCACGATCACCGGCGACGAGGCGACAGCACAGATCCTCGACACGATCCCGGGCAGCGTGCTGGCCCTGGGCGACAACACATTCCCCGACGGCTCCCTCACCGACTACCAGAACTGCTACGGCCCGACTTGGGGACGCTTCAAAGCGAACACCTACGCCGTGCTCGGCAACCACGAGTACACCATGGGCAACGCGGACGGCTCGTTCGACTATTTCGGCGACCGGGCGGGCCCGCGCGGCAAGGGCTACTACAGCTTCGACCTCGGCGACTGGCACATCATCGTCCTGAACTCCCATGCGGATTACGTGCCGTTCAGCGCCGGCTCCGAGCAGGACCTGTGGCTCCAGACCGACCTCGCGCGGAACACCAAGCAGTGCATTCTGGCGGCGTGGCACAATCCACGGTTCTTCTCGTCCAACACCGACGCATGGACCTCCTCCTTCCCGATCAAGATCATGTGGGACCGGCTGTACGACGCGGGGGCCGACGTCGTATTGAACGGGCAGCAGCACGATTACGAGCGCTTCGCCCC
>DASPXO010000253.1:0-6626 GCA_035637235.1 Gemmatimonadales bacterium | reverse complement strand
TGCTCGATGTCCGTGGTGAACTGCCACGCCGCTGGACGATCGTCCCTCGCCCCACCAATGCGGTACGATTGCCGAAGAGCTGGGGCGAGCGGTACGGAGTATGTCCGAGTTGCAAGTCTCGTGCGCTGCTACGCGGCTCGCCCCAGACGATGCCTTGCCCGAGGTGTCGCGCGGTGTTCCCAGTCGGGTGGGATGAACAGTACTTGCACTCGAACCTGACTCGTCGAGACGCCCCGCATCGCTCCGGGCGTTCTCGGCGCCGCTAGTTATCTCCGCCGCACCTGCGGCGGCTCTTCGGAATCCAGGACGGTGGGGTGGCGCGGCGGGGGGGCCCGCTTCCATATTGCGTCCCCCGACTTGTCGAGCCACCGCGTGACGACTCCCCCCTCCGCTCCGCCCGATGAAACCTGGGCGGTCGACGAGCGGTCCCTGAAGCTCTTCGCCGAGCAGCTGAAGGGGCCCCCCACAGACCGCGCCTGGTACGACCTGCGGCGCGAGGCCGAGCGGATCGCGCTCGTGCCGGGCTTCGACCGGCTGATCACTCTCGACGCCAACGCGATTAAGGAGCTGCCCCACCAAATCGACGTCGCCCAGCGCGTGCTGCGGCAGATGGGCGGCCGCGCCATCCTCGCCGACGAAGTCGGCCTCGGCAAGACGATCGAGGCGAGCATCATCTACAAGGAGCTCGCGGTTCGGGGGCTCGCCCGCCGGGTGCTGATCCTCACGCCCGCCTCCCTGGTGGGGCAGTGGCAGGGCGAGCTGGAGGAGAAGTTCTTCGAGCGCTTCGACACTCCGACCGACCCCGACGACTGGCCCCGCGTCACCAAGGCGATCGTGTCGCACGACCGCGCGCGCTCGCGCCGCCACGCCGAGGAGATCCTGCGACACCGCTGGGATCTCGTGATCGTGGACGAGGCGCACAAGGTGAAGAGCCACCGCGGCGCGACCTACCAATTCATCGAGAAGATTGAGCGCGACTTCATCCTGCTGCTGACGGCGACGCCGCTCCAGAACGACCTGCGCGAGCTGTACAACCTCATCACCCTGCTCCGGCCGGGCCAGCTCGGCACCTGGCAGGAGTTCCGCGCCGCGCACCTGGTCGCCGGCGACCACCGCACGCCCCGCGACCCCGATGCGCTGCGCGTGCTGACACACGAGGTGATGATCCGCACCCGGCGCTCGAGCGTCGTCGACGATCTGGACCTGCCGCCGCGCAGGCCGCGCAACCCCGAGGTCCGCCTCACGCGCGCCGAGGCGGATCTGTACGAGCGCACCACCGAATTCCTGCGCCGGCTCTATCGGGAAGGCTTCATCCAGCCGGCCGAGCAGGAAGAGACGGAAGACGGGGTACGGCGCCGGCGGCCGACCAAGAAAGGGATCCTGCAGCTCGCGGTCATCCACCTGCGCCAGCGGCTGTGCTCTTCCTCGCGGGCGCTCGCCGAATCGCTCGAGCACCTCGCGCAGGGCGAGCGCGTGAGCCCCGCGTACCGCGACATCGCGAAGCAACTCGCCCAACGTGCGCAGCGCATCAAGACGCACGCCAAGCTGGATGTGCTGACCGATGTGCTGCGGGAAACACCGGACCGGGTCGTGGTCTTCAGCGATCACCGCCCGACGATTCAGCTGATCGAGGAGCGCGTCCGCGCGCTCGACCGTGCGCCGATCGTCTACTGGGGCGCTCACGCGACGCCCGAGCGGGACAAGCGCATCCGCGCCTTCCAGCAGGACGAGCGCAGCGTCCTGATCGCCACCCGCGCCGGCAGCGAGGGACGCAACCTCCAGTTCTGCAACGTGCTGGTGAACTACGACCTGCCGTGGAACCCGATGGTGGTCGAGCAGCGCATCGGCCGCCTCCACCGCATCGGGCAGACGCGCGAGGTCCACATCGTGAACCTCGCCGCCCAAGGGACCATCGAGTCGTACATCCTGCAGCTGCTCGACCAGAAGATCAAACTGTTCGAGCTGGTCGTGGGCGAGCTGGACGTGATCCTCGGCGAGTTCGGCGGCGCGCAGAAGTTCGAGGGCCGGCTGGCGGAAGAGTGGCTCGCCGCCGAGAGCGAAGCGGACTTCGCGCACCGGGTGGAGACGATGGGCGGCGACATCGAAAAGAGCAGCGCGGCGGGCAAGGAGCAGGAACGGCTGAACTCGGTCATCGCGCCCGACGACAACGCCATGCGCCTCGAGCGCCGGTTCCAGACGCTGTCGGTCCCCGGCCGGCTGCGCCTCGGCTACGGCACGGGCCAGCTCGTCAAGGCGGCCGGCTGGGACGCGAAGCGGCACCAGCTCGGCGTGCACGTGAAGGAAGTGCTCGAGGCGATCGAGAGTGTCACGACGCCGCAGCCGGCCGGCCGTCATCCCGAGTACGGGGAGCTGGTGCGGCTCAGCGGCGTGACGGGTGCCGGCCGCGCCATCGCGCTCGTGGCGCAGGTCGACCGCCTGCCCCTGGTACTGGTGGACATCGAGGCCGCTGCCGCGGCTCCGCTGGTGGGGGACTCCGCCGCGTGACACGCCGCCGCAAGCCCCAGCGCAAACCTCGCCCGCAGCCTCCCCCACCGGCGCCCCATGCCGTCGGAGACACCGATCCGCTCGCCGACGCGCGCATCCGGCCGCTGCTCGAGCGCTACTGCCGGCTGGCGGGCGTCACAGAGGCCGCCCTCGGCCCCGATCACTGGGAGCTCAGCTTACCCCAGTCGGAACGCCCCTTCTTCAGGGACCGCGAATCGCTGCGGGTGGCGTTCTCCCTCGACGCGCTGGCGCGCGACCCGGACGCCGAGATCGCGGTGCTCGGCAGCCCCTTCCTCACGCAGCTGCTCGAGGCGATCCGCGCGCGCGCGGCGCGCCTCTCACTCGGCCTGCTTGCGCCGACGGCCACGAGCGACGCCACGGGCGTCACGCTGACCATACCCGTGCGGGACGGCACGGCGGAGCCGCGCGCGCCGCGGCTCGGGGTGCATCCGGTGGGGCGGCTAGTCGCGCGCGTCGTGCTGCGCGCGGGGGCGGCGGTCGAGGAAGCGGTGGTGGAGAGCGACGTGCACGACCTGTCGGCGGGTGCACGGCTGGGTGACGATGCGGCTGGCCTGTTCCAAGATCTGGAGGCGGGCCGGGTCCGACCCGCAGATCCCTCGGCTGCGGGCGCCGCGCCACTGCTGCCTCAGCGCGAAGCCGGGGAGCTGCTCCAGCTGCTCGTCCAGAACCTCCGGGACAAGTCGGCGGAGCGGGTTGCCGCGCGACGCGCTGCGGCGGAGGGGGAGCTCGCCGCCGAGCTCGACAGGCTCGATCGCTACTTCCAGTCAGTGCTGCAAGAGCAGTCCGATCCGGAGGCGGTCCAAACCGTCGCGGCGCTCCACGAGCGCCGCCGGACCGAGGAGATCCGGCGCCATCAGGTGCACGCGGTCGTGCATCCCTTGCAGCTGATCGAGGCCGCGGTCCTGATGCAGCGGGCCGAGTGGGTGCTGCGCTCCGCGCGGGGACATCAGGCGACGCTCAGCGCGCAGCGGCCGCTCGCCGCCACCACCTGGAGCATTACGTGTCCGCAGTGCGGCCGGCCGCCGGCGGCCCTGGTGGTGTGCAGGCACGATCACTGTGGCTGTGAGGCCTGCTCGTACCGCTGCTCGGTCTGCGCCGAGGACTTCTGCGCGGACCACGGGACGCCCGAGTGTCGCGTGGACGGGCAGCCGGCCTGCGACGAGCACGTGCGCGAATGCCCGTCGTGCCGGCTGCCGCACTGCACGGCTCACGAGGGTGTGTGTGCCGAAGACGCACACGCGGCCTGCTCGGCGTGTCTGGCGCCGTGCGGCAGCTGCGGCCGCGTCGTCTGCAACCGGCACGCGCAAGAGAGTGGCGCAGACGCGCCCAAGGGAAGCCGCCGTCTGTGCCCGGCGTGCGTGCGGTATTGCGAGGGCGGCACCAACGAGCCGGTCGGCGTGGACGAGGTGACCCAGTGCGCCAGCTGCGACCAGTCGGTGTGCACGGCGCATCAGGCCGTGTGCGCCGTGGATGGGCAGGTCCATTGCTCCAAGCATCTGCGCCGCACCGACCAATCGCGGCGCCTGGTGTGCGAGCAGCACCGCGCGGTCTGCGTGCAGGAGCCGGCTGCCGTCTTCGCGCCGGACGAGGTCGCGCCATGCGGGACCTGCGGCAAGCCCGTCTGCGCCGGCCACTCGGCCGAGTGCGTAGAGGACCAGCAGCGGCATTGCGTCACGCACCTCATGCCGTTGCCGGACCAGGACGGCTCGTACGCTTGCCCGGCGCACCGCAAGGAGTGCCACGTGGACGGCCAGGCTCTTTCAGTGAGCGGGGTGAGCGAATGCCCGGTTTGCGGTAAGGATGCATGCCAGCGACATCGGGCGGCGTGCGGGTACTGCGGCCGCCATGTGTGCACGACGGACTTGCCTCCAGAGTCGCTCCGCTGCGCCACGTGCGCGCGACTGGCCGCCGTCAGCGACCTCCCGGACTCGGTCGTCGAAGCCGCACGGACGGTGACGGATGGCGAGCGAAAGCCCCAGGGCTGGCGGATGGCCCGCGACCGGCGTCACCTGGTCGTGGAGCTCGCCCTCGCCGGGGGGCAGAAGACCGTATTCACGGTACGGCACGGGGAGAAGGTGCCGGACAGCATCGTGCGGCATCCGCAGCGGCCAGCGTAGCGATCTCCCTCCCAACGCGCCGGGACCACCTCTCGATGGCTACTCGGCCGGCGCCTCCCCGTCTTTCTTGTCCTTTTTGTTCTTTTGGAACCACCACATGACCAGCATCACGAGCCCGATCACGAGGGCGATCTTGAACAGCATCATGAAGAGCGGCACGAAGAAGATGCGCGCCACTTTCCAGAACGTGAAGCCGAGCAGGCCGACGGCGGCGAGGCCAAGGACGGGTCTCATCTGGGTCGCTCCAAAGGGGAAGATAGTCCAGAGATCCTACGCTCCGGCGTCCCGGAAGGGTTCAGGCGGCCGCAGCGCTGGAGGCTGGTCCGCTTCGACCGCCAGGTCCACGCCCGTGATACGGTCCAAGCGCGTCCGCACCACGCCCGCTTGCCGCTCCCCCTCCGCGTACTGTCTCTGCGCGTTCGCGAGGTGGCCGCCGACCTTGCGAATCGCGTCCCAGAATCGCTCGAACTCCTGCGCCAGCGTCCCCAGCTCGCCCTGGATGTGCCGCGCCCGATCCTCGAGCTTCATCCCACGCAGTCCGTGGAGGATGACCAGCAGATAGGTGTAGAAGGTGTGCGGCGACACGGGAACCACGCGGCGCTCCAGCGCGTAGCGGAGGATACCCTTCGAGTCCTCGAGCGACGCGTCACGGACTACCGCCTCGTAGTAGACGGTTTCCGCGGGGATGTACATGAGGGCGAACTCGTAGGTGTCCTCCGACGGCCGAATGTATTTGGACGCCACCTCGTCGATCCGGTCGCGAACCGACTTCAAGAACCCCCGACGCTCACGGTCTACCGCTTCGGGCGGCGCCTCGAGCATCCGGCGGCAGCTCTCCATGGGGAACTTGGCGTCCACCGGGATCAGTCGTCCCCCGATCTTGACGACCGCGTCCACGCGCCCCGCCGACAGCGGATACTGCAGCGCGTACTGGGCCGGAGGGAGAATCTCGACGAGGAGCTGCTCGAGCATCACCTCGCCCAGGTTGCCACGGAGCTTGGGGATCTGTAGGAGCTGGTGAACCTCGCTGACCTGCTCACCCACGCACTCGAGCCGCTTCGTCGCTTCCCCGAGCTGTACCAGCCGCTCGCGCACCTCCGCCAGTGCCCGGGCCTCCGCCAGGGAGCTATTGGCCAGGGCCTTCGGCACCTCCTGCTGCGAGGTCGCAAGCCGCTCGATCCGGTCACGCAGCTCCACGAGCTGCTGCTGGAGCAGAGTCATCTCGCCGTGTCCCGCGGGCCGCCGCACGAGCATCGCCACCAGCAGGGCGATCACGACTGCGACGCCCAGCAGGACGCCTACCAGCAAGGTGGTCGTCATCTCACCTCAGCTTGACCAGATAGCCGCCGTCGGCCTGGTCCGGTGCCCAATCGGCCACGAGCGGCGTCAGCGTCGATTTCAGCAGCGTCCGTACGGCCGGCCGGAGCACCGCGCCGGCTGCCGAGCCCCTGCCCTTCCCGGTGATGATGTGTACGACAGCTCCCGGCTGTCGGCGTGCCCAGTCCTGCAGGAAGCCGCGCACCAACCTCTCGACTTCGTACCGCACGCATCCGTGCAGGTCCAACTCCGCCACGGGCTGTGCGTCGAGCATGGGGTCCGACGTATCGAACCGGGGAGACCGGTGCCCACCTCGCCGGCTCACGGCGGTGTCGCAGGTGTTGACTTGGCGTTGTCAACGCGCATGAACTCTCCTTACGGGAATGTGAGAAGGATAAGCGCCGGGTGCGACATCGCGGGCTCCGGAGGTTCCGCTGACCAGGGCACGTGCGTTCGGCCGACGCAGTAAACTGTACATTCCATGGACTTCGAGCCCCTTCCCCAGCAACTGCTCGCCGTCGAGGCTCCGCTCGGCCCCGTGCTCGTGGTCGCCGGACCGGGCGCCGGAAAGACGTTCTGCCTCATCGGCCGGGTGCACCACCTGATCGACGCCCTCGGGTTCGAGCCGGCCCGCATCTGCGCCGTGACGTTCACGAACAAGGCCGC
>DASPXO010000252.1:0-3777 GCA_035637235.1 Gemmatimonadales bacterium | reverse complement strand
GGAGCCGTCGAGCGAGAGCGTGTCGAGCTCCCGCTTGCGCAGGTGATCGATCGCCGCGTTGTTCGCGATCTTGAAGATCCACGACGAGAACTTGAACTGGGGATTGTACGACCGGATCCCGTTCAGGACCTTGATGAACGTTTCCTGCGCCAGGTCCTCGGCGAGCGCCCGGTCACGCACCATGCGGTAGAGCAGCGAGAAGACCGGCCGCTCGTAGCGGCGGACCAGCTCGCGGAACGCGGGCTCGTGGCCCTGTGTCGCCCACTGCGCGACCTCCCGGTCGCTGGCGGCGTTCAGGTTGCCCGGCCTATCTTTCGCGCCTATGGCGCCCCCCCCGCCCCCTCCGTCTCCCGCATTCGAGGTGGCCGCGTGTGCGGACGGTGACGCGAAGCGCTCCTACGTGCGGAGCGTGTTTACCGCCATCGCGCCGCGCTACGACTTCCTCAACCATCTCCTGAGCCTCAACGTGGATCGCCGCTGGCGCCGGGCCGCGGTCAAGCGGCTCGGCTGGGAGGTGAGACCGGACGGCGTCTATCTCGACCTCTGCGCGGGCACGCTGGACCTGGCGGCGACCCTCGCCCGCGAGCCCGGGTTCCGCGGCACCGTGATCGGCGCGGACTTCGTGGCGCCGATGCTCCAGCGGGGGAAGTTCAAGGCCGCCCGCACGCGCCCCATCGCCGCCGATGCGCTCGCACTCCCCTTCGCCGACCGCCGGTTCGACGGCGCGATGGTCGCGTTCGGGATCCGAAACCTGGCGGACCTGGAGGCGGGGCTCTGCGAAGCCGCCCGGGTCACGAAGCCCGGAGCCCGCTTCGTGGTGCTCGAGTTCACGACGCCGCGCTTCGCTCCGCTGCGCGCCGCGTACCTCTTCTACTTGCGGCGCGTGCTGCCCGCCATCGGCCGCGCGGTCTCGAAACATAGGGACGCCTATACATACCTGCCAGAGTCGGTGCTCGCGTTCCCGGATCCGGAGGACATCGGGCAACGGCTCCGGCATGCGGGGTTCTCCGACGTCGCCTACGAGTTGTTGAGCGGCGGGATCTGCGCCGTCCATCATGGCACTCGATAGCCTGCGCGCCTTCATCGGGGCGATCGAGGCGGCCGGGGATCTCGTGCGCGTGCAGCGCCCGGTCTCGGTGGACAGGGAGATCACCGAGATCGCCGACCGCTGCATGAAGTCTCCGGGCGGGGGACCGGCGCTGTTGTTCACGAGCCCGACGCTCTTGAAAGGCGGCCCGTCCCGCTATCCGGTCGCCGTCAACCTGTTCGGCTCGGAGAAGCGCATGGCCCTGGCGCTCGGCGTCGAGTGCCTGGACACGATCGGCGAGCGCATCGCCGCGCTGCTGAACCTCAAGGTCCCCGACAGCATGCTCGGCAAGCTCGCGCTGCTGCCCCAGCTCGCCGAGGTCGCGAAGTTCCCGCCCAGGACGACCGGCGGCCGGCCGCCGTGCCAGGAGGTGGTGATCCGCGCACAGGACGTGGACCTGTCGCAGTTCCCGGTGCCGGTCTGCTGGCCCGAGGACGGCGGTCCGTACATCACGCTCCCGGGGGTGATTACGCGGGATCCCGTGTCCGGTGTCCGGAATGTGGGAATGTATCGGATTCAGGTGCTGGGCAAGGCGGAGCTGGCGATGCACTGGCAGCGCCACAAGGTGGGCGCGGCCCACTGGCGCGAGATGGCGGCGCGCGGCGAGCGGATGCCCGTCGCGATCGCGCTGGGCGGCGATCCGGCGAGCGTCTACGCCGCCTCGGCGCCGCTGCCGCCCTCGATCGACGAGTTTCTGTTCGCGGGATTCCTGCGCAAAGAGCCGGTGCGGCTGGCGAAGGCGATGACCTCCGACCTCGACGTGCCCGCCGAGGCGGAACTCGTGCTCGAAGGCTACGTCGACCCGCGCGAGGCGCTGGTGCTCGAGGGGCCGTTCGGGGACCACACCGGCTTCTACTCGCTCGCCGACCACTATCCCAAGGTCCACGTCACCGCGGTGACGATGCGCGCCGAGCCGATCTGGCCGCACACGATCGTGGGCCGCCCCCCGATGGAAGACTACTACCTCGGCCACGCCACGGAGCGGATCTTCCTGCCGCTCCTCAAGTTGACCATCCCCGAGATGGTGGACATCCACATGCCGGCGGAGGGGATCTTTCACAATCTCGTGTTCGTGAGCATCGACAAGCAGTATCCCGGCCAGGCGTACAAGGTGATGAACGGCCTGTGGGGCCAGGGGCTGATGTCGCTCGCGAAGGTGATCGTCGTGGTCGACAAAGACGTGAACGTCCGCGACGCCAGGGAGGCCTGGTGGGTGGCGCTCAACCACATCGACCCCGAGCGGGACGTGCGGTTCACGCTGGGCCCGATCGATGTGCTCGACCACTCGAGCCGGGGGTTCACGTTCGGCTCCAAGATGGGGATCGACGCCACGCGCAAGTGGAAGGAAGAGGGCTTCACGCGGGAGTGGCCGAGCAGGATCGTGATGGATCCGGAGACGCAACGGCGGGTCGATGCGATGTGGGAGGAGCTGGGGATTGAGCTCTAGCACGGGCGGACGGGCGGACGGGCGGACGGTCGGACAGCGCGTCACTCCGTCCGCCGGTCCGCCGGTCCGCCTGACCGCCCGCGAGGGCCAGCGGCTCGCCGGCGAGTCGTTGCTTGTCCGATATGCGAATTTTGTCCGGTTGCCGCATACCATCTTTGCGCTGCCGTTCGCGCTGCTGGGCGTGGTCGTGGCGTCCCGGACGTATCCCCTCACGGGGCGCGCGATGGGTCTCGTGATCCTCGCGTTCACCTGCGCCCGGTTCGTCGCCATGGGGTTCAACCGCATCGCCGACCGGGAGCTCGATGCCCGGAACCCGCGCACGCGGCAGCGCGAGCTGCCGTCCGGGCGGCTGACCCTCGCGCAGGCGTGGAGCGCCGTGCTCGTCGCGGCGGCGTTGTTCGTGGGGGCGGCGTGGGAGCTGAATCCGCTGTGCTTCGCCCTCTCGCCCCTGGCGCTGCTGTGGATCGGGTCGTACAGCTACACCAAGCGTTTCACCGACTGGTCGCACCTGTGGCTGGGCCTCTCGCTCGCGATGGCGCCGGTGGGCGGGTATCTCGCGGTGGCGGGCGCCTGGAGCCGGCCGTGGTGGCTGCTGGGCGCGATCACGGCGGCGGTGACGTGCTGGGTGGCCGGGTTCGACGTGTTCTACGCGCTCCAGGACGAGGCCTTCGACCGGGCGGAGCGGCTGCGGTCGCTGGTGGTGCGGCTGGGCCGGGGGCCCGCCATCGTCGCGGGGAAGTCGCTGCACGGGCTCGCGCTGTTCGCGCTCGTGCTGTTCGGGGCGGGCGCGGGCCTCGGCTGGGCATACTTCGGGGGCGTCGCGGTCGGCGCCGGGCTCATCGCCTGGGAGCACCACCTCGTGAAGCCGGGAGACCTGAGCCGCCTCGACGCCGCGTTTTTCACGGCCAATGGGATCGTGAGCATCGTGGTCTTTCTTGGCGCGTTGGCGGATCGGGTGCTATGAGATTGCGGATTTCGGATTGCGGATTGCGGAATGGCTAGGAAAGGTCGCTCTCCAGGACGGAGCAAGCGGCGGACCAGGACGCGACCTTCCACTTCGATTCCGCAATCCGCAATCCGCAATCCGCAATCGCCTGCGCCGCCGCGTCCGCCGGCGCACCCGAAACGTTCCCCCGCACCGAACCGGCGCGGGAGATGACCAAGCTCCCCGTCATTCTCGCGATCACCGGGGCTTCCGGCGCCCCGTACGGCCTGCGCTTGCTCGAAGTGCTCGCCACGCATC
>DASPXO010000251.1:0-10522 GCA_035637235.1 Gemmatimonadales bacterium | reverse complement strand
CGGGCCCGGCTGCTGCTGGAAGACGCGGCGCGGCGGCAGTCGCTCGCCGCCGCGGCGCGCGAGCGTGCGCTGCGGGAGCACACGTGGGCGCATCGCCTGCGGGAGCTGCTCAGCGTGGCGCTCAAGTAGGCGCGCACGGCGCCACCCGCCCCGGCGGCAGCGTCCCCGTCTCGAGCAGGTGCCGATACATGCGCAGGTACTCCTCGGCCATCACGACGTGCGTGAAGAACCGTTCGGCGCGCGCCCGTCGCACACCGCCTCCTCCCGGGCGGTGGGCGACGTGGCGGTATCTACCTTGCGGATGAAGCCTAGCCCTCGCTTGTTTTGAGCCGGCCTGCGAGAGGAGACCCCGGTGAAAGTCAAGGAGTTCTTCCACCTTCTCGGACTTAAACCGCAGCCGAAGACGTTCGGATTCGTGATTGAGGCGCACGAACTCCCTAAGGAGGGACGCGTCGAGGTCGCCCGGTGGCTGCACCCGGGCGCGTACCGCGCCGCGCCGCCGCAGGCGGTCGTGGATCAGCTCCGTCGCTTCTTGCGCGCCGGCGACGTCGCCATCGACATCGGTGCCCACACCGGCGATACCGCGATCCCCATCGCGCTCGCGGTCGGCCCCTCGGGCCTCGTGCTCGCGCTCGAGCCCAACCCGTACGTGTTCCCGGTGCTGGAGCGCAACGCCGCCTTGAACCCCGGGAAGACCAGCATCATGCCGCTGATGTTCGCCGCGATGCGGGCCGACGGGTTCTACGAGTTCCAGTACGGGGAAGCAGGCTACTGCAACGGGGGGTTTCACGAGGGGATGAGCAAGTGGCAGCATGGTAGCGCCTTCAAGGTCCGGGTGGAGGGGAAGAACCTGCAGAACCTCCTCGCTCAGCGGCACGCCGACCTCATCCCGCGGCTCCGCTTCATCAAAGTGGACGCCGAAGGATTCGACCTGCCTATTCTGGAAACCCTCGAGGGCCTCATTCGCGGTCAGCGACCCTACCTCCAAGTGGAGATGTTCGATCTCCGGAAGTCCGCACCCGCCTATCGGCTGAAGCTGTACGACTTCCTTGTAGGCCACGGTTACGAGGTGCGCCGCAAGGAGAGCGACGAGAACGTCCTGGGGGATCTCATCACCCCTGAGAACCTGCTGCGGTGGAACGTCTACGACGTCTTTTGCCTGCCGAAAGAGTCGGGCCGCCATCCCACCTCGTAGCCGCCTCGCCACCTGATCATCAACACGGGCTGGGTCGACTTCAGGGGGGCAAGGGGGGCGTCGCCCGGCCGGACGGGAGTTCTCCGGTCTCGAGCAGGCACCGGTACATGCGGACGTACTCCTCGGCCATGACGAGGTGGGTGAAGTAGCGCTCGGCGCGTGCGCGACAGGCCTGCGGTGCGCGGGTGTGGATCGTTTCGGCGCCGGCGACGAGCTCCTCGAGCGTGTCGCCCAGGATGCCGACCTCGGGCGTGACGACCTCCGGCAGCGCGCCCCGGCGGGTCGCGAGCACGGGCGTCCCCGAGAAGAGGGCTTCGATCGTGGTCAGCCCGAACGGCTCGTCCCACAGCGCCGGCATCCACAGACACCGCGCGCCAGCCAGCAATTCGGCTTTCCGGCGTCCGTCGACCTCGCCGACGTACGTGATGTTGCGCCTAAAGCTGGGACGCCAGCCTCCCGCCAGCAACAGGCGACGTCCGCTGCGTTTCGCGCCGGCGATCGCCCAGCGATAGCCCTTCACGCTGTGCAGCCGGCCGAGGAAGAGGTCGTAGTCCTCCTTGTGGGAGCGGAACAGATAGTCCGCCGGATCGAGACCGTTGTAGACAAACACGTCGCTCCCATAGCGGCGCGCATGGTCGCGCGAGACGAAAATGTTGCTGGGCGGCACCGCGGCTCCGGCCCGCAGATTACCCTCCAGTGTCTGCACGAACGGATGTGAGGGCAGCCGCATCACGGGGAAGAAGGCGTGGAGAATGTCGGCGTCGCGCGGCGTGAGGGTGGCAAGATCGGCGGCTGGGTCGGTCAGGGTGCTCGGCGGCACTTCGACGACGTTCGCCTCGGCAACCCGGGTGCCCGGCGCGGCGAGCAGCGTGACGCGATGCCCCCGAGCCGCGAGCCCGCGGACCAGCGCGACCACGACGCGCTCTCCCCCGCCGTACCCTTTCACCGGCAGCCGATAATGCGACGCGACGGCGACGTGCATGCCGTCAGGCGGCCGTGCGGGGGGTGGGCTC
This sequence comes from Gemmatimonadales bacterium, assembly GCA_035637235.1. GTDB lineage: Bacteria > Gemmatimonadota > Gemmatimonadetes > Gemmatimonadales > GWC2-71-9 > DASUAL01. The sequence goes on along the minus strand of DASPXO010000251.1, from coordinate 8,314 downwards.
GCCGGGTGGGAGCACGCCGGTCTCGACCAGGCAGCGGTACATGCGCAGGTACCGCTCCGCCATCGTGAGATGCGTGAAATACCGCTCGGCATGGGCGCGGCACGCCGCCGGGTCCCGCGTGTGAATCCCAGCGGCGGCGGCGAGCATCTCCTCCATCGTGTCGCACAACGCGCCCACGGCCGGCGTGATCAGCTCGGGGAGCGCCCCCCTGCGGGTGCCCAGAACCGGCGTGCCCGAGAGCAGCGCTTCGACGGTCACGAGCCCGAAGGGCTCGTCCCACTGCGCCGGGTTCCACACGCAGCGCGCCCGCGCCAGCAAGGCGGCCTTGGCCCCCCCGTCCACCTCGCCCATGTACCTGATCGCCCCCGTGAAGCTCGGCCGCCAGCCGCCCGCGACGATCAGCGGGTGACCGGTGTGCTTTGCCGCCTCGACGGCCCAGTGGTACCCCTTCGCGCTGTGCAGCCTGCCAAGGAACAGGTCGTACTGGCCCGGCCGCTTGGGGAACCGGCGGAAGACGTACTCGGCGGGATCGAGCCCGTTGTAGACGAACACCTCGCTCCCGTGGCGGCGGGCGTGGTCGCGTGACAAGAAGATGGTGTTGGGGAAGGGCGGGGAGCCGGGCTTGAGGTTGCGGTGGATGGTCTGGACGAAGGGCACGGCGCTCGGAGCGCGCTTGAGGGTGAAGTGCGCGTGCAGGATCTCGGTGTCGCGCGGGACGTAGGTCGCGAGACCTGCCGGGTCGTCGAGCTTGCGCGGCGGCACGTCGACCACCTGCGCCTCCGGCACCCGCGTCCCGGGCGGCGCGAGCAGGGTGACGCGGTGCCCGAGCGCCGCGAGCCCGCGGACCAGGGCCGCGACCACGCGCTGGGGGCCGCCGTATCCCTTCGCCGGCAGCTGCTGGTGGGAGGCCACCACGACGTGCATGGGACGGGATAGTATAACTAGTGCCGTTCCAACTGCTCGCCCCGGGGTCCTCGACCTTCCGGAGTCCGCCGTGACGGGGTGTTGGAACGGCACTAGCTTCGGGCCATGCCGGACCGGCCGCTCACCATTCTCCAGCTCACCCACCAGGGCGGCCCGGCCGGCTCCACGCAATCCATCGTCGACCTGAGCGAGCATCTGGCCCGCCGCGGGCACCGGGTGCTCGTGGGCTGCCGCGGGGACGTGCTGCTCGCCCGGCTGGCGCGGGCGGCGGGGCTCGAGGTCGTGCCGCTCGACTTCACCCGGCTCGGGGCCCTCGCCGCCACGCTCGCGGAGGTCACGGGCCGCGCGCGGGTGGACGTCGTGAACGCCCATGCCACGCGTGACCGCCGGGCGCTCACCTGGCTGCGCTGGCGCGGGAAGCTGCCGCAGGCGTTCGTGGTCACCCGGCGCACGATGCCGCTCACGTCCCCCGTCGAGCTGCTCGCGGTCGGCCTGGCCGCGGATCGCACGATCGCCGTGAGCGGGGCGGTGGCCCGGGCCCTGCGGCGGCGCCTGCATCCCGGCGGCCGGCTGCGCGTCGTGCCGAACGGCATCGCGCTCGAGCGGATCGACGCCGCCGTGTCGCCGCACGATCTCGCCGCGGCGCGCGCCGCGCTGGGCGCCACGAACGGGCGGCCCGTCGTCGCGGTCGTCGCGCGCCGCAAGGACCAGCACGTCCTCCTCGGCGCGCTGCCGCGGGTCGAGCGCCCGGTCGTCCTCGCGCTGGTCGGCATCGAGGCGGACGAGCGCCTGCGCGGCCTCGCCGACGCGGCGCCGTCGCGCCACCGCGTCGTGTTGGTCCCGTTCACCGAGCGCCCGCTCGCCTTCTACCATCTCGCATCCGTCGCCGCGCTGCCTTCCCGCATCGAAGGGCTCTCGCAGGCGCTGCTCGAGGCGATGGCGCTCGGGCTGCCGGTCGTGGCGTCGCACGCCGGCGGTAACGCCGACCTGATCACGGGGGGAGAAACCGGTGTGCTCGTCCCCCCGCTCGACCCGGGGGCGTGGGCGCGGGCGCTCGAGCGGCTGCTCGGAGACGGCGAGTTCCGTCGCCGGATCGCCCACGCCGGGCGCGAGCGCGTGCGGCGCGAGTTCACGCTCGACCGGACGGCAGAGCGGGCGGAGGCGGTCTATCGCGAGGCGCTGGAACGACGACGATTGCTCGTCGCCGCGGCGTCCCGTTAGCATTCACCAGCCCAATGGCGACGCCGATCACGATCGTCATCCCCACCCGGAACGAAGCGGCCCAGATCAGCGAGTGCGTGCGCCACCTCGCCTGGGCGGGCGAAGTGATCGTCGTTGACGCCACCTCGACCGATGGCACGCCGGAGCTGGCCCGCGCGGCGGGGGCGCGCGTGATCGCCCGCGACGGCCCGACCGTGGCGGCCCAGCGCAACGCCGGAATCGCCGCCGCCTCGCACGACTGGGTGTTCGCGCTCGATGCCGACGAGCGCATCGGGCCCGACCTCGCCCGTGAGCTGGGCCGGGTAGCCGGTGCGCCCGCGCACGAGGCCTACGCCGTGCGGCGACGCAACGTGTACCTGGGGAAGGCGATGACTCGCGCCGGGTGGGGGCGGGACTGGGTGGTGCGGCTGTTCCGGCGCGGCCGTCGCTTCCTCGAGCGCCGGGTGCACGAAGGGCTCGAGCCCGTCGCCGACGTGGGGCGGCTCGCGGCGCCGCTCGAGCACGTGCCGTACCGCGACCTGGCCCATCATCTCGGAAAAGTCGACCGCTACTCGGCGTGGGCCGCGGCGGACCTCGCCGAGGGGGGGCGGCGCGCCCGGATGGCGGATCTCCTGCTGCGACCCCCGGCGCGGTTCGTCCGCATGTACGTCTTCCAGCTGGGCATGCTCGAAGGCTGGCGGGGCGCTGTCCTCTCGGGCTTCGGAGCCATGAGCGTCTTCCTCAAGTACGCCCGGCTGTGGGAGCGCTCCCGGTGACCACGTTGTTGCTGGCGCACGACTTCCCCCCGATGGGCGGCGGCATCGCCCGCCTGCACGGCGAGCTGGCCCAGCGGTATCCGTCCGGGGAGCTGATCGTCTCGACGCCGCAGGACCCCGACGCGGCCGAGGTCGACGGGGAGTTCCCCGGCGTCATCGACCGCCTTCCCGTCAGCCGGCGCACGACCAAGTCGCTGCCCGGCCTCCTGCTGTGGTCACGCCGCGCCACGAGCCTGGCGCGCCAGCACCGGGTCCGCTTCGTGCACTGCGGCAACGTCAAACCGGCCGGGTATCCCGCCCGCTGGGTATTCGAGCGCTGCCGCGTGCCCTACGGCATCTACTTTCACGGCGGGGACCTGCTCAGCGAGCAGCACAAGCTCCGCCAGTCGGGCTTCAAGCGGCGGTCCACGCGGGCGATCCTAGGTGGCGCGGCGCTCCTCATGACCAACAGCGCCTGGACCCGCGACCTCGCCCTCAGCGTGCTCGGCGAGCTCGGGCTCGACGGTCATGGCCAGCGCCTGCGCGTGATCCATCCCGGCACCGACCCGCGGCGCTTCCAACCCGGGGTCGACGCGAGCGAGACGCGCCGGCGGCTCGGCATCCCGGACGGGGACGCGCGCTGGCTCCTGACCGTGGCACGGCTCGAGACCCACAAGGGCGTGGACACCGTCATCAGCGCCCTTCCCTCGGTTCTCGAGCGCGCGCCCGACGTGCGCTACGCGGTCGCCGGAGACGGTCCGGAGCGCGAGCAGCTCGAGCAGCTCGCCCACAAAGCGGGAGTGGCCGGCCACGTGCTGTTCCTGGGCGGGGTGAGCGAGCGCGACCTGCCTGCTCTCTACAACATCGCGTCGGTGTACGTCGGCGCGTCGCGCCGGGCCGAGCGAATCGGGGTGGAGGGGTTCGGGATCTCGCTCGTCGAGGCGGCCGCGTGCGGGCTGCCGGTCGTGGCGGGCAACTCCGGCGGGATTGCCGACGCCGTGCGCGACGGCGAAACCGGCTTCCTGGTCCCCCCCGAGGATCCGGCCGCGTTCGCGGGCGCGATCTGCCGGCTGCTGGCGGACGCGGAGCTGGCGAAACGGGTCGGCGCGGCCGGGCGGCGCGCGGTCGAGACGCACTACAACTGGGACCGCGTCGTCTCGGAGCTCCGGGCGATCGAAGCCGAAGTCGTGTCTTGACGTCTCCCGATTCCCGTCCTCCGCTTCCCGACGAGCGGGGATCGACGCTCCTCCTGGCATTCAATTTCCCTCCCCACGGCGGCGGCATCGCCCGGCTGATGGGCGAGTTGGCGTTGCGCTATCCGCCCCGCTCGCTGATCGTCTCGACGGGGCGGCACGCGGGGAGCGCGACGAGCGACACGCGCTTTCCGCACGAGATCGATCACGTCGGGATCCGCGCCACGCGGCTGCGCACGATCCACGGGCTCGCGCTCTGGACCGGGCGCGCGAGTTCCCTCGTCCGCCGCGGGCGGCCCGGCTTCGCCTGGTGCGCCGAGCTCAAGCCCGCGGGCTATCCGGCGTGCTGGCTGCGAGCGCGCCACGGACTGCCGTACGGCGTCTTCGTCTACGGAACCGAGCTGCTGTTGCTCCACGCGAAAGTCCGTCGGTCGGCCTTCAAGCGTTGGACCGGCCGGCAGCTCCTGGGCGGGGCCGGCGTCGTGGTGGCGATCAGCCGGTGGACCGCCGGGCTCGCGCGCTCGGTGCTCGAGTCCGTCGGCTGCGCGGCGCTCGCGCGGGACGTGCGCGTGGTGCCGCTCGGCACTACGCCGTCGCACTTCCGGCCCGGGATCGACCCGCGCCCCGTGCGCGACCGCTACGGCCTCGACGGTGGGCCGTGGCTCCTCACCGTGGCGCGCCTCGAATGGCACAAGGGAATCGACGCGGTGATCCGGGCGCTGCCCGCGGTGCGGGCGGCGTTTCCCGGCGCCCGCTACGCCGTGGCGGGCGTCGGCCCGCGCCGGCCGCAGCTCGAGCGGCTGGTCGCGGACCTGGGGCAGGGCGACGCGGTCCGGTTCCTCGGGTTCGTCCCGGACGACGAGCTGCCGGCGCTCTACAACGCGGCGGACGTGTACGTCGGCGCGTCGCGCCGCGTCGAGCTCCTCGCGGAAGGGTTCGGGCTCGCGATCGTGGAGGCGTCGGCCTGCGGGCTGGCGGTGGTGGGCGGGCGCTCGGGGGGGGTGCCCGACGCGGTGCGCGAAGGGGAGACGGGCATCCTCGTCGAGCCCGGCGATCCGGCCGCCGTGGCCGCAGGCATCACGCGGCTGCTCGCGGACGACGAGCTGCGCCGGGGGATGGGCGCGGCGGGCCGCCGCGCCGTGGAGACGCACTACAACTGGGACCGCGTCGCCCGCGACCTCATCCGGATTGACGACGAGTTTCGGCGGAAGTTGCGGCCGGCCGAGCGCTGATCGCGTACGTCGGGCAGTGGCGGATGAACTCGCCGTCGATCGGCGACCAGTCCTGCTCGGGGCGCGTCACCACGGCCTTCCCCTGCGCATCCAGCACGAACATCCCGGGCGGAGCCTGGACGAGGCAGGCGCCGCAGCCGATGCAGCGCTCGCGCTGGACCCGGACGATGATACGCCGCCGGGGATAAACGCCCGCGTCGCCCGGCGCGGGCCACTCGTCGGCGTGGTCGAGCGCGGCGCTGGTGGCGCGGTAACCCTCCTCGACGAGCTCGCGCAGGTGCTCGAACGAGAACGGCGAGATGTGCTCGACGCGCGGGTGGATGTAATAGACGGGCGGCGTACCCCATTCGTGCAGCCGCAGCTCGAGCAGCGACTGCATCGCGATCTCGGTGGCGCGGGCGAACACCGCGGCGAAGCCTTCCTCCTGCACGTCGGCGCGGAAGGCGTTGGAAGCCGAGACGTCCAGCGCGAGAATGAGGTCGGTGTCGAGCACCCGCGCCGTGCCGACCGGGAGGTTCTCGACCGTGGCGCCGTCCACGTAGAAGCGGCCGCGGATCTCGCGCGGCGGCAGATAGCCCGGCAGCGCGCACGACGCGAACACGGCGTCCTTCACCGGCACCTCGTCCAGCCCCTCGAGTCCCCAGAACACCTGCATCCCGGAGTTGATGTCCACCGTGTTGACGACGAGCGGGTGGCGCAGATCCTGGAACGTCATGTCCCCCACGAGGCGGTCGAGCAGCGCGTCCAGCGGCTCGCGGCGGAACAGGGCGGGCGAGCGCATCCGCTTGAACGCCATGTCGGCGTGGGCGACGACGAACACGTCCCGGCGGCGGAGATTGACCGCGATCTCCCGCAGCTCGGCGATGCTGTGGCCGGCCGACCACGCCGCCCCGACGAGCCCGCCGACGCTCGAGCCGACGATGTGCGCGGGCAGATGGCCGCGCTCGGTGAGGGCCTGGAGCACGCCGATGTGCGCGAGGCCCTTCATCCCGCCGCCGCCGAGGACGAGAGTGAAGCGTGTGCCGCTCTTCAATGAGACCGCCGCTTGCCCTGAAGGTGAGCTTGCGAGTAACGTAGTCATTGCCCCTATGCCCGCGCTACTGATCCGCCGTCGCTTGCTCCGGAGTCGCTGGACAATGGCCGGGCTCGCGGTGATGGTGGCGCTCGCGCTCGTCGCGGTCGCCGCGCCGTGGCTCGCGCCCGGGGATCCCTACCGCGGCGAGCTGACGCGCGGCTTGCAGGCCCCGTCTCCGGCATACCCCTTCGGGACGGACCCACAGGGGCGCGACGTGCTGAGTCGGGTGTTGTTCGGGACGCGGCTGTCGCTGGCGGTGGGCCTCGGGAGCCAGGCCGTCGCCCTGGCCGCAGGGCTCGCCCTCGGGCTCGTCGCCGGCTACTACGGCCGTTGGATCGACGCGGTCGTGATGCGCGCCGCCGACGTCACCCTCGCCTTCCCGTCGCTCCTCCTCCTGATCGCCATCGCCGCCGCCGTGAAGCCGTCGCTGCCCGTGGTCGCCGTCGTGATCGGCCTCGTGGGATGGGCCGGGACGGCGCGCCTGGTGCGCGCCCAGGTGCTCGTGGCGCGGGGGCTCGATTACGTGCAGGCCGCCCGCGCGCTGGGCGCCTCCGACGCGCGCCTGGTGACGCGCCACATCCTCCCCAACGTGCTCGCGCCCGTGATCGTGGCGGCGACGCTCGGGATCGGGGGCGCGATCATGGCCGAGGCGGCGCTGTCGTTCGTGGGCCTCGGCGCGCAGCCCCCCACGCCCTCGTGGGGCGCGATGGTGGCGGAGGGGCGCGACCTGCTGCGCGTGGCGCCGTGGGTCTCGCTCTTTCCCGGACTCGCCATCGGCGCGGCGGTGCTGGGCCTGAACCTCGTGGGCGACGGGTTGCGCGACGCGCTCGACGTGCGGGCATGACCGACATCGCCTATCACCCGACCCGCCTGCGCGCGCTGCGCGACGCCTTCCGCGCGCTCCGGGCCGCCGAGTTTCCCTGGACCGCCGACACCGTCTACCTCAACAACGCGTCCATCGGGCCCATCCCCGAGCGGACGCGCCGCGCGCTCGACGCGTTCACCGCCAAGCGCACGGCCCCGCATCTCCTCCCCGACCGGGAGCTCCAGGCCGGGCTGCAGGCCGCGCGGGAAGCGATCGCGCGACTCACCCATGCGGAGGCGTCCGAGATCGCGCTCGCGACCAACACCAGCCACGGCCTGCACCTCGCGGCCCGCGCGCTCCCCCTGCAGCCGGGCGACGTCGTGCTCCTCTCCGACCGCGAATTCCCGGCGAACGTGTACCCGTGGCTGCTCCTCAAGAAACAGCGGATCGTGGTGGAGCTCGCGCCCTGCACGCCGGCGGGCTGGCCGGACGAGGATTACCTCGTCGAGCGGCTGCACGACCCGCGCGTGCGCGTGCTCGCCGTGTCGTTCGTACAGTTCTCGAACGGCTACCGCGCCGACCTCGCGCGCCTCGGCGCCGCGTGCCGCGCCAACGGCACGTTTCTCGTGGTGGACGGGATCCAGGGCGTGGGGAACTCGGAGCTCGACCTGCGGGAGACGCCGGTCGACATCCTCGCCTGCGGCGGCCAGAAGTGGCTGCTCTCGCCGTGGGGCTCGGGGTTCGTGTACGTGCGCCAGGAGCTCGTCGCGGCGCTCGAGCCCGCGGTGACGGGGTGGATGGCGTTCGAGGGGACGGACGACTTCTCGCGGCTCACCGAATACAACCCCAGGTTCCGCGCCGACGCCCGCCGGTTCGAGATGGTCACGCTCCCCTTTCAGGACTTCTACGGCATGACCGAGTCGGTGCGGATGCTCGCCGAGATCGGCGTCGCCGACATCGCCCGGCACACGCGATCCCTGCACGAGCCCGTGTTCCAGTGGGCGGACGAGCACGGCGTGCGCGTCGTCTCACCGCGGGACGACGTGCACCGCTCCGCGATCGTGTGCGTGGCGCCCCCGCGTCCCGTCGAGGCGTACCACGCGCTCAAACGCGCGCACATCGTGTGCTCC
>DASPXO010000250.1:0-4830 GCA_035637235.1 Gemmatimonadales bacterium | reverse complement strand
AACAGCGTGAACGCGTCCGCCGCCGCGCCCGCAAAGCCGGCGAGGATCTTCCCGCCCTTGAGCGTGCGCACCTTGTTGGCGTTCGCCTTCATCACGGTGTCGCCGATCGTGACCTGACCGTCGCCTCCCAGGGCGACGTGGCCGTCGCGGCGCACACAAAGAATGGTCGTGCCGTGAATGCGTTTCATGTCCCCCGCGGACCCCCCGGCCCACAGCCCCCCGGCCCCTACGCCCGGGGATGGGCCTGGTGGTACACCTTCTTGAGCCGCTCCACCGACGTATGAGTATACACCTGCGTGGTGCTCAGCGAGGCGTGGCCCAGCAGCTCCTGGACCGCCCGCAGATCGGCCCCGGCGTCGAGCAGGTGGGTGGCGAAGGAGTGGCGCAGCGAGTGCACGTGCAGCTCCCGGCCCCGGCTCCCGGCGAGCGTCGCGAACAGGCGCTTGATCGCGAGCTGGATGCCGCGCGGGGTGAGCCGCCCGCCGCGCCGGTTCACGAACACGGCCAGGTGCCCGCCGGTCGTCCACGCGAGCAGGGCGTCCCGCTGGCGGTAGTACTGCCGCAGCGCGCGCGCGGCATGGCTCCCCAGCGGCACGAACCGCTCCTTCCGCCCCTTCCCCCGCACCTTGACCTGGTCCGACACCGGATCCACGTCCTGGTCGTTCAGCCCGGCCAGCTCGCCGAGTCTGATCCCCGTGGAGTAGAACAGCTCGAGCATCGCGAGGTCTCGCGCCCCCCTGAATCCGCCCGTCTCCGCGCGGCGGTGGCCCTCCTCGAACAACAGGTCGATCTCGGGGCGCGCCAGATGCGTGGGCAGGGTGCGCCCGAGCTTCGGGGTACGGGCCGCCTTCGCGGGGTTGACCTGTACGCCTCGCGTCGCGTTGAGGAAGCGGTAGAAGGTCCGCAGCGCGGACAGGGCGCGGGCGACTGACCGCTTCGCGAGCCCCCGCTCGCGCAGCGCGCCGAGCCACCCCCGGATCGCGAGGCGATCGACCCCGGCCCAGCTCCACTTGCCGCCGTAGTAGCCGCCGGAAAACGCGGCGAAATCCGCCACGTCCCGCGCGTACGCCTTCACGGTGTGCGGCGAGTCGTTGCGCTCCTTGGAGAGAAAGGCGACGAAGTCGGCGAGGTCAGGGATTGCGGATTGCGGACTGCGGATTGCGGAATCCGCGGGCTCGCGTCGATCGCCCGGACTGTCCCCGGTTCCAGAGTGGGTCGGGCTATTCCGCATTTCGCAATCCGCAATCCGCAATTGCCGGCCCGAGGCTCTTGGCGAACTGGTCGATATCCGCGAGCGCCCGCTCGACCAGGAGCGCACGCTTGCGGGTCTTGTCTTCCACCGGGGGCTCGAGCGGCTCGAGCAGCCCAAAGTTGGCGTTCATGGGCTGGAAGTGCTCCGGGTCCGCGGTGTGCACGTAACGGAACAGCGCGCCGAGCATCGTCGTGGGCGGCGGAAGCAGCGGCTCCTCGCCCGCGAGCAGGCGGCTCAGGTTGATGCCCGCCAGCTGGCCGGTCGCCGCGGATTCGGTGTAGCCTTCGACGCCCGTGATCTGGCCGGCGAAGAGGAGCAGGCGGTCGTCCTTCGCCGCGAGGTGGGCGGTGAGGGCGCGGGGCGAGTTGATGTAGGCATTGCGGTGGACGCTGCCGAAGCGCAAGAACTCCGCGCGCTCGAGCCCGGGAATCATCCGGAACACCCGCTGCTGGTCCGGGATCTTCAGCCGGGTCTGGAAGCCCACGAGGTTCCACATCTGCCCCGCGCGGTCCTCCTGCCGCAGCTGCACCACGGCGAACGGCCTGTGCCCGGTGCGGGGATCGACCAGGCCGACCGGCTTCATCGGGCCGAAGCGCAGCACGTCGCGCCCGCGGCCGGCCATCTCCTCCACCGGCAGGCAGCCCTCGAAGTATGGCGTGCGGTCGAACTCGTGGTGCGGCTGGTACTGTTCGCCCTCGCGCAGCGCGGTCACGAACGCGTCGTACTGCTCCTCGGTGAGCGGCGCGTTGAGGTAATCGTCCCCGCCGCCTTTGCCGTAGCGCGAGGCGCGGAACAGCCGTTCCCGGTCGAGCGAGTCGGCGGCGACGATGGGCGCGATGGCGTCGAAGAACGCGAGCGACGCCGCGTCGAGCCGGCGGGCGACGGCCGCGGCCAGCGCGTCCGAGGTGAGCGGGCCGGTCGCGACGACGCCGGGCGACGGCAGCTCGGTCACTTCCGCCCGCACCAGGGTGACGGCGGGATGGGCCGTGACGCGCTCGTGCACCGACTGCGAGAACGCCACGCGGTCCACGGCCAGCGCCGCGCCCCCGGGCACGCGCGCGCGCTCGGCCGCCTCGAGCACGATGCTCCCCAGCCGCCGCATCTCAGCCTTGAGCAGGCCGTGGGCGTTGGTGAGCTCCGTCGATTTGAAGGAGTTGCTGCAGACGAGCTCGGCGAGCCGATCGGTCTGGTGCGCCGGCGTCATGCGCACGGGCCGCATCTCGCACAGGGTGACCGCCACCCCGCGCTCGGCCAGCGCCCAGGCGGCCTCGCTGCCCGCGAGCCCGCCACCCACGACCGTCGCGCTCAGGTCGCGACCGTTTCCGCCGTGGCGGTCTCCTCGACCGTGACTTCGTGTTCGCACTTCAGGCACTTCCGGGTGGCTCCTCCCGTCTTGGGCTGGCGCTCTTCCATCCCCACGAACCCGCACGACGGGCACGCCACCGGCACCGGCTTGTTCCACGTCGAGTAGTCGCACTCCGGATACCGCAGGCACCCGAAGAAGTGGCGGCCCTTCCTGGTGCGGCGCGCCGCGAGATCGCCGACGCCGCACTTCGGGCACTTCACCCCGAGCGGCACGGGGCGCGTGTGGGTGCACTTGGGATACGTCGTGCAGGCGAGGAACTCGCCGTAGCGCCCGGTCTTGATCACCATCGGCGCGCCGCATTCCTGGCACACCTCGTCCGTCGGCCGGTCGGGCACCTTGTCCTTCTTGAGCGGCCGTGAGAACCGGCACTCCGGATACTGGGCGCACGCGATGAACGGCCCGAAGCGCCCGCTCCTGACCACCAGGGGCCCGCCGCAGTTCGGGCACTTCTCCTTGTGCAGCTCCGACAGGTCGTGCACCTCGTGAATCAGCTGCTGCACGTCCACCGCCGCCAGCGCCTTCGAGAACGGGCCCCAGAAGTCCTCCAGCACGCGCTGCCAGGCGAGGTCGCCCTCCTCCACCTTGTCGAGCTCGCTCTCCATCTGCGCCGTGAACCCGACGTCGAACACGTCCGGGAAGCACCGCTTCAACACCCGCCACACCGTTTCGCCCTGGGGCGTGGGGTGGAAGCGCCGGTCCTTGGCGGTGGCGTACCACCGGTTCTTCAGGGTCGAGATGATCGTCGCGTAGGTCGATGGCCGGCCGATTCCGAGCCGCTCCAGCTCCTTCACGAGGCTCGCCTCGCTGAAGCGCGGCGGGGGCTCGGTGAAGTGCTGGTTCGGGGTGATCCGCTGGACCGTGACCACGTCGCCCGCGACGAGGGCCGGGATCGGGGGCAGATCCTCGATGGTCTTGGCTTCCTCGGGCTCGTGCGCCTCGCGGTAGAGCACGTGATACCCGTCGAACAGCACGCGCGACCCGGTCGCCCGGAACAGGTAGCGGCCGAGGTCGAAGTCGACTTTGGTCGTCTCGAACACCGCGGCGTTCATCTGGGACGCCACGAACCGCCGCCAGATCAGCTGATACAGCTTGAACTGCCGGGCGTCGAGGTACTTCTTGAGGTCCTCCGGCCGCCGCATCACATCGGTCGGCCGGATCGCCTCGTGGGCGTCCTGCACGCGGGCATCGCTCTTGCCGCTCTTGTGGACGTTGGGCGTGTCGGGCAGGTAGCGCTGGCCGAACGTCTCCGCGATGAAGTCGCGCGCCTGCGCCACGGCCGAGTCCGCCACGCGGATCGAATCGGTGCGCATGTACGTGATGAGCCCGAGAGGACCTTCCTCGCCGATCTCCACGCCCTCGTACAGCTGCTGGGCGATGCGCATCGTGACCGCGGCTGAGAAGCTCAGCTGTTTCGCCGCCTCCTGCTGCATCGTGCTGGTGCGGAACGGCGGCGGCGCCGGCCGGCGGCGCTCGCCCTTGTCCACCGCGGTGACCGTGAACGGCAGCTTGAGCGCGTCGGCCACGATGGCCTGCGCGGTCGCCTCGTTCTCGATCTCGGGCTTTTGGCCGTCGAGCTTGTGCAGCCGGGCCTGGAACTCCTGGCCGTCCTTCTCGAGGTCGGCCTCGATGGTCCAGTACTCCTGCGGCACGAACCGGCGGATCTCGTCCTCCCGCTCGCAGATCAGCCGCAGCGCCACCGTCTGCACCCGGCCGGCGGACAGGCCCGTCTTGATGCTCTTCCAGAGGAGCGGCGACGTCTTGTAGCCGACCAGCCGGTCCAACACCCGCCGCGCTTGCTGGGCGTCCACCTTCTTCTGGTCGATGTCGAGGGGGTTGGCCAGCGCCTTCCGCACGGCGTCCTTGGTGATCTCGTGGAACAGCACGCGCCGCACCTTGCCGCCGTTGCCGAGGCTCTCGGCCACGTGCCAGGCGATGGCCTCGCCTTCGCGGTCGGGATCGGTGGCGATCAGCACGCGCTCGGAGGCCTTCGCGGCCTTCTTGATCTCGGCGAGCGTCTTCGCCTTCTCCTTGATCGGCACATACTCGGGCGTGAACCCGTGTTCGACGTCCACGCCCAGCTTGCGCTGCGGCAGGTCGCGCACGTGCCCCACCGTCGCCTTCACGGTGTAGCCGCGCCCGAGGTACTTGCCGATCGTCTTCGCTTTGGTCGGCGACTCGACGATGACGAGCGCGCCCTTGCCCGGGCCGGTCT
>DASPXO010000249.1:0-13577 GCA_035637235.1 Gemmatimonadales bacterium | reverse complement strand
GAATACGGGCAGAACGACGTGCTGCTCGGCTGGGATTCGAGCTTGACGAACCTGCAGGCGGGCAACGTGGTCGTCCGGACCCGAGACGTCCCGGGCGGCGGGCGGGACACGGTGCGCATCACGAGACTCAATAACTCCACCTTCTGGCTGATCTCGGCGGGCTCCGTCGGTTCCGGGTTCCAAGCGCAAGCGCGCCGGCGCACCGGCCTCATCGTCCGTCTGGCGAGCGCGGCCCTCAACGTCCCGGCGGCGGTGACGTCGCGCCTCACGACGCAATTCACGGAGTCCGGCACCGCGTACGTGAACGGCAACGACGGCGCCCCCCCGGGGTGGTCGGGGTGCGGCCCGCTCAGCGCGCCGGTGGCCGGACTGGCCGTGCCCGACAGCACCGCGCAGAACTACGTGAACAGCTCCTCGATCCCCAACGCGGGGAACCCCCCGGTGCTCGAGACCCCGGTGGCCAACGACACGTCGACCTACACGATGTTCGGCGGAATCAGCTACACCGAGCTCACCCAGAAGGCGACCATCATCTATGAGGCCGGGAAGAATGCCTCGAACCCGCAGCCGGCGGTGCTCAATGGCGTGTGCGACAAGACGAAGACGGGCACCAGCGCGCCGAACTGGGGCGAGCCCGAGCGGAGCCCCCCGTGGACCGGCAACCCGCCGGTGGTCCCGGCCTGCTATGATTACTTCCCGATCATCTGGGCGAAGGGAAAGTTCAACTTCTCGGGCGGCCGCGGGCAGGGGATCATACTCGTGGACGGCGACTTCCAGGCGTCCGGCGCCGCCGAATTCAAGGGGCTGGTCCTCGTCAAGGGCGCGATGGGGACCAGCGGCGGCGGCCTCAAGCTCCAGGGCGCGCTGTTTTCGATGGGCAACACCACCACGCAGAACGTGATGAGCGGGAGCACGGTCATTCAGTACTCGAGCTGCGCGCTGGAGACAGTCTGGTCGAAGGCGCTCGGCCTCGCCAATGGGGCGACGCCCGTCGTGCAGCGCGCCTGGGCGGACATGTACTAAGCAGCCGCAAGCCGAAAGCCGCAAGCGGTCGTCAGTTGCCGGCCGCGAGTTACGAGAAACTGGCTTCTCTCGACTATCAAACCGCTTGCGGCTTGCGCCTTGCGGCTGCTCTGACGACTGCATGACCGAATTTCTGTTTTCTACCTGATCCAAGAAACCGTCGCTTCATCGGTCGCTGGCTGAAGCGTCCGCAGGTAGGTCACCAGCTTCCAGATCGCGTCGGGCGGGAGAATCCCCCCGAACGCGGGCATCCCGCGCGGCCGGCCGTAATAGACCGAGTGGAAGATCGCGCCGTCACCGCCACCGTAGCGCCAGCGGCCGTCCGCCAGGTTCGGCCCCTGGGCCCCCACCGCCCCGCCTCCGTGACACCCGTCGCAGTTGAACGCGGCGAAGAGCTTCTCCCCGGCTGCCGCCGACTGCCGGTCTCCCTCGAAGGGATTCTGGAGGCTCCCCGCCGGCGGCGGACTGCCGCCGGCGAAGACGTGCTCGCCGTAGCGCACCGACGGTGGGACGGGCTGTTGTGCCGAGCTCACCAGGAGCGCGAGCAGCGGCGCGGCCGCTACAACGCGAACAGCCATACTATGCCTCCCAGGCTCGTGTGTCTCGCGAGGTCCGGCATGAACGCGGCCGGGGGCCGCACGTCCGCCGGATCATCCGACCGCACGTCGCCCGACAGCAGCGCCCAGTCGCCGCCGATGCCGGCGTAGACGGCGACGTACTGCCGGCCGTCGGCCCCGGTGAAGGTGATGGGGTTCCCGACGACGCCGGACCCCACCTTGAATTTCCACAGGACGGTGCCGCGGCGCGCGTCGGCCGCCTTGAACCAGCCGTCGAGGGTTCCGTAGAAGACGACGTCCCCCGCGGTCACGAGAGCGCCGCTCCACACCGGGTACTTCTCCCTGATCTCCCACACTTTTCTTCCGGCGGCAGCGTCCCAGGCGATGAAGGCGCCCAGGTTGCCGCCGGGGCCGGGCTTGTACGGGGCGTTCAGCCCGATGAACGGCGTCCCGACGATGTAGGTCACCTCCGACGTCTGATAGTCCATGCACATGTTGTTGGTGGGGACGTAGAACAGGCCGGTGCGCCGCGAATAGGCGGCGGGCTGCTGGTTCTTGCCGCCTTCGAGCGTTGGACAGATGTCCTTCACGAGCCCGTGCGATGCGCCCGTGAGCTTCGACGAATCGACCTCCGGGCGGCCGGTCGCGAGGTCCACCCGCTTCGCCCAGTTGACCGGCACGTACGGCTCGGCGACGAGCACTTCGCCGGTCGCCCGGTCGATGGTGTAGGCGAAGCCGTTCTTGTCGAAATGGACGAGCACCCTCCGCGTCCGGCCCTTGATCGTGAGATCGGCGAGGATCATCTCCTGGACGGAGTCGTAGTCCCAGTTGTCCGCCGGCGTGAACTGATAGGCCCACACCAGTGTGCCGTCGCTCGGGCGGCGGGCGAGCACGCTCGTGGCCCATTTGTTGTCGCCGGGACGTTGCTCCGCGTTGTACGGAGCCGGGTTGCCGGTGCCGTAGTAGAACAGATCGAGCTCCGGGTCGTAGGACAGCCATCCCCACACCGGCGCGCCGCCGGTCTTCCAGGCGTCTTTCGGCCAGCTCTTCAGGGCGAGATCCGCTCCCCGGTCATAGAACGGCTTGAACACCTCCGGTCGGGCCAGCACGTCGTCGTCGGGGCCGGCGTTGTACGCGGTCCAGAGGATCCTCCCGGTCGCGAGGTCGAGCCCCTTGACCCAGCCCCGCACGCCGTACTCGCCGCCGGCAATCCCCACGATCACCCGGTCTCGGACCGCGAGCGGGGCCATCGGCGTCGTCTCGCCCTTGTTCACATCAGCCACCGTGGTCTTCCAGGCTTCCCTGCCGGTCGCGGCATCGACCGCCACGGTGTGGCCGTCCAGCAGGTTGTACACGATCTTGCCGTCCGCATAGACCGCGCCGCGGTTGATCACGTCACAGCAGGCCATGCCGATGGCGGCCGGGCTCACGTACGGGCGATACTTCCATTTCAGCGGGTAGCCTTCCTGGGTGAGGTCGAAGGCGTAGAGGACGTTCGGGTACGGGGTGACCACATACATCGTGGCGTTCACGACGAGCGGCTGCCCCTCGTGTCCGCCCAGCACGCCCGAGGAGAAGCTCCAGACCGCGCGCAGCCGCTGCACGTTGCCGGTGTTGATCGCGGCCAGCCCGCTGGAGCGCGTCGCGGCGTAGTCCTTGGCGGGCATGGTCCATTGGCCCTCGCCCTGCTGGACCTCACCCCCTGGCCCCCTCTCCACTACGTGGAGAGGGGGGACGGCAATGAATTCCTCACCCCCTGACCCCCTCTCCACATGGTGGAGAGGGGGGACGACAATGAAGGATCCGATCACCACGAGAGTTGCCACGAGCCTCATGAAGGCCTCCCGCTAGCCGTTGCGCCGCAGCAGGACTTCGATCAGCGCGCGAATGGAGCGGCCGCGGTGCGAGACGCGCTGTTTCGAGGCGAGCGGCGCTTCGGCGAAGGTCATCTGCAGATCGTCGGAAAAGAAGAGCGGGTCGTAGGAGAAGCCGCCGGTGCCGCGGGGCGCCGTAAGGATGCGGCCCTCACAGGTCGCCTCGACGAGCTCGGGCTTGGCGATCGCCGTCTCGACGTACGCCACGACGCAGCGGTAGCGCGCCGTGCGGAGCGCGGGGGGCACTCCGGCCAGGCGCTCGAGCAGCAACGCGTTGTTCGCCGCGTCGAGCCCTCCCTCCCGCTTCACCCTTCCCTCCTCCCCGTGCATGAGCGACCAGCGCGCCGAGAACACTCCCGGCGCACCCTCCAGCGCGTCCACTTCCAGCCCTGAGTCCTCGGCGAGCGTGGGCAGGTTGGTCCGCTTCGCGAAGTACCGGGCCTTCGCCACCGCGTTCTCGGCGAAGCTCGTGCCCTCCTCCAGGTCCCGCTCCTCCGGCAGCTGCTCGAGGAACAGCTCCGTCGGAAACGCCAGCTCGAATGGGAGCCCGGTGAAGACATCGCGAATCTCGCGGACCTTCCCCGGGTTGCGCGTCGCGATGACGAGTTTCATGAGCCCCCGCCCCCGGCGCGCCGCAGCCGCTGCAACAGCTGCGTCGTCGAATGCCCCGGCACCAGCGCCACGCGCACCACCCGCCCGCCCCAGCTCACCACCGCGTCCGCGCCGACGATCGCCTCGGGCGCGTAGTCGGCGCCCTTCACGAGGACATCGGGCCGGAGCGCCGTGATGAGCGCGAGCGGCGTGTCCTCGTCGAACGGCACGACGCAGTCCACGCAGGCGAGCGCGGCGAGGAGCCGGGCGCGCTCCGGCCCGGGCACGACGGGCCGGCCGGCGCCCTTGGCCAGCCGCCGCGCCGACGCATCGGAGTTGATCCCGACGACGAGTGCGCCCCCCTCGGCGCGCGCCGCCTCCAGCAGGCTCACGTGGCCGGCGTGCAGCAGGTCGAACACCCCGTTCGTGAACACGACGGGACCAGGCTCCCGCTGGCGCCAGCGCACGGCGTCGTCGGGCGTCCGGATCTTCTCCGCCGTGTTCACGTCTCCTCGACCGTGCTGCCGCCGCGCTCGAACGCGAGCCTGAGCAGCGGCGCCCGGCGGTTGCAGCGCCGCCACGGCCCCGCCGCGCCGAGGAGGGCCCACGGGCTAGAGCGGCTGCGTGACCTTGGGATGGAAGGTGAAGGTGTGGTCGAACAACGGGAGGTGTACCGTCTCGCGGTATGCGCACTCGATGACGATCGAGCGCGGCGAGGGGTAGCGGGCAACCCTGACGTTCTGGGCCTCGCCGGGGAGGCCCAGGTCCTGCGCCACGGTCTGCACCCGGCGACGAATGGTCCCGTCGTCGAGCGCGGCGGCCAGCTGCGCCTGTGTCTCCATCTCGTCCATGAGGCGGTAGTAGCGGAAGTAGACCTTGCCGATGTTCACACCGTAGTACACCACCACGGCGAGGAGCGCCAGCGTCACCAGACAGCCGGTGGTGCTCGTTCCGCGGCGCGCCCCCGGCTCGACGCACCGCACGGGGGCGGGGGCGCTCACCATTGGGACTGCGCTCCGTCCACGAGGTCGTGGACGAGCTTCTCGAGCGCGACCTTGCGCCCGGTCCCTTCCTGCGGCGGCCGGTACTCACCGGCGACCGTGAGCCCTTGTCGCTGCCACAGCGTCTTCCCATCGCGCTGGTCCACGATCTCGACGTCGAGCGTGATCTGGACCTGCCGCTGGGTGACGTCGCTGCTCCCCTCCCCCGCCCGGAACGACAGCGGCACGTCCGGCTCGTAGCGCACGACGCGGCCCCGCACGACGGCGTCGGCGTTGCGCTCCGCCGCTGGGCGCAGGCCGAGCCGACCCTGGAACGCCTCGAGCACCGCGTCGTTCACTTCCTTGGTCAGCGCCGGCTCCGGGGTCTGGTTCTCGAACGGCAGGATCGCGACGGTCTTGATATTGGGCAGGCCGCCTCCGGCGAAGCCGTACAGGCAGCCGGCCAATCCCAAGGCGGCGCCGCTAGCGACGGCGGAGCCACAGCGTCGGATCGATGACCGCCGCGGTGTCCACCGCAACCACCGAAACCTCAAAACGGGCCGCGCCCTCCGGGAAATCGATTCGCGCACTCGCGGGCAGGCCGTGCGCATCGAACTGCGTGGTACTGCGGGCGAGGGCCTTGCCCCCCTGCCGCCACTCGGCCTCGAGCACTCGGCCCCTGGCCTCCGAGACGACGTAGTCCAACGTGTCCCCGCCCTCGACGAAGCGCCAGATCCGGGGCCCCGAGTCGCCGGCGGCGGCGCTCAGGGCGAGCACGGCGGCGTCCGCCGGCGGCGGCCGCACCATGCCCAGGCCTGCCCACAGCATCCGCACGGCCGGGACCAGCGAGCGGAAGTTCCGCTCCGGGTCCGCCCAGACCGCCGAATCGCCCACCACTACGGCCGCTCCGGCGCCGAGACCGAGCGGGCCGACGTAATCGAACCGTAGTGAGTCGGGCGGCGCGATGCGCGCCTGGCCGCGGCCACCCCAGCGCCGCTCGCGGTCCTGGTACTTCCACCGGAACCGGATCGCGGTCGGGCGGGCCGGCAGGGTCGCGCGCGCCCATGCCACGGCGCCGTCGCGGTCCGCGGGCGCCAGCGCCATGGGGACGAGCGGCGGCAGCCGGCCGCGACACGCCGCAAGCAGCGCACAGGCGCCAATGTAGGACACGGCCACCCGCCGGTCAAGCGGAAAGCGTTGCGCGCTCAATAGTTAAAGCCGAAGAAGAAATCGACGAAGCGCGGCCCGCGGCTTCCGGCGGGGAGCCCGTACCCGTCGGTCGCGCCCGAGTGGAACCGGTACCCCAGGTCGAGACGCAGCACCAGCGGCGGCGCCAGCGGCATGCGCAGCCCGAGCCCCGTGCTGCCCAGCGTCCCGCGCTGGAGCGAGGTGGCGGTGGACGCCCTCGCCAGGTCGACGAACAGCGCACCCTGCACGCCCGGGAACCGGACCACGCCGAACGGGAAGCCGAACGCGAGGAAGTCGGCGATCGGGAAGCGCCACTCCGAGTTCACGAGCCAGGCGCGGGTGCCCGCGACGTAGCCGTAGCGGGGGTAGCCGCGCAGGCCCCACGAGCCGCCGACATTGAGCCGCCGGGGCCGCTCCCCCCCGGCATAGTAGCCGAGCAGGCGCACCGCGAAGGCGCTGTGCAGGGAGGTGCGGAAATAGCGGCGATAGTCTGCCGACGCCACCCAGGAATCGAAGCGTCCGTGGCTCAAGTCGTTCACGAGCCCACCCGTCAGGTTCACCCGCACGCCGTCGATCGGCCCGGTGGCGAGCCACAGCGTGTTGTCCTCCACGTAGCTCAGGTAGTTCGACGCGAGCCACCCGATGCGGTGGAGCTCCGCCGGGCCGCCGGTGAGCAGGTCGGGCCGGGTGATGTCGAAGCGGTCCGAGTGCTCCACCCGGTACTCCGCCTCGATCCGCCGGAAGCGCGAGAGCGGATAGCGGACCTGTGCGAACGCGCCTCCCGACGTTTCGTCGTACAGCGTGCTGAAGTCGCTCTCGTAGAACAGGCCGCGCAGCCGGAAGGCGCCCACGCCCCAGTTGACGCGGTGCGCCTGGTTCAGGTAGAACGCCGTGCCGTTGACGTTGTCGAGCAGGTTCCCGAGCCCGCTCCCCGAGAACGAGGACAGCAGCAGGTAGAGCTGGTGGTCGCCCAGGAGATCGCTGAGCACGAACGCCGCGCCCTGCGCCGACCCGATGCCCGGAGCGAGCACGGCGTCGGCCACGGCGAGGTCGAGCGTGAACTTCTTCTCGAACGGCGACGCGTCCGCCCCGGCGTACTGGGGGTTCGCGAGCTCGGGCCACGTCCACTCCGGCGCCGCGCGGTCCGCGGCCAGCGCGATCGGGCGCGCCACGCTGTCCGCCACGGGCTGCGCCATGTAGATGTTGTAGCTCAGGTCCGCCAGGCCGCCGAACACGAGCCCATGGTCTTCGTCCACCCACTGGGGATCGAACGCGCCGTTCAGGGTGTTGGTCTCGCGGCGGCCCGCGCCGGTCGTGTCCGCCGAGTAGATCTGGAACGTGCCGTCGCGGTCCGAGGTGAAGAAGACGCGGCCGTCCGACGCCCAGCGAGGCTGGTCGTCGCGCCAGTTGCCGTACGTGAGGTAGCCGACGGCGCCGGTCGCGACGTCGAGCGTGAAGAGGTTGCGCGCCCCCTCCGGTCCGAACGGCGTGCGGTCGGAGGAGAACACGACCCGCCGCCCGTCCGGGCTGACGGTCGGGTCGAGGTCCTGGTAGCGGTCGGAGGTGAGGCGCTCGAGCCGCCCGTCGGAGAGCCACAGCCGATACAGGTCGGAGTACCCCGACACCGCGAGCCCCGAGAAGACGACGCTGCGGCGGTCCGGCGCCCAGGCGGGCGAGAGGATCGAGATCAGCTCGGGGAACTGGTAGCGCCCCGCGACCTCCCGTTTCTCGAGGCTCCAGAAGAACAGCGCGTCGCGGTCGAAGTACCGGCTCGAGAAGACCGCGATCCCGTCGGGCGAGACGTCCATCCGCGACTCGAAGAAGTGGAACGACTCGAACTGCGCCGTGCGCTCCCCTTTCACCACGGCGCGCGGCCGGTCGCCCGCGAAGGAGCGCGCGTAGATGTTCGTGTACCCGGTGGACGGCGAGAAGTAGAGGACGCCGCGCGCGCTGTCCGACGCCCCCGCGGGTCCGTACACGGCGGGCTTGATGGCCAGCCGCGTGACGAGCCGCGCGGTGACGGAGAGCGGCGCCGCCGTCCCCACCGCCGGATAGTGGCGCTGCCGCATCCAGTACTGCCACTGCTCCGAGAGCTGCTCCAGGGGCCGGCCGTACACGGCCTGCACTTCCTCCTCGAACGTTCCGTACTTCCAGAGGTCGCGATACATCTGCTCGATGCGCCACTCGCCGTACACGGACGCGAGGAAGCGGTGGATCGAGCCGCCCAGGGGGTAGATGAGCCCGCCCGATGCGTAGGTCAGGTCCGAGAGCGCCGGCAGTTTCCCCGAGACGGTGAGATCACGCAGATACATCTCGTCCCGCGTGTCCTCCCCCGCCGAGCAGTACTCCGCCAGGCCCTCGGTCCACCACAGCGGCAGGTCGACGCGCCGGATGCGGGGATAGCGCTGGAACACCTGGGTGGTGAGACTCAGCTGGAACACGTGCACCAGCTCGTGGCGCAGCGTGTGGCGGAACTCGGCGTAGCTCCCGGTGAACGGCAGCGCGACGCGCTGTTTCAGGAACTCCGTCACTCCGAGCAAGCCCTCGGGCGGAACGAACGGCAGGATGTTGGTCTGCTCGAAGTCCGAGTGTGACGCGTAGACGATGAGCGGGATGCGCCGGCGCGGGTGATGGTTGAAGCGCCGCTCCAGCGCCGCGTAGCTCTCCTCCGCGTACGCCAGCGCCACGCGGGCGAGCTCCTGCTCCTCGGGATAGTGATAGAGATCGACGTGGTCGCCCCGCAGCAGGCGCCAATCGAAGCCGCGGTACTGGATCTTGTTCTGGCCGAAGTAGCCGATCTGGGCGGCCCCGGCGGCGGGGAGGAGCGCGAGCAGCGCGGTTCCCCAGGCTACCGCCCGCGCTCCGCGAACCACGTGGGATCTCACCGATGGATGCTCCGGATGCGGTCGCCCTGGGTGATGGCGGCGAGCACGTCGAGCCCCTGGACCACGCGGCCAAACACGGTATACGTGCCGTCGAGGTGCGGCTGCGCCGAGTGCGTGATGAAGAACTGGCTGCCGCCCGTGTCAGGCCCGGAGAGCGCCATGCCCATGGTACCCACCTCGTAGCGGATCGGATTCACCTCGTCGCGCAACGCGAAGCCGGGCCCGCCCCAGCCGTCGCCCCGAGGATCGCCGTCCTGCGCCACGAAGTCCGGGACGACCCGGTGCCAGCGCGATCCGTCAAAGTAGCGCCGCTCGACCAGGGAGAGAAAGGCGGCGACCGTGAGCGGGGCCTCGGTGGCGTACAGCTGCACCACCAGGTTGCCCCGGTCGGTCTCGATCGTCACCTGGGGGACCTGGCCGCGCAGCGCGGGGAGCAGGTAGCGGCGCGCGACGTCGCGGTAGTCCTCTGCCGAGCGCCCGGTGGCGATGGGGGCGGCGGGGCCCCAGCGCTCCGCGGCGTCGGGGAGCCGCTCCTCCGCGAGGCGCCGCACCAGGTAGTCGTCGGCCCGGGGCACCGCGGCGACGAACCGGCTCGCGACCGCGATCCGCCCGTCCGCGCCGGCGCGGGCGATGGCCGCGAGCGCGGTCACGGCGGAGAGCCGGGCGTCGTTGAACGGGTCCGCGGCCGCGCGGTTGTAGGCCTGGACCAGGCGGTCCACGTCCGCGACTGCGGGGCGGCGCGCCAGCACGTCGGCCGCCAGGCTCCGTACGGCCGGATCGGCGTGCGCGAGCAGCTCGCGGGCTCGCACGAGGAGCGTCGTGTCGCGCTCCGGGACGATGCGCAGCAGCGCCTGGAGCGCCTGTGCCACGACGCGGCCGTCCGGGTCGGCGAGCTGGGCGTCGAGGCGGGCGCGGTCGCGGGCTGCGCCGAACGCCTCGGCGGCGACGCTGCGCCAGCGCCAGTCGGCGTCGCCCGCGAGCGCGGCGGCGGCCGAGACCCCCGCGGCGCTGTCCGCCTGCGCGAGGGCGATCACCGCCTGGCGGCGCAGCGCGAACACGGCGCTGGTGAGCCGAGCGGCGAGCGCGTCCCGCGCGCTCCGGCCGCCCAGCACGCCGAGCGTCGTCTCCGCCTGCACGGCGACGTTCAGGTCCGCGTCCCCGACGAGCGGGGCCGCCATCGCGGCGAAGGCGCTGTCGCCGAACGTCGCGAGGGCGCGCAGCGCGTTGATCCGGCCCTGCGGATCGCGGTCGCCGAGCAGGGGCCGAAGGCGCCCGACGACGTCCCGCGGGTCGAGCCGGGCGCTGTCGGTGAGCGTGCGGCTCACGCCCCGGGCGGCGACCGCGCGCACGCGCGGCGTCGGGTCCTGCAGCGCGGCGAGCAACGCGGTCACCCCGCGCGCGGTGCGCAGCCGGGCGAGCGCGTAGAGCGCGTGCCAGCGTGCGGTGAGGTCGGGGTCCGCGGCGTACCCGAGGAGCGCGGGCACGGGCGCCCGCGTCCCGAGGCGCCACGCCTCGAGCAGCCCGGTGCTTTGCGCGAGCGACGTCGGCACGCCGGGCGTCGTCCCGGTGCCGAGGATCTCGCGCAGCGCAGCCGCGCCTTCGTCCCCGCCGATCTTCGCGATGGCGGTCACGGCCTCACCCTCGGGCGGGCCCTGCTCGGCGGCGGGCGCGGCGTGTACCAGCGCGACCAGCGGCTCGACGGCGCGCCGGTCCTTCAGCAGCCCCAGCCCGAAGGCGGCGGCGGCCCGCACGGTCCGGTCCGAGTCGCCGAGCGCCGCCACCAGGACGTCCACCGCCGCCGGGTCGCCGATCCGGCCGGCGGCGAGCGCCGCCTGGCGCCGCACGACGGCGTCGGGGGCGCGCAGCGCGTCGCGCAGCTGCGGCGCATCGAACACGCGTGCGTCGGCGGCCGCGAGCAGGCGCGCCAGCTGGCCCACCAGCGCCTCGTCCTGCTGCTGCGCCCGCGCTGCCCGATCCGGCAGGGCGAGCGCGACGAGCGTCAGGGCGGCGCTAGAGGCGGACCGGATCCGCGATCGGCGTGAGCAGGTCGAAGACATGCGGGGGAATCCGTGTGAGGGTGTGCTGGTGGGTGAGCGACACCAGCGCGGTCGCGCCCGTCGCCAGCAGCTCGCCGGTCTCCGCGCGGTCGACCGCGTACCCGAAGGTCACGCGCCGGGACGCCAGCTCGCGCACCCAGCAGCGCACCCGCACGAGCTCGTCGTAGCGCGCCGCGGCGCGGTAGCGGACGCTCACCTCCGAGACCGCGAGGTAGACCCCCTGCTGCTCCAGCTCCTTGTAGCTGACGCCCGTCTCCCGCATCAGCTCGGTGCGCGCGCGGTCGAACCAGATCAGGTAGTTGGCGTGGTACACGACGCCCATCTGATCGGTCTCCGAGTAGTTCACGCGCAGCGTGATGGCGGCGATCACGCGGCGCAACATACAGCATCGCGGCTTGCGGCGCTTTGGGGCCGCTCCTAGGTTGGGGCCGTGGCAGCCCGCGTGATCGTCGTCGCCGACGCGCATCTGGGACAGGTCCCGCCCGCGGTCGAATCCGCGTTCCACTCCTTCCTCAAGGCCGTCCCCGACCTGGGTGACGCACTGCTCATCAACGGCGACCTGTTCGATTTCTGGTTCGAGTACCGCGCGGTGATTCCGCGGCGCCACTTCGGCACCGTCGCCAAGCTCCACGCGCTGCGCGCCCAGGGGATCCCGATCACCTTCGTCGGCGGCAACCACGACCGCTGGGGCGGGGACTTCCTCGTCAACGATCTGGGGATCGCCTTCCACGGCGGCGCGGCCGAGACCGACGTGGCGGGACGGCGCGCGTTCGTCGCCCACGGGGACGGGTACACCGAGCAGCACTGGAGCGCGCAGCTGATGCACCGCGTCACGCGGCACCCCGCCACCGTCCGCGTGTTCCGGACGCTCCACCCGGACCTGGGCTTCTGGATCGCCCACCAGCTGTCCAAGAAGCTCGCCGACAACACGCGGGACAAGGCCGTGCTGGACCGCGCCGCACAGGCGCAGGCCCAGTTCGCTCACGACCTCCTGGCCCGGCGCTCCGAGCTGGGCCTCGTGATCCTCGCTCACACCCACCGTCCCGCCCTCGCCGAGCTCCCGAACGGGCGGGCGTATCTCAATCCGGGGGCGTTCCTCGACGGTGGGAGATATGCGGTGGTGACGAGGGACAGTATAGAACTAAAGGCGTTTCACTAACGACGTTTCACGAACGACGTTCCACACAAAGACGTTCCACCAAAGACGTTTCACTTGAAGGCGTTTCGCTCGCGACGTCTTTGCGCGACGGTTTTGCGTGACGTCTTTCCGTATTTCGTCATCCAAGCGGAACCACCTCGACGTGCCGCAGCCGCTCACCCAGAAATCGCGCTCCCACGCGCCGAAAATGCGGCTCGTCGTCCGACACGACGAAGCAATGCGTCGGGTCGGCCGCCGCCGGCGCCGCGAGTCCACGCTGCTCGATCTCCCGCCGCACCGCGTTCGCGGTCTCCTCGGCCGAGTCGATCAGCTGCACGGCCGGACCGAGTACGCGCGCGAGCAGCGGCTTGAGGAGGGGATAGTGGGTGCAGCCGAGCACGAGGACGTCCACGCCGGCGCGCTGCAGGGGCGCCAGATACTCCCGCGCGATCAGCTCGGTGGCAGGATGGTCGAACCAGCCCTCCTCGACGAGCGGGACGAACAGCGGACAGGCGCGCGCGAAGACGGGGGTGTCGGGGCGGATCGCCTTGATGGCCCGCTCGTAGGCGCCGCTCGCGATCGTACCCGCGGTCCCGATCACGCCGACCTTCCCCGCTTGGCTCGCCTGCACCGCCGCGCGGGCGCCGGGCTCGATCACGCCCACGAGGGGCACGGGCGAGCGATCCTCGAGGAAGTCGAGCGCCTGCGCGGTGATGGTGTTGCACGCGACCACCAGCGCCTTGACGCCGCGCCCCAGCAGGTAGTCGAGGATCTCGGCGCTGTAGCGCCGGACGGTGTCGGGGGACTTCGGGCCGTACGGCACGCGCGCGGTGTCTCCGAAGTAGATCACGGACTCGTGCGGCAGGCGCTCGAACAGCGCGCGCGCCACGGTGAGCCCGCCGATGCCGGAGTCGAAGACGCCCAGCGGAGCCGGGTTCACGGGCGTCGCAGCGTCACGGTGACCCCGACGCCGCCGGGGAAGACCCGGACCTTCAGGTCCTCGGGGAAGTCCTGCAGGTGCGCGGACACGTACGCCTCAGCGCCCGCGAACAGATGGTTGAAGGCCCACAGGACGACCCAGTCCTGCACTTCCTGCCGCTTGGCCCGGAGGTTGGCGGAGCCCGATTCCTTGAGGTAGTGCGTTTCCGACTGCGCCTTGAAGGTCATCATGGCGCAGACGCCTTCCCACGAGGCGAACAGCGCCCCGGCCGTAAGCCGCCCGGTTTGCGCCTGACCCCAGCCCGGCAGGAGGAGCGAGCGCCAGAAGGCGCCCATCGGGCCGAC
>DASPXO010000248.1:0-12418 GCA_035637235.1 Gemmatimonadales bacterium | reverse complement strand
TCTCCGACCTGTCCGTGATCCAGGCCAAGGTGCAGGTGGACGAGACCGACGTGGTGCGCATCCACCTCGGCGACTCGGTCGAAGTGTCGATCGACGCGTTCCCGGACACGGCGTTCAGGGGTCACGTGACCAAGGTGTCCGACTCGAGCGTGCGCACCGCGGCCTCCTCGGCGACCGGCCAGAACGACCGCGCGGTGGACTACGAGGTGGAGATCACCCTCGACCAACCCCCCGCCGAGGTGCGGCCCGACCTCTCAGCCACGGCGCGGATCGTGACCGCCACGCGCAAACAGGTGCTGTCGATCCCGATCATCGCGCTGACCGTGCGCGAGCACACGCCCGTCTCCACCGAGAACCGCCCGATCGACACCACGGCGGCGAAGAAGAAGAAGGAGGCGGAGGGTGTGTTCATCGTGGACAAGGGCGTCGCCACCTTCCGGCCGGTGAAGGTCGGGATTGCGGGGGACGAGTACTTCGAGGTGATGGACGGGCTGCGGGAGGGCGAGACGATTGTCGCCGGGCCCTACCAGGCGATCCGCGACTTGAAGGACGCCGCCCGGGTGCGCCAGCTGAAGCAGGCCGCCGACACGGCAAAGAAGCAGAAATAGATGCCGTTCGTCGAGGCGTGCCGGCTCGCGCTGCAGACGATCCGGGCGCAGAAGCTGAAGAGCGGCTTCTCGCTCATCGGTGTGTTCATCGGGGTGACGTTCCTGATCGCGGCCTGGTCGATCGTGAACGGCGTCAACACGTACATGACCGACAAGTTCGCCGGGACACTGGTCGGCGTGAACACGTTCCACCTGCGGCGCCGGCCGAACTTCACGCCCAACGTGTCGGACTCCATGTGGCGCGCGTGGGCGCGGCGGCCGCGCATCAGCTTCCGGGACGCGGACGCGGTCGCTCAGGGCATCGACCTGCCGGTGGTGACGGCCTGGGAGTCGTCGGACCGGGCGACGCTCGAGGCGCGCGGCAAGAAGATGCTGGACGTCGAGGTGATCGCGGCGACGGAGCGGTACTTCGACATCAAGAATCTGCGCATCGCGGAGGGCCGGCCGTTCACCGGGCAGGAGGTGCGCTCGGGCGAGCCGGTCATCGTCCTGGGCGACGAGGTGGCCCAGAAACTGTTCCCCGACCGCGACCCGGTGGACCAGCGGGCCCACATCGCGGGCATTCCCTACCGGGTGATCGGGGTGCTCGAGCGGCAGGGCAAGCTGCTCGGTTTCTCGCTCGACCGGATCGCCATCGCGCCGGCGCTGTCTCCCCTCCAGGACGTGGTCAACCCACCGGGCGTCGTGGACGCGCTGATCGTCAAGGCCGCGTCGCTCGACGCGATGCGCGACGCGATGGGCCAGGCGGAGGGCATCATGCGCAGCCGCCGCCACCTGCGGCCCCGCCAGGACGACAACTTCGTGCTGGAGACGTCGGAGGGGGTGCTCAAGTTCTGGGCGAAGATCCAGCGCATCCTGGTGTTCATCGGGCCGGTCCTCGTGAGTGTCTCGCTGGTGGTGGGCGGGATCGTCATCATGAACATCATGCTGATGTCGGTCGCCGAGCGGACCCGCGAGATCGGCATCCGCAAATCGCTGGGCGCGCGCCGGCGCGACATCCTGCGGCAGTTTCTCGCGGAGTCGGGCGCCATCGCCACCGCCGGCGCCGCGATCGGCGTGGTCGCGGGGCTCGGGGTGACGTTCCTGCTCAACGCCGCGACGGTGCTCCCGGCCCGCGTGTCTCCGGCCTCGATCATCCTCGGCGTCGTGATCGGCGGGGGCGTGGGGATCGTCGCGGGCGTCTACCCGGCGAGCCGCGCGGCCCGGCTCGACCCCATCGCGGCGCTGCGGCAGGAATAGCGCGTGCGTCCCTTCGTCGAAGGCGTCGGCATCGCGCTCGCCTCACTGCGGGCGCACAAGGTCCGGGCGGCCCTCACGATCCTCGGGGTCGCGATCGGCGTCATGGTCGTGATCGTCATCTGGGCGGTGATCAGCGGCTTCAACAAGGGGCTTTCGGACATGCTCGCGTCGCTCGGCCCCAAGACGTTCTACGTCGGCCGCTTCTGGGGCGGCGCCCAGCACGAGGACTCCGACGACCCCAACCCGTGGCGCCGCCGGCCGCCCCTCACCATCGCGGAGGCCGAGCGCCTCGAAGCGCTGCCGACCATCAAGTTCGTGGTGGTGGACGAGAACGGGTCCGGCGACGTGGAGTACGGCGGGCGCCGCTACTCCACCGTGAGCATCCAGGGGCGCGACGCGGACTGGCCCAAGGTCGCGGGCGGGGACATCTTCCCCGGCCGCTCGTTCAGCCACCTCGAGGACGCCGCGAACAGCCGAGTGGTCGTCGTCAACGAGAAACTCGCCGCGCTCCTGTTCGGCCGGGACCTGGAGCCCGTCGGGCGCCGCATCAAGATCGCGAAGCTCCCCTACGAGGTGATCGGCGTCTACAACCCGCCGACGGGGTTGTTCGGCGAGGGCGACCAGGCGGAGGCCTTCATCCCCTACGGGACGCTGATCAAGTACGTGCCCTACTTCCCCGGCTGGCTCGACTTCTTCGTCGCGCCGGAGGACTCGGTCTCGGTGGAGCGGGCGATCGACGACGTGACCGTCGCGCTGCGCTCCATGCGGGGCCTGCGCCCCCGCGATCGCAACAACTTCGACGCGGTCACACAAGAGCGCTACCTCCAGGCCGTGAACAGCATGACGGTGATGTTCAAGATCCTCATGGTATCGCTCTCGATGGCGGGACTGATGGTCGGGGGAGTGGGTGTGGTCGCCATCATGATGATCTCCGTGACCGAGCGCACCCGCGAGATCGGCGTCCGCAAAGCCCTGGGCGCCACGCGCCGCACGATCCTGTGGCAGTTCCTCGTCGAGGCAGCCACGCTCACGCTCGTCGGCGGCGCGATCGGCCTGGTCGTGGGAGGCGCGATCGCGTACCTGGTCGGCGCGTTGACGCCGGTGCCGGCGTACGTCCCGCTGATGTCGGTCGTCATCGCGCTCGCCGCCGCGGCCGTGACGGGCCTGCTGTTCGGCATCTATCCCGCGAGCAAGGCCGCCCGGCTCGACCCGGTCGAAGCGCTGAGGTACGAGTAGCTTTCGGGGCATGCCCTTCTTCGAGGCGGTGCGCCTCGCGATCCAGACCCTCCGGACGCAGAAGCTCAAGAGCGCGTTTTCGCTGGTCGGCGTCTTCATCGGCGTCATGTTCCTGATCGCGGTCGTCTCCATCGTGCAGGGGATGAACCGCTACATGACGGACAAGTTCGCGGGCACGGTGCTCGGCGTGAACACGTTTCGCCTGCGCCAGTTTCCCGACGTCCAGCTGGGCAACGTCACCGATTCCACCTGGCGGTCCTGGCTGCGCCGGCCGCGGATCACCTCCGAGGACGCCCAGGCCGTGATGCGCGGGCTGACCGTCCCCGTCACGACGGGGTGGGAATCCTCCACGCGCGCGACGCTCGAGGCGGGCCGCAGGGTCGCGAGCGACGTCCAGGTCACGGCGGCGACGGAGCAGTACTTCGAGATCCGGTCGTTCAAGATCGCCCAGGGGCGCGCCTTCACGCCGCAGGAAGCCCAGGCCGGCGTGCCGGTGGTGGTGCTGGGCTACGAGCTCGCCGCCAAGCTGTTCGAGGGCCGGGATCCGATCGGTCGCGAGGTGAAGATCTTCGGTCTGCCCTACCGGGTGATCGGCGCGGTCGAGAAGCAGGGGAACCTGTTCGGCCTGTCGCTCGACAAGTTCGCGGTCGCGCCCGCGTCGTCCCCCGTCAAGCGCTTCATCAATCCGCCGCGGGTCATCGACGCCCTGGCCGTGAAGGCCGGATCCCAGGCCGACATGCGCGAGGCCATCGTCCAGGCGGAGGCCATCATGCGAAGCCGGCGCCATCTCCGGCCCCGGGGCGACGACAACTTCACCCTGGAAACCGCCGACGAGGTGCTCGATTTCTGGGGCAAGATCAGCCGCGTGCTGTTCGTCGCGCTGCCCGGCCTGGTGGCGATCTCGCTCGTGGTCGGGGGCATCGTCATCATGAACATCATGTTGATGGCCGTGGCGGAGCGCACCCGGGAGATCGGGATCCGGAAGTCGCTCGGCGCCCGGCGCCGCGACATCCTGCGGCAGTTTCTGGTGGAGGCCACGACGCTCTCGACCGTGGGCGCGGGCGTGGGCGTCGCCACCGGCATCGCCCTCGCGGCGGTGGTGTCGGCCGTCACGCCGCTGCCGGCGAGCGTGGCGCCGTGGTCGATCCTGCTCGGCGTCGTCCTGGGCGCGGGCGTCGGGATCGCGGCGGGCGTCTATCCCGCCAGCCGGGCCGCACGGCTCGACCCGATCGCGGCGCTGCGGCAGGAGTGAGGGATGACGCCCCTCTTCGAAGGCGTCGAGATCGCGCTGGGCTCGCTCCGGGCCAACAAGGGGCGCGCCGCGCTCACCATCCTGGGGGTCGCGATCGGAGTCATGGTGGTGATGGTCATCGCCGCCATGATCAGCGGCATCAACCGCAGCGTGTCGAACCTGTTCGAGCAGATCGCGCCGCGCACGTTCCTCGTCTGGCGGTTCTTCCGGGCGGGCGTGAACATCTCCGACGGCTCGGAGGAATCGAGCCCGTGGCGCCGCAACCCGCCGATCGGCGAAGCGGAGGCGGACCGCGTCGCGCAGCTCCCGAGCGTCCGCTACGTCACCCGGCGCGAAGAGAGCTCGGCGCGGGTCGAGTTCGGCGACCGCGCGCTCGAGTCGGTGAGCATCTCCGGGCTGAGCCACCAGTGGATCGAGGTGAACGGCGGCGACGTCTTTCCCGGGCGCTCGTTCACGCGGATGGAGGACCTCGCCAACAGCCGCGTGGTCGTCATCAGCAGGAAGCTCGAGTCCCAGCTGTTCGAGGGTCGCGACCCGATCGGCCGCACGGTCAAGATCGCCGGCGTGCCGTTCGAGGTGATCGGCGTGTACACGCCGCCGCCCAGCCTGTTCAGCGGCGCGTCGCCGCCGTTCGCCGGGATGCCGCACGGCGCGTTCGTGAAGTACGTGCCCTACTGGAAAGGCTGGATGCGGCTCGCGGTGGCGCCGGCGGAAGGCGTCTCGCAGCAGCGGGCGATGGACGAGGTGGCGGCCACGCTCCGTTCGATGCGCAATCTCAAGCCCGGGCAGGAAAACAACTTCTCGGTCGTGACCCAGGACAAGCTCCTGGACAGCTGGAACCAGGTCACCGGCGTCTTCTTCCTGGTGATGGTCGCCCTGTCCTCCGTCGGCCTCCTGGTGGGCGGCGTGGGCGTCGTGGCCATCATGATGATCTCGGTCACCGAGCGGACCCGCGAGATCGGCGTGCGCAAGGCGCTGGGCGCGACGCGGCGCGAAATCCTGTGGCAGTTCCTGGTCGAGGCGTCGACGCTCACGCTCGTGGGCGGCGCGATCGGGATGCTGGCCGGCGGCCTCGTCGCGTGGCTCCTCTCCCGCGTCACGCCCATCCCGGCCTACGTGCCCGTGTGGTCCATCGTGGCGGCACTCGCCGCGTCGGCCCTGACGGGCATCGGCTTCGGCCTGTATCCCGCCAGCCGCGCGGCGCGGCTCGATCCGGTGGAAGCGCTGAGGTACGAATGAACACAGCCGCAAGCCCCAAGGCGTAAGCCGCAAGTGGTCGGAAGCAGGCTTGCAGCTGCTCGCTGGAAACCGCTTGCGGCTTACGGCTTGCGGCTGAGTGCCGTCTTCCCTTTTAGTTTTCACCCGCGCCATGCAATTGACCGAAGCCATTCTGCAGGCCCTCCAGGCCGCGTGGAGCCACAAGCTCCGCTCGTTCTTCACGCTGGTCGGCATCATCGTGTCGGTGGCGTTCCTGGTCGCGGTGGTGGCGGTCATTCAGGGGATGAACGCCTACGTGCGGGAGCGGATCGGCGGCGCGATCGTCGGCGTCAACGCCTTCCAGGTGCGACGCACCCCGATCGCCGTCGGGCTGATCGACGACGAGCAGTGGAAGGAGATTCAGCGCCGCCCGATCATCGCGCCCGAGGACGTGCGGTTCGTCCAGCGCGCCCTGCACGATGCCAAGGCGATCGCCCTCCAGTCCGGGTGGCCCACCCCGCAGGCGGACATCGTGTGGCGCAACAAAACCGTGGGCGACGCCTTCGTCTTCGGCGTCACCGCGCCCTTCCAGGTGGTGCAGGACTACCAGTTCGCGGCGGGCGACCCGCTCAGCGACGTGGACGTGCGGGAGCGGCGTCCGGTGGCCGCGCTCGGGTTCGACGTCGCGGACAAGCTGTTCGACTACCCCGACCAGGCGATCGGAAAGAAGATCCGCATCCTCGGGCAGCAGTACACGGTGAAGGGGGTGATCGCGAAGAAGGGCAACGTGCTCGGGCAGTCGTGGGACGGGTTCGTGATGCTGCCGCTCACGACGTTCGAGGCGCTGTACGGCCGCCGCAAGACGACCGTGATCTCGGTGAAGATGCCCGAGGCCACGCTCGTCCAGGAGGGGATGCAGCGCGCCGAAGAGGCGATGCGCATCGCGCACCGGCTGCGCCCCGGCCAGCCAAACGACTTCACGGTGGATACCGCCGACGCGCTCGTCAGCTTCTGGAAGAACCTGACGCGCATCCTCTTCACGGTGATCCCGGCGGTGGTGGTCATCGGGATCGTCGTGGGCGGAATCGTCATCATGAACATCATGCTGATGAGCGTGAACGAGCGCACGCGCGAGATCGGGATCCGCAAGTCGCTCGGCGCCCGGCGGCGCGACATCCGTAACCAGTTCCTGGCGGAGTCGGTGACGCTGGCGCTGCTCGGCGGGCTGCTGGGCCTGCTCGCGGGCGCCGGCCTGGCCGGCGTCGTGGCACTGATCTCCCCGCTCCCCGCGCGGGTGACGTTCTGGTCGGTCGCGCTGGCCCTGGGCCTCGGCGCGGGCGTCGGCATCGTGTTCGGCGTCTATCCCGCGATGCGCGCCGCCCGACTCGATCCGGTGGCCGCGCTGCGGTACGAGTGATGCAAATGTGGATGCGGCATGTGGAATGCGGAATTGAAGGAGAAGGCTCGATCCCATGAGGCTCCAATCGGTCTCCGAGGGCTGCCGTATCGCGCTCGACCAGCTCCGGGCCAACAAACTCCGCTCGGCGCTCACGATCCTGGGCGTCGTGATCGGCGTGGCTACCGTGATGGCGATGGCCTCCATCGTGCAGGGGATCCGCGACCAGATCATCAGCACGATCGAGGTCGCGGGGCCGACGACGTTCTACATGCTGCGGTTCTGGTCCACGACGCCGCTCAACCCGGACGCGCTGCCCAGGGAAGTGCGCATCCGCCCCGTGATCAAGCCGGAGGAGGCCGTGGCGATCGCGCGCCTCCCCGACATCCGCTATGCCGGGATCTGGGTGCAGCTGTTCCAAAAAATGGAGTACGCAGGGGTGCACACCCAGATCCTGACCGTGTTCGGCGCGGACGACCACTACATGGAAATCCAGGGCGGCAGCCTCCCGGAGGGGCGCTTCTTCACCACCGCCGAGCTCCGCTCCGGGACGCCGGTGGTGGTCGTGGAGCGCCGGTTCGCCGACAAGCTGTTCGGGCACGTCAAACCGCTGGGGCGGTTCCTGCGCATCTCCGGCAAGTCGTTCCAGGTGATCGGCATCTACCAGAACCCGGAGAACATTTTCCAGCCTCCCTCCCAGGAGATCGGGGCGATCATCCCGTTCGAGGCGGCGCGGCGGTTCTTCCGTTACGACGAGACCAATGCGCTGTGGATCGTGGTGAAGCCCAACCACGGCGTCACGGTGACACGCGCCATGGACGAGGCGACGCTCCAGCTGCGGCGCATCCGCGGGATCCGCGCCGGCGAGCCGAACAGCTTCGACCTCATCACCCAGGACCAGATCCTCGACACCTTCAACCAGCTCACGGGCGTGTTCTTCCTGGTGATGCTGGTGCTGTCGAGCGTGGCGCTGCTGGTGGGCGGCATCGGGGTGATGGCGATCATGATGGTGTCCGTCACCGATCGCACCAAGGAGATCGGCGTGCGCAAGGCGATGGGCGCGACGCGGCGCGAAATCCTGTGGCAGTTCCTGGTCGAGGCGTCCACGCTCACGCTCGCAGGCGGGATCCTCGGCATCGTGCTCGGCCTCGCGTTCGGGCAGCTGTTGCGCATCTTCATGAACCTCGAGCTCTCCGTCCCGATGTGGAGCGCGCTCGTCGCCTGCGCCGTGTCGATCGTCATCGGGCTCGTGTTCGGCATCGCGCCGGCGGCGCGGGCGGC
Organism: Gemmatimonadales bacterium; assembly: GCA_035637235.1. Lineage (GTDB taxonomy): Bacteria > Gemmatimonadota > Gemmatimonadetes > Gemmatimonadales > GWC2-71-9 > DASUAL01. The sequence continues at coordinate 4,209 of DASPXO010000248.1, read as the reverse complement.
GCGGCTGGATCCGGTGGAAGCGTTGCGGTATGAGTGAGACGGCGGTCGGGCGGTCAGGCGGACAGGCGGTCGGTGAGCCCTCCCCGGTCGACCTGTTGGCGATTGCCGCGCACCGAGACGACGTCGAGCTGACCTGCGGCGGCACGCTCGCCAAAGCCGTGCAGGCGGGCCACCGGGTGGGCATTCTCGACCTGACCCAGGGTGAAACGGGCACGAGAGGCGATGCCGCGACCCGCGCCGCGGAGGCGGAGCGCGCCGCGCGGGCGCTCGGCGTACACGTGCGGCTCAACGCGGGACTTCCCGACGCCCACCTCGCCAACGATGAAGGGTCGCGCGTGAAACTCGTTACGCTGATACGTCGAACGCGACCCCGTGTGGTGATCCTCCCCTTTCCCGTCGGGCGGCACCCGGATCACCGCATCGCGTCCGAGCTGGGGCGCGACGCCTGCTACCTCGCCGGGCTCGCGAAGTACGGACCCGCCGGGGAGCCGCACCGCCCGTTCAAGGTCCTCTACGCCCTCGCCTATCGCGAGGACCCCGTGAAGCCGACATTCGTCGTGGATATCTCGGACGCCTTCGAGAGCAAGATGCAGGCGATCCGCTGTTACGCCTCGCAGTTCGACGGCGCCAAGGCGGCGGGCGAGATCTACCCGACCGGACACGACCTCTACGAGCTGATCCGCGTCCAGTCCGCTCACTACGGCTCGCTCATCCGGAAGGCCTACGGCGAGCCGTTCTTTTGTCACGAGACGCTGGAAGTGCAGGACGTGCTACAGCTTGGCGTGCAGTCCCTGTAGCCTGTAGATTCCCCAACATGGCCAAGCGGCCGGTCTATCTCGACAACGCGGCGACCACCCCGGTACGGCCGGAGGTGCTGGAGGCGATGCTCCCCTACCTCGGGAAGGACGTCTTCGGGAACCCTTCGTCCGCGCACCGGTTCGGCCGGGCGGCGCGGGGGGGGGTCGAGGAGGCGAAGCGCACGATCGCCGAGGCGCTCGGCGCCGAGCCGGCCCAGGTGGTCTTCACCTCGGGAGGCACCGAGGCGGACAACCTGGCCGTGATCGGCTCGGCCCTGGCGGCGCGCGACCGAGGCGGCCCGTTCCGGGTGGCGGTGTCGGCGATCGAGCACAAGGCGGTGCTCGCGGCGGCGCACGCCCTCCGGCAGCTGGGCGGCGAGGAGATCATCCTCCCCGTCAACGCATCGGGCGTGGTGGAGTCGGAGGGGGGAGCGCTGGTCGAGGCGCTCACGCGCGGCGTCGCCGTGGCGAGCGTGATGTGGGTGAACAACGAGGTGGGCGTCATCCAGCCGGTCGCGCGGCTCGCCGAGCGATGTCGCGAGGCGGGCGTCTGCTTCCACTCGGACGCCGTCCAGGCGTTGGGCAAGCTTCCCGTCTCGCTCCAGGACGTCTCCTGCACCTTCCTCACGATCTCCGGCCACAAGATCGGCGCCCCCAAGGGCATCGGAGCGCTCATCGTGCGCGACCGGCACGCGGTGGAAGCGATCATCCACGGCGGCGGCCAGCAGTTCGGGATCCGCCCGGGGACGGAGAACGTGCCGGGCATCATCGCGCTCGGGAAGGCGGTGGAGCTGGCGGTCGAGGAGCGGGCCGAGCTGGCGCGGCGGCTGTGCGCGCTGCGGGACGAGTTCGAGCGCCGGCTACTCGAGATCGTCCCCGATGCGGTGATCAACGGCTGGCAGGCCGAGCGGGCGCCGCACGTGTCGAACGTCTCGATCCCCGGAACGGACAGCGAGGCGCTGCTCATGCACCTGGACCTCGCGGGGATCGCCTGCTCGTCGGGCTCGGCATGCAGCACCGGAGCGGTCGAGCCCTCGCACGTGCTGACGGCGATGGGCGTGCCGCGGGAGCTCGGCGTTGCCGCGCTGCGGTTCTCGTTCGGCCGCGACAACGCTCCCGAGGACGTGGACGCAGTCGTGGCGGCGCTCCCGAAGATCGTCGAGAAGGTGCGGGCGCTCGCGGCGGTGTTGCACCGATGAGGCGGCGGTCAGGCGGTCGGGGGTCGCAGTGAAGGGCCGCGTCCTCGTCGCCATGTCCGGCGGAGTCGACAGCTCGGTTGCAGCCGCGATTCTCGTGGAGGAAGGGTACGACGTCGTCGGCGCCACCATGAAGCTGTTCTGCTACGGCGACTCGGTCCCCGACCGCCCCTGTTGCTCGCTCGACTCGATCACCGACGCGCGGCTCGTCGCCCACCGGCTCGGCATCCCGCACTACGTGCTGAGCTTCGAGGACCGCTTCGGCCACGACGTGATCGAGAACTTCGTGGCCGAATACGCGCGCGGCCGGACTCCGATTCCCTGCGTGCGCTGCAACTCGTTCACCAAGTTCCGCGACTTCCTGTACCACGCCGACGCGCTCGACTGCGCCTCCGTGGCGACCGGCCACTACGCGATCGCACGGGACGGCGCGCTGTACCGCGGTCGGGACTCCGCCAAGGACCAGTCGTACTTCCTGTGGGGGATCGACCGCGCCGTCGTGACGCGCATGCTCACGCCGGTGGGCGAGCTCACGAAGCGCGAGACCCGCGGCGCGGCGCGCCGCCTGGGCCTCGTCACGGCCGACAAGCCCGAGTCGGTCGACATCTGCTTCGTCCCGGACGACGACTACGTCGGCGTGCTCGAGCGCCACCTCCCCGCCGGCGCGCCGGCGCTGGCGCCCGGTCCGCTCGTGACCGCAGCCGGCGAGCGGGTGGGCGAGCACGCGGGGTTCGCGCGCTACACGATCGGGCAGCGGCGCGGGCTGCCGGGCGGCTTCGGGGAGCCGATGTACGTCGTCGCCATCCGGCCCGAGACCCGGGAGGTGGTGATCGGCCCCGGGGCCGGCCTGTTCGGCCACGAGGTCACGCTCGAAGAAGTGAACTGGCTCGCCGACCCCCTCGCTCCGGGCGAGGAGGTCTCCGTGCAGTGTCGCTACCGCGCCCGGGCGGTGGCCGCCCGCGTGCGCGCGCTGGCCGACGGCGTGCTGAGCCTCGACCTCGCCGAGCCGGTACGCGCCATCACGCCCGGGCAGTCCGGAGCGCTGTACGATGCCGAGGACCGCCTCTTGGGCGGTGGCGTGATCCGCGGCTAAGCCTCACCACCTGACCCCCTCTCCACCTGTCCCTCCAGCCGCCTCCGGGGTAGGTTGCGGTCTGCGCCACGCACCCCACGCTTCAGGCAACCACGGGAGGTAGCGGCATGTCGCCATATCGTCGTTCCTGGCGCGGCCTCGCCGGCGCGGTCGCGCTGGCCCTCGCTGCGTGCAGTGACAGCCCCACCGGACCCGTCAAGCCGGCCGACCCCCTGGCGACCGCCGCCCACGTCGCGGCGCTGAACCAGAGCTTCAGCTCGCCCGCGTTCGAGAGCTTCGCGCTCGTCGCCCCGCCGTCTGCGCCCGCTGCGAGCTCGTTCGCCGCGCTCCGCGCGCTACTCCGCTCCGCGGGCCCCGCGGCCTCCGGCCGGCTGACCTCGGTGGCCGAGAGCCGGCTTCTCGCGGCAGCGCTCCGCTCGACGCTCGCCCCGGTGACGGGTGTCGTGAGCGCCGTGATCTTCCCGCCCGAGCTCCTCGGGAAGACGTTCGAGTGGGACACCACGTCGGTGCAGTATCAGGTGACGGACCGCGCCGGTGCGCCGGCGAACGGCGTGCGGTTCATCTTGTACGCCCTCGATCTGGGCGGGAGCCCGATCGTCACCCAGGAGATCGGCTACGCCGATCTCAAGGACGAGAGCTCCGGCACCACGCAACAAATGCATCTCCTTGTCGTGGGGGCGACGGTCACCTACCTCGATTACACCGTCGCGGCCACCGCCGGCCCCACCGCCGGGACCGGAACCGTGACCGTGTTGGGCTACATCACCGACGGGTCGCACCGCCTCGACTTCAACTGCCCCGTCACAGTGACCGCCACCTCCGTCACGCTCGACATCGCGTTCGACGTGAACGCGGACAACGCGCACGTCCGTGAGACGCTCACGGTGACGCCCATCCAACCGAGCGGGCTGGGGCTCGACATCGCCTTCACCCTGCAGGTCGGCAACGAAGTCGTGACGCTCACCGGGGCCGACACCACGACCGGCGTGAGTGAATCCGGACGCTTGACGGTGCGCGTCAACGGCGGCCTCTACGCCACGATCACGATCACCAACGGCGAGCCGACCTTCTTGGGCGCCGGTGGTCAGCCGCTGACCGCGGACGATCTCACCGCGCTGAACGC
>DASPXO010000247.1:0-3505 GCA_035637235.1 Gemmatimonadales bacterium | reverse complement strand
GAAGTTCATCTGGTGGTCTCTCACGCAAGGGCAGGCGCAGGCGCCGAAGCTCGGGTACGCGCCGCTGCCCAAAGCGATGCTGCCCTGGATCGAGGCGAAGCTGAAGACCGTCAGCGGGGGCGGCCGTACCGTCTGGACCGGCGCGGCGGCGCAGTAGCTCGCCACCGGCTGCCGCTTCACCCCCCGTACCCCCCGTGCCCCTCTCCGCGCTGCGGTGAGGGGGACGGGGTTGACGTTGCCCCGGCACCGCCGTTACAGACCCGTGACAGAGCCCCGCTAGGTTTCTCGGGGCGATGACGACCGTGCCGATCGAGCGGGTTCCCGCCCCCACGACCCTACCCAATCCCCCCGCGCCCCCCGGCGAGCGCAAGCGCGCTTGGCGGCTCACTCGCGGGTCCAATCCGGCCGACCGGCTGTACCGCGCCGCCCTGACCGGCCTCGCGCTGGCGCTCCCGCTCTTGCTCGTGGCGCTCGTCGTGGAGCTGGCGGTGAGCGCGTGGCCGGCGATCAAGCGGTTCGGGCCCGCGTTCCTGTGGACCTCGGTCTGGGACCCGGTGGCGGGGATCTTCGGTGCGGCGCCGATGATGTTCGGGACCCTCGCGTCCTCACTGATCGCGCTGCTCCTCGCCGTGCCGCTGGCCCTGGGCACCGCGATTTTCCTCACCGAGTTCGCCCCGCGCTGGATACGCCAACCGGTCGCGTTCCTCGTGGAGCTGCTCGCCGCGATCCCGAGCGTGGTGTACGGCCTGTGGGGGATCTTCGTGCTGATCCCCTTCCTCCGGAGCCAGGTCGTGCCGCCGCTCAAGGCGGTGCTCGGCTGGACGCCGTTGTTCCAGGGCGTGTTCTACGGCAACTCGCTGCTTGCAGGCGGGATCATCCTCGCCATCATGATCATCCCCTACATCGCCGCGGTGGCGCGCGAGGTGCTGCAGGCGGTGCCGGCGAGCCAGCGCGAGGCGGCGCTCGGGATGGGCGCGACGCGCTGGGAGGCCGTGTGGACCGCCGTCGTCCCGTACGGGCGCGCCGGCCTCATCGGCGCGGTGATCCTCGGCCTGGGGCGCGCCCTCGGTGAGACGATGGCGGTGACGATGCTGATCGGGAATCGTCACGACATCGGCCTCTCGGTCCTGCAGCCCGCCTACACGATGGCCGCCGCGATCGCAAACGAGTTCAGCGAAGCCACGACGGACCTCTATCTCGCGGCGCTGTTCGAGGTGGGGCTGGTCCTGTTCGTCATCACCGTGGCCGTGAACGCGCTGGCGCGCCTGCTCATCTGGCGCGTGGCCCGCGGCACCGCGGCGGGGAGTCGCGCGCTGTGAACGTGCGCCGGCTGCGGCGCCGCGTGATGAGCGGCCTGATGACCTCCCTGGTCGGCGTCCTCTGCGGCATCGCGGTGCTCGCGCTGGTCCTGATTTTCGGGGACCTCGTGGCCAAGGGCGCCACGTCGCTCGACTGGAGCTTCTTCACCAAGAACCCCGTCCCGGCCGGCGAGGAGGGCGGGGGCGTCGCCAACGCCATCGTCGGGACGGGGATCATCGTCGGGCTCGCCGCCCTCATCGGGCTGCCGGTTGGCATCGGCACGGGCATCTACCTCGCCGAATACGGCTCCGGCCGCCTCGGCTGGATCGTCCGGTTCGTCGCCGACGTGTTGAACGGGACGCCCTCGATCGTCATCGGGATCTTCGCCTGGACGTGGCTCGTCAAGCCGATGGGCCGCTTCTCGGCGCTCGCGGGCGGAGCGGCGCTCGCCGCGCTCATGATCCCGATGATCGCCCGCACCACCGAGGAGATGGTGCGCCTCGTCCCGCACTCGCTGCGGGAGGCGGCGCTCGCCCTCGGCTACCCGCACTGGCGCACGTCGCTCCGGATCGTCGCGCGCACGGCCCTGACCGGGATCGTGACCGGATGCCTCGTCGCGGTCGCGCGCGTCGCGGGCGAGACCGCGCCGCTCCTGTTCACGGCGCTCGGCAACCTGAACTTCTCGACGAGCGTCACGCAGCCGATGCAGACGCTGTCGCTTCAGGTCTACGTGTACGCCACCGGACCGTTCGACGAGTGGCACCGGCTGGCGTGGGCCGCGGCGCTCGTGCTGATGGGGCTCGTCCTCTCCCTGTCCCTGCTCGCCCGCTGGGCGACACGGCAGCGCTATGGCGCCCGCTGAGTCCCGGACCGCGCTCGAGACCGCGCGGCTCACGGCCCTGTTCCACCGCCGTGCCGCGGTCAAGGACGTGTCGCTCGCGTGCTCGTCGCACACGGTGACGGCGATCATCGGTCCGTCGGGCTGCGGCAAGAGCACGTTCCTGCGCTGCCTGAACCGCATGCACGAGCTGTCCGAAGGCGGGTGGGTCACGGGACGCGTGCTGCTCGACGGGGCGGACGTCTACGAGGCCGCGGTGGATCCGGTCGCGGTCCGCCGCCGCGTCGGCATGGTGTTCCAGCGCCCGACGCCGTTCCCCACAATGTCGATCTACGACAACGTCGCCGCCGGCCTGCGGGTCGACGGCGGCAAGCACAAGAGCGAGGTGGAGGGCTCCGTGGAGCGCGCGCTCCGGCAGGCCGCCTTGTGGGACGAGGTGAAGGACCGGCTGCGGGCAAGCGCGCTCGCGCTCTCGGGCGGCCAGCAGCAGCGGCTCTGCATCGCCCGCGCCCTGGCGCCACGGCCCGACGTGCTGCTGCTCGACGAGCCGACGGCGTCGCTCGATCCGGCCGGCACCCAGCGCATCGAGGAGCTATGCCACGAGCTCAAACGCTCCTACACCATCGTGATCGTGACCCACAACCTGCAGCAGGCGGCGCGCGTGTCGGATTACACCGCGTTCTTCTACCTCGGTGAGCTGGTGGAGGTGGGCCGCACGCAGGAGCTCTTCACCAAGCCGAAGGTCGAGCGGACCGAGGAGTACCTGACGGGGAGGTTCGGATGACGGGAACGGCGGCGGTCAGGCGGACCGGCGGACAGGCGGACGGCAGTCTCGGTCCGCCCGTCCGTCAGTCCGCCAGTCCACCCGTTCTCGACGTCCGCGCCTACAGCTTTTGGTACGGCCCGACGCAGGCGCTGTTCGACGTCGAGCTCCAGATCCCGCGGCGCGCGGTGACCGCGCTGATCGGGCCCTCGGGCTGCGGCAAGAGCACGTTCCTCCGGTCGGTGAATCGGCTCAACGAGCTGATCCCGGGGACGCGGCACGCGGGCGACATCCTGCTCGAGGGCGGGTCGGTCTTCGCGCCGGGGATGGACATCGTGGGCTTGCGGCGGCGCGTGGGAATGGTGTTCCAGCGGCCCAACCCCTTCCCCAAGTCGGTGTTCGACAACGTCGCCTACGGCCCGCGCCTGAACGGGCTCGCGCCCGAGCGGGAGATGCCGGAGCGGGTGGAGCGCGCCCTGCGGCAGGCGGCCCTCTGGGATGAGGTGAAGGACCGGCTCGGCGAGCCGGGCACGAGCCTCTCGGGCGGCCAGCAGCAGCGGCTCTGCATCGCCCGCGCGCTCGCGAACGGGCCCGAGGTGCTGCTC
>DASPXO010000246.1:0-14828 GCA_035637235.1 Gemmatimonadales bacterium | reverse complement strand
AGCCGCTGCACCTGCCGCCCTTCCTGAATTTTCTCCAGGGCATCGCCACAGCCGACAAAGTCACCCTCGTAGTGGCGGCGGCCTGCGGGATTGTGGTGATCGCGCTGTTTCAGGGTGTGTTCTCCTACCTGCAACTCCTCCTCACCTCGTCCGTGGGGTACAGGCTGGTCTACTCACTGCGCCGGGAGCTGTTCTCGCATCTCCAACGACTGTCGCTGTCCTTTCACACTCGGGCCAGGACGGGCGACCTGATGACGAGAATCGCCGGCGACACGAACACCTTGAAGGACGTGTTCGCGGATTTCATCCTGGACCTGGCGTCGCAGGTCCTGATGGTCATCGGGATGTTCGCCATCCTGGTCGCCGTGAACTGGAGGATCGGCCTGATCGCGCTGGCCACGTTCCCGTTCCTGTGTTTCAGCGCCCTGCACGTCTATCGCAAGACCAAGGTCTCGAGCAAGAAACAGAAGCAACAGGAAGGCCAGGTAGCGTCGCGAATGAACGAGGTGCTCTCGGCGATGCCCGTGGTCCAGGCGTTTGGCCGCGAGGAATACGAAGAGGTGAAGTTCGATGCCGTGACGGCGGAGACCCTGCGCGTCAGCATGCGCATCGCCCGCCTGAAGGCCGCGGCCGCGCGCTCGTCGGAAATCATCACGGCGGTGGGAACGGCGGTGGCGGTGCTGGTCGGGGCGCTGCTCGTCCTCGACGGCAGGATGATGCCCGGCGAGCTCGTGGTGGTCATGGCGTATCTGAGCAGCATGTACAAGCCGCTCCGCAAGCTGGCCAAGCTCTCCACCGACTTCTCCAAGTCCATGGCCAGCGCCGAGCGCATCTCCGAAGTCCTGGACATCGAGCCGGAGATCCAGGACCGCCCGGATGCCGTCGCAGCGCCTCGCCTCAAAGGCGAGATCGGCTTCGACCGGGTTGCCTTCGACTACGGAGACGGCAAGGACGTGCTCCGCGACGTGTCCTTCGCGGTCACGCCGGGCCAGCGCGCGGCCATCGTGGGCGCGTCGGGAGCGGGCAAGTCCACCATCGCCAGTCTCATGCTCCGGCTGTACGAGCCCCAGGAGGGGGCCGTCCTGATCGACGGCGTCGACATCCGGCACTATCGCCGGGAGTCCGTGCGCCGCCAGATCGCAGTCGTGCTGCAGCAATCGATTCTGTTCGGCGCGCCCATCCGCGAGAACATCGCCTACGGCAAGCCCGAGGCGAGCGAAGCGGAGATCGTCGCCGCGGCCAGGGCGGCGAACGCCGACGAGTTCATCCGCCAGCTCGAGGACGGCTACGACACGATCATCGGCGAGCGCGGGGCGACGCTGTCGGGCGGGCAGCAGCAGCGCATCGCCATCGCGCGGGCCATCGTTCGCGACGCCCCGATCCTGATTCTGGACGAGCCGATGACGGGCCTCGACGTGGAGAGCGAGGCGGCGGTGCGGGAGGCGCTGTATCGCCTGATGGCCGGCAGGACGTGCGTCATGATCACCCACGACCTGCAGTCGATCGCGGACGCCGACCTGGTGCTGGTGTTGGAGGAAGGCCGGATCGTCGACCGCGGTACGCACGCCGAGCTGCTGGCCAACAGCGCCCGGTACCGGCGCCTGTACGAGCTCGATGCCGGACAGCCGGCCGCCGTCCTTCCGGACGGCAACGGCCGCGAGCGCGCGAGCGTCACGGCGGCGCCGGCGGAACGGCGGCCGTAAGGAGCGAGTGGGCCCCCGTGCGCAAACAAGCGCTACCCGCGGCGGTCTTCCTCCAGACCTATCCCGCCGACCCCGATTTTCCCCAGCTCGAGATCGCCACCGATGCGGCGCTGATGCTCGAGGTGTTCCGCGCGCACCTGAAGCCGGTCGCGGGGACCGCCTATCACATCCAGGACTGCACGCCGTTCCGGTTCCGGTGTCGCCAATCCACGTCGCGTTGCGTGCTGCAATACACGCTGCGAGTCGTCGAGCCGGCCACCGGCCGCCGCTGGGACCAGTGGGTGACCGGCCTGCTGTATGCCGAAGACGGCGCGGCGGAGCGGCTCTGGCACGAGATGCGGGCCGGCGATCCGAGCGGCCAGGTCCCCGCGAGCTGCCTCACGTTCGAGCCGGTCGCCTTCATTCCCGACCTCCGGATGGTCGTGCAGGTGTTTCCCTACGACCGCAGACTTCCCCAACTCGCCCGAGTGATGGACGGAGCGCTGGGCGCCCTCGAGCCGCTGCTCCTCGCCAGGCTTGGGCCGGGCCGATGGCACGGCGCGCCGCCGACCATCGAACCAACGCGCTATCGGACCGAGCTCGGGGCGGCGCTCCGGTACACGATGCCGGCCCGGGAAGCGGGGACGGCGCGAACCGAAACGCTGCGTTGCTACCTGAAGGTGTATCGCAACGAGCACGGGGGAGAGACGTTTCGGCTGCTGCGGTCGTTGTCCGGGAGGGCCGGGGCAGGACGGGGGCCTTACTCCGTGGTCGCGCCCATCGCCTATCTGAGCGGGCTGCGCACGCTCGTGCTGGAGGAGGCCCGCGGCGTCCCGCTGCAGCAGGTGCTGCTTCAGGACGCTGACCCGGCTGCGGCTGTGCGTGCGGTGGCCCGGGCCGCGGCCGCGTTCAATCAAGATGACCTCGGGATCGTGCCGCCTCATTCCCTCGCCGACCAGCTCGATGACGTCCAACGGGCGGCGAGTCTGGTGCAGTGGGCCTGCCCGCACGTGGGAGCGGAGACCCAGTCGATCGCGGCCGCCGTCGTGGCGGGCCTGGAAGACGTGCCGCCGGCGCCGATCCATCGGGACCTGAAGCCCGACCACATCTTCCTGTCGGGTGACCGCGTGATCTTCATCGACCTCGACGCGGTTGCCCTGGGCGATCCCGTTCGGGACCCAGCCCACCTGTTTGCCCACATCGCGGCCGGAGTCGGCTTGGACTCGCTGCCGCGAGAGCAGGCGCGAACCGCGGCCGCGGCATTCGCCGACGAATATTTCGCCCACGTCCCGAAAGAGTGGTGCCGGCAGTTCTCCCTGCACTGCGCCGGCGCCCTCATCGAGGTCGCGGGCGGCATGTTCAAGCGGCAGGAGCCGCAGTGGCGCGCCAAAGTCACGGCCGCCGTGGCGGAGGCATCCCGGGCGCTGTCGGGACGCTGGCAATGAAGCCCGCTGACGCCGATCTCGCCCGCCGCGATTCCGCCATCCCCGGACTGGTCACCGTGCTCGATCCCGCCGCCTTCGTCACTGCTCTGCGCCGGGTCGCGCCCGTGGCCGGCCTGGGGGCGGCGCACATCGATTATCTGAGATGGAAGCCTCATGCCTACGCCCGCGCGACCTATCGGCTCGACGTCGCCGGCGCGGAAGTAGGCCTGGACGTGCGGGCGTGCCGGCCCGACGATCTCGCCTCCTGGCTGGAGGACGGCGAACCGGCGCTCGTGCCGGGCCCGCTCGGGCCCGGCCGCATCGTGCTCGAGCAGTGCGCCGTCCTGGTCACCGTCTTTCCGAACGACCTCAAGCTGCCCGAGCTCAAGCACCTGACGAATCCCCAGGAGCGGGAGCCGGTGCTGCGCGAGCTCCTGCCCGACCGGCCCGACTTGTGGCAGGGAGAGCTGCGCTGCCTGCGCTACCGGCCCGAGCGCCGCTATGTGGCGGAGCTCCGCGGGGTGGACGGGGCTCGGGCGATCGTGAAGGCCTACACCCCGAGGGCCTACAAGCGCGGCAAGCGCAACGCTACGGCGTTCCGACCACGTGGGCCGCTGCGGCTGGCGCGACTGCTCGGGTACTCGGACAGCCGCTGCTTGCTCGCCTTCGAATGGCTACCGGGCAGCGGGCTGTTCGATTTCGAGACCACTCCCGAGATCGAGCGCGAGATGGTGAGCGCCGCGGGCGCAGCCCTGGCAGCGCTGCACGACGAGTCCCCGAATGGGCTCGAGTGCTGGACCCGAGAGGACGAGGCGGCCGCCGTGGCCTCGCTGGCCGCGGAAGTCGGCGGCATTTGTCCCCAGCTCGCCGGCCGAGCCGGCGAGCTGGCGCGGCGCCTCGCGGCGCGGTTCGCCGAGGCACCCGACCTGCACCTCCCGATGCACGGCGACTTCACGGCCGGCCAGGTGCTGGTGGCCCCGCCGCAGGTGGCCTTGGTCGACCTCGACTGGGCCTGCTGTGGCGACCCCGCCGACGACCTGGGCAACATCTTCTCGCAGGTCGAACGCCTTGCCCTGGATGGCGTGCGGTCGCCGGACTGGGTCGAAGCGGTGGAGGACGCCATGCTCACCGGCTACGCTCAGGCGACGACCCGCCCTATTCCAGAGCGCATCGGGCTCTACACGGCGCGGGGACTGTTCCGGCGGGCACGCAGCCCGTTTCGCACGCGCGCGCCGGACTGGCCGCAACGCACGGAAGCGGTGCTCGAACGGGCCGAGGCGGTCTTGGACGCGCGAAAGGCACCGCCCTCGATGTGATCTGCGTCACGCAGCTGCCGCAGTTTTGTAACATGGTTGCCGCGCGGAAGGTCGTTCCGGTACCACGAATTCTCTCCTAACCTTCGGCAGGAGCGCCTCGCCGACCTTCCGCCTTCGCCGGGCACGCCCGTTGCACCGCGAAAGCTAGCTGGCCAATTCCGGGGCGGGTGACGCCGACGTGCGCGAGCGCCACCCACCGGATGGAAGAGCTGGGGGGGCGCATGAAACGGACCACCGAGCTTCCCGACGACCCCGCGTTGCCCGGTCTTGTGGCGATCCGTAGCGCAGGCTTGGCCGTTGCGATCCCGGCTTTGGCTCTTGGCGACGGTCCCGTCGAGCTCCGGTTGTGCGGCTACTCGCGGGGGGACCGGGCCACGCTCGAGGTGCGCGCTGGGCACCGGCACCTCGCCATCAAGGCCTACGCGGAGGATCCGGCGCCGGAGGCTGGGTTGTACGAGGCCCTCGCCGCTGCCGGGCTCGCCCCGTCCCGACCCGGGACGGGGCGCTCGGGCGATTCGGCGGTCCGGGTGCCGCCGCTCGTGGCCTGGGAGCCCGAGCTGCGGGTGGTGGTGACGGGCTGGCTCGAGGGGCGCCCGGCCGATCGACTCGTCAAGGCAGGACAGGGCGAGCGCGCCGGCGAGCTCGGCGCAGCGTGGATCCGGTGCTCGGCGTCGCTGCCGCTGACGCTCGGGCCGCGCTGTGGCGCGGCGTGGGCACTCTACCGGGCGGGCCGATCGGTCGCGGCGCTGGAAGCAGCCGATCCCCCCCTCGGAGCCGTCGCCAAGCTCCTCGCCAGCAGGCTGGCGCGCGCGCAGCCCGCGCAGGAAGCGCCCCGGCTCCTCCACGGCACGCTGTATGATCGTCACGTCCTCGACCTCGGCGATGGGCCAGGAGTGATCGACTGGCAGCGGTTCGGGCACGGGCCGCTCGAGCTCGACGCCGGTATGTTCCTGGCTACCATCTGGCGCTCCGGGCGGCGCAACGGGGCGGCCGCGGTCGAAGCGGCACGGGCGGAGCAGGCGTTTCTCGCCGGGACGCGAGGCCTCTTGGACGATCGAGCGCTCGCCTGGTACCGGGCGGCTGCGCTGCTGCGCCTCGGCGGCAAGGTCCATGTGGACGACCCGCGCGAGGCCCCCTCGCTGGCGCGCGCGCAGGCGCTCCTCGTTGAAGCCGCGCGGCTCCTCGAAGCGGCTGCACGCCCCGGCCCGGTCGTGCGTGCCGGGGCACCGGCCTTCAGGCGCGGGAGCGCGGCCCTTGAGTTCGTACTCCAAGCGCTCTCGACGAGGCCGGCGACGCCGCAGGAGCTGGACCAGATTCGCAGACTGCTGGAGGAGGCGAAACAACACGACCCGTGAGGCCGCCGGGCGGATCGACGACATGAACGACACCGACAGGGCATGAAACCGACCACCGAGGTCCCCGACGACCCCGCGCTGCCCGGGCTCGCGGCGATCCGGACGGTAGGCCTGGCCCATGCGATCCCAGCCTTGGGTCTCGGCGCCGATCCAGTCGAGCTCCGGTTGTGCGGCTACACGCCGGGCGAGCGCGCCACCCTGGCCGTACGGGTGGGGGACCGTCAGTTCGCCGTGAAAGCCTATGCGGAGGATCCGGCGCCCGAGGCTGCGCTGTACGAGGTCCTCGCGGCCGCGGGGCTCGCTCCGTCCGGACCTGGGACGGGGCTCGTGGACAACTCGGGGGTACGCGTGCCGCCGCTCGTGGCTTGGGAGCGCGAGCTGCGGGTGCTGGTGACCGGCTGGCTCGAAGGGCGCCCGGCCAATCGTCTGATCAAGGAAGGGCAGGGCGAGCGCGCCGGCGAGTTGTGCGCGCGCTGGCTCCAGCGTGCGGCGTCTCTGCCGGTGAAGATCGGGCCGCCGCTCGGCTCCGGGCGCATCCTGTACCGGGCGGGGGAATGGGTCGCCACGCTACGTGCCGCCGATCCTGGATTGGGAAGGGCGGCGAGCGCGCTCGCGCGCGTGCTCGCAAACACGCAGCCCACGTCACACACGCCGCGCCTCGTCCACGGCACGTTCTACGCCCGGCACGTGCTCGACCTGGGCGATGGGCCGGGTGTGATCGACTGGCAGCGCTTCGGGCACGGGCCGCTCGAGCTCGACGCCGGCATGTTCCTGGCTACCGTCTGGCGTTCCGGGCGGCGCAACGAGGCGGTCGCGGCCCAGGCGACACGGGCGGAACAGGCGTTTCTCGCCGGGACGCGAGGCCTCCTGGATGAGCGCGCGGTCGCCTGGTACAGGGCTGCTGCCCTCCTGCGCCTCGCCGGTCATGTCAAGGTGGTGAGCCGGCGGAGGCCGGATTGGCAGGCGCGGACGCTCGCAGCGCTGCGCGAGGCTGCGCGGCTCGCCGAGGGTGCGGCGCAGAGCGATCTGGTCGTGCGTGCCGGGGCACCGGCCTTCAGTCGCGTGAGCGCGGCCCTCGAGCTTGTGCTCCAGGCGCTCTCGACGAGGCCGGCGACCCCGCAGGAGCTGGAGCAGATCCGCAGGCTGCTGGAGGAGGCGAAAGAACACAAACCGGGGCGGATCGACGACGTGAACGACACCGACAGGGCATGAGACCGACCACCGAGCTCCCCGACGACCCCGCGCTGCCCGGGCTCGCGGCGATCCGGACGGTAGGCCTGGCCCGAGCGATCCCAGCCTTGGGTCTCGGCGCCGGTCCATTCGAGCTCCGGGTGTGCGGCTACTCGCCGGGCGAGCGCGCCACCCTGGCCGTGCGCGTGGGGGACCGTCGTTTCGCCGTGAAGGCCTATGCGGAGGATCCGGCGCCCGAGGCTGCGCTGTACGAGGCCCTCGCCGCCGCCGGGCTCGCCCCGTCCGGACCCGGGACGGGGCTCGCGCACGACTCTGCGGCGCGCGTGCCGCCGCTCTTGGCCAGGGAGCCCGACCGGTGGATGCTCGTCATCGGCTGGTTGGAGGGGCCGCCGCTGACTCAATTGGTCAAGCAGGGGCAGGGCCGCCGCGCCGGCGAGCTGGCCGCCGCCTGGCTGCGGCGCGCGGCGACGCTGCCGCTGCCGCTCGGGCCGTCGTCCGGCGCCACTCGCATCTTGGGGGAGGTAGGGGAATATGTCGCCATGTTGGAGGCCGGCGATCCCGCGCTCGGCACTGCCGCTAGGGAGCTCGCGGCGTGCCTGGCGCGGACGCAACCGATGGAGGGCACTCCGCATCTCGTCCACGGAACGCTCTACGCCCGCCACATCCTCGACCTTGGCGACGGCCCGGGCGTGATCGACTGGCAGCGCTTCGGGCAGGGCCCCCTGGAGCTCGACGCCGGGGTATTCCTGGCCACGCTGACGCACTCCGGGCTCACGCACCGCCAGCGGACGGGCGAGGCGCGCCGGGCGGAGGAGGCCTTTCTCGCGGCGACCGCGGGGCTCCTGGACGAGCGCGCGCTGGCGTGGCACCGGTCGGCCCACCTCCTGCGGATGGCCGGACGCATGCTGAGGCGGCAGCCGCTGGCCAAGGCCCGCGTGGTGCTGAACGAGGCCGTGCGGCTCGCCGAGGCACCAGCCACCTTCACGCTCGAGGGGTCGCCGCTCGAGCTCGCGCTCGAGGCCCTCTCGGCCACGCTCACCGGCCCAGCGCTCGAGTTCGCCCTCCGGGCGCTCTCCACCAGGCCGGCAACGCCGGAGGAGCGTGCGGAGATCGGCCGGCTGCTCGAAGAGGTGAAGCAGAGGCGACGATAGCGCGCCGGGGGGTATTGAACGAGGCTGAGCGCCCGTCCAAACCGCCGTGCCCGGGTGACAACGATATCGGATCGAGATCGCGGTCGGCGGACGCCGTGCGGGACTCCTCACGCTCGAGACAACACGAGGGAGGGACAAGTGTTAGGACGGAGCGCGGCGTGGTTGGTGTTGGGCCTGCTCATCGCGGCGGCTTCCGCAGCCTGGGAGCTGATCGGGACCCAGGTGGCCGACACCCAGGCGGCCCGCATCCCGCCCGGGACGCCGGTGGTGCTTGTCGGCGCCGGGGACATCGCGTCGTGCGAGTCCGGTGGGTACGACGATGACGACGAGGACGACGATGGGGACGCTGACAGGAAGAAGGGGGAAAAAGGGAAGAACCAGAAAAAGAAACAGAAGACCAGGTTGAGCGCGCCGGCCATCGGCGTCTCGGCGACCGGGCGCCTGCTCGACAGTCTCGTCGAGGGTTCCAAGCCGGTGGTGGTGTTCACGGCGGGCGACAACGCGTACGGCGAGGGCACACGCGGGCAGTTCGCGGGGTGTTACGATCAACACTGGGGGCGTCACCGATCCATCACCCGGCCCGCCCCCGGCAACCACGACTACAAGACCAAGGGCGCGGCCCCCTATTTCGACTATTTCGGCGAGCGCGCGGGCCCGGCGGGCAGGGGCTACTACAGCTACGACGTAGGGGATTGGCACCTGATCTCACTCAATAGTGAGATCAGCACGAGCACGGGCTCGGCGCAGGAGCGGTGGCTACGCGACGACCTCAAGGGCACCACCAAGCGGTGCGTGCTGGCCTACTGGCACAAGCCACGGTTCAGCTCGGGCAAGCATGGCAGCTTGACCGCGCTGCAGCCGCTGTGGGAGGCGTTGTACCAGCACGGCGCGGAGGTGGTGCTCAACGGCCACGACCACGACTACGAGCGCTTCGCGCCACAAACGCCCGGCGGCGAGCCAGACGAGGCCCGCGGGATCCGACAGTTCGTCGTCGGGACCGGCGGCCGGAGCCTGCGCGCCTTCGAGTCGCCGGTCGCGAACAGCGAGGTGCGCCACAACAGGACCCACGGGCTACTGAAGCTCACCCTCGGCGCGGACAGCTACAGTTGGGCGTTCATCCCCGTTTCGGGGACGTTCCGCGACTCGGGGAGCGGCACGTGCCACTAGGCGAGCGTCTTCGACGACCACGTCGGGGTTGAGGGAGGTGTTGATCGTGACCTTTGGCTTCCGGAGGGCCGTGCCGATGAAACGAGGGTTCTTCTTGGCGGGCGCGATCGGGGCGGGCGTGCTGCCGGGTGGGTGGACTGCGCTGGTGGCGCAGACGACCGTGCGGGCCGAGGCGCGCGCGCAGACCGCGCCCGTGCCGCACAAGGGCGACGCGGCGGACGATCCGGCCGTGTGGATTCAGCCACGGGACCCCGGGTTTTACGTCTTCGTGACCGATGAGAAGGGCCGCGTGGAGCAACAGTGTGGCGTCTCGGGTTGCGCGACCCGGCCGCGGCACCCGAGGCGGCACGGGCGGAGCAGGCGTTCCTGGCCGGAACGGCGGGACTCCTCGACGAGCGCGCGCTCGCCTGGCACCGGGCGGCTGCGCTGTTGCGCCTCGCCGGTAAGATCTACGTGGTGAGCCGCCGCAAGGCGGATTGGCGGATGCGGGCCGACGCGCTCCTGAGCGAAGCCGCCCGGGTTGCCGAGCGCGCGCCGAGCGGCCGGGTCGTGCGTGCCGAGCCGGCGGCCGCGCCGGCCAGGTTTGCGCTCCGGATCTCGGCGCTCGAGCTCGTGCTCCAGGCCTTGTCCGCGAGGCCGGCGACACCGGGCGAGCTGGACCAGATCCGCAGGCTGCTCGTCGAAATGAGCGCTGAAAAGAAGGGACCCTAGTGACAGGTCCCGCTGCCCGAGTCGCTGAACGTCTGACCCGCGACCGGGATGAACTGCCACGTATACGACCCGCTTGACAGCGTGAGCTTGAACACGCCGTGCACGCGGGCCCGCACCTCGCTGTTGGCAACCGGCGGTCCAAATCGGTACGTGTACTCTCCACCCGTTCCCGCGACGAACTGCCGGATGCCCCGCACCGAGTCGGCCGTGCCGTCGGGGGTCTGGGGAGCGAAGCGCTCGTAGTTGTGCTCGTGCCCGGACAGCACCACGTCCGCCCCGGCGTCGTACAGCGCCTGCCAGAACGCCTGCGCGCCCGGGTCGCCGCCATGCGTTGTTCCGGAGCTGAAGCGGGGGTGATGCCAGTAGGCGAGGGTACAGCGCTTCGTGCTCGCGGCGAGATCGGCGCGGAGCCATTGCTCCTGCGGCCGGCCGGCATGCCAGTCGATGTTGCTGTTCAGGACGATGATGTGCCAATCGCCGAGGTCGTAGCTGTAGTACCCCTTGTCCCTGTCCGCGGCAGCCACGCCGAAATAGGCGAAGTACCCCTTCGCGGTCGGCGTCAGGTAGTCGTGATTCCCGGGCGAGGGACGAGTCCGCTTCCTGTGACGGCCCCAGGTGGGTTGGTAGCACCGCGCGTATTCGGCCGGTGTGCCGTCCTCATAGGCGTTGTCGCCGAGCGTGAACACGGTGCCTGGAATGCCGTCAAGCAGCTCGGCGGTCCCCTCGTCGTCGGTGTCGGTGGAATCACAGCTCGCGATATCGCCGGCGCCCACGAACACCTCCGGTGTACCGGGCGGCTCGACCAGCACCGCGACCGCTTGCGAAGCCGCTTCACCATCAGCCTGGGAGACGGTCACGGCCGCGACGTGATTTCCCGGCGCCGCGTACACGTGGGTCGCCGTTACCGACTGCCCCAGCGCGGTGACGTGCCCGGTGTCGACGCTGCCATCGCCCCAGTTGATCTCGTACGACCACGGCCCACGAGTCTCGGCCGAGTCGCTTGCCCGGAACGTGAGCGGGACGGCGGCACCGGCGTACGCGCGCAGATCGGGCCCCGCATCTACCACCAAAGGAAAGTCGGGCGCGTGACCGCTTTCTGACCGACAGGCGGCCACGAGCAAGGTCACGGCGGGAGCGAGCGCGGCCTTGCGGAAGAACGGCACCAGCTTACGCTCCCGCGTGAGGGGCCTGGCGTTCGGAAGCATCCCGAGCCAAGGGTCGCAACGTGTTGCGCGCTAGCGGGTCCTCGCGCTTTCGCGCACCCGGCGCCGCGCTTCGGCCCGGAGATCAGGGTTGGGGTGCGTGCGGGCCGCCTCGGTCACCGCGGGAATCCCAACGCCGTCCGGCAGCTGCGCCAGCCGGTACAACGCTTCCCACTGGACGTCGGGCGACCGGTCGTTCGCCAGTCTCTCCTGCAGCAACGCGACGGACGTCCGTGGGGCGGCGACTCTGGCGTACCGCTCGACCGCTTCGCGCCGCACCTCCTCGTCCGGGTGGCTGCGTGCGAGACGCGCCAGGGCCTCGACGGCCCGCGGGCCGCGCAGGTGCCCGAGCGTTTCCACCGCCTCGCGCTGCACGCGGGAATCGGAGTCTTCCAGCGCGATCGCTTCGAGCAGGAGGGCGGTGCTGTCGGGCCTGCCCAGCTCGCCCAGCGCCTCCACGGCGTCGCGGCGCGCGTTGGACGCCGGATGGTGGCGGGCGAACTCGGCGAGCAGCGGGAAGGCGCGGCCGTCGTGCAGCTTCCCCAGCGCTGTGAGCGCCTCCCGCTGCACGCCCTCGTCGCCGTCGCCCCGGGCGATCGCCATCAGGATCTCGAACGCCCGCGGGTCGTCTCGCTGGCCGAGCTGTTCCACGGCTTCGCGCCGGGTGTGGGAGTCCTCGAGCGTCCGGGCGAGCGTGAGCAGCGAATCGCCGGCCGCGGGGAACAGGTTGTCGCCCAGCGCCTCGACGGCCTCCCGCCGCACCTCGCGGGCGGGATCGCTCCGCGCCGCGCGCACCAGGGCGTGCACCGCCGCCCGTTCCGGGTACCGGCGCAGTCGCTCGGCGGCCTCGGCTCTCGCGCGCTCGGTCTCGTGGCCCGTCAACCGCTGCGAGAGGGTGGACACCATCTGGTCGTCGCTGCCGCGCGACAGGGAGTTGAGCGACGCCTGCGGCCGGGGCACCACGGTCGCGTCCCCGAGCCCGGCGCCGCCGCCGATCACCAGCACGAGCGTCACGACCACGACCACGCCCGCGATCCAGCGCGGGAAGATCTCCGCTTCCGGGGGCGCCACGAGCCGCCGGATGCGGCCCATCAACGAGCCGCCGCCCGCCGCGAGCGCGAACGCCGGCGCGTCGACGCGCAGCCGCTCCATGCCGAGCAGCGCGGTCGCGTAGAAGTGCGCGTCGCCGCACGCGGCGACCGCCAGGTCGTCGCAACAGTGCTCGCGCTCCTCCCGCACCCGCCGCGAGACCCACCACACCGCGGGATGGTAGAACAACAGCGTCTCGATCGCGGTCTGCAGCAGGTTCACGAGATAGTCGTGCCGGCGCACGTGCGCCAGCTCGTGCGCGAGCAGCGCGTCGAGCTGCAGCGGGGTGAGCCCCGTCAGGGCGCTCGCGGGCAGGAGGATGACCGGCCGCAGCCACCCGATCACCGCGGGCACCTGCACGACTGCCGACTCGAGCACGCGCACGGGCCGGGTCACGCGGAGCCGCGCCGCCAGGCGGGCCAGCGCTGCCACGCGGGCCTGCGGCGCCGGGCGCGTGCCCACCGTCGCCAGACGCCGTGCCGTCACCCACCCCGACGCCAGCCGCAGCGACAACACCAGCACGCCACCGAGCCACAGCACGACCACCCAGGGCAGCGCGGGCTGGAGGGCGCTGCGCACCCGCGTCACGAGCGGCGAGGCGGCGACGGCGGACGCGGCGCTCCGCCCCACGCCGGGCGTCCCCTCGGCGCCGCTCCCGGATGCGAGCGGCCCCGCCAGCGCGGGGACGACGCCGGACGCGGCCGATTGCAAGCCGGCCGCCCGGGGCGACTCCCGGCGCAGCTCCACGCCCGTCGCGACCGGGAGCGCGAGCATGAGCGCCAGCGCCGCGACGCCGAGCGCGTAACGGATGCGCGCCGCCTGCGCCGGCACGATTGCGAGCAGCGCGGCGAGCCCGGCCGCCGCGAGCGCCTCCTGCCAGAGCGAGTGTACGATCGCCCAACCCAGCACCTGCATCGCGGTCATGCCTTGCCTCCTTTTTTCTCGTCGAGTAACCCGCGGATCCGGTCGAGCTCCCGCGACGTGACCGGTGTGGTCGCCAGGGCGTGGAGCACCAGGCTGACCGTGGAGCCCCCGAACGCCCGCCGCGCGAGGTCGGAGATCATCCGTCGGAGCATGGTGGCCTGCGACGTCGCAGCTGTGTACACGTGGGACCGCGCCGACACGTCCCGCGTCACCAGGCGCTTCTCGGTCATGATCTGCAACAGCTTGAGGACGGTCGTGTAACCGACTGGCTCGGCGCGGCGCAGCGACTCGTGGATTTCGCGCACGGTGCTGCGACCGCGCTGCCACAAGACGCGGAGGATCTCGAGCTCGGCGTTCGTCGGACGTGGGGGCTCACGCTTGGCCATCGGTCCAACAATATACGAAGGCTTTCGTACAGTCAAGGATACGAACACCATCGTACAATACCCCAGCGGCCGCGGGGAGTTCAAGGTATACTTTGACGCGGGGGATTCCATGACTCGTCTCGCTCTCTGTTGCTTCTTCGCAACACCCCTCTGGCTCGGGTGTGTTTCGCTCGCCGCCCAGGTGCACGAGCACGGACCGGCGTCCGCTGAACGGCTCGGGCGCGTCAAGTTCCCTGTGTCCTGCAACGCCGGCGCCACCGAGCGGTTCGACCGCGCAGTGGCGCTGCTGCACTCGTTCTGGTGGCAGGCGGCGGAGCGGGCGTTCGGGGACGTCGCGGCCGCGGACTCGACGTGCGCCATGGCTTACTGGGGGCTGGCGCTGACGTATTGGCGCAATCCGATCGCCGGCGGCCCGGGCCCGATCGACCTGCGGGCAGGACGGGAGGCCGCCCGGCACGCGGCGGTGCTGGGGGGCCGGACCCCGCGGGAGCGGGACTATGTCGCGGCGGTCGGAGCCCTGTATGGCGACACGGCGACGATTCCCAACAGCGTGCGTCTCCGCAGGTACGTTGACGTGATGGAGGGCGTCTACCGGCGGAACGGCGGCGATCCGGAAGCGGGGATTCTGTTCGCGATCGCGCTCACCGCTGCCGCGCCGGCGGGCGACACCACGTTCGCGCAACAGCAGCGGGCGGCCGCGATTCTCAACCCGCTGTTTCGGGCGCACCCCGAGCATCCGGGCCTGGCGCATTACCTCATTCACTCGAACGACTCCCCGCAGCTCGCGCAGCTCGGGCTCGAGGCCGCGCGCCGCTACGCCGAGATCGCCCCGACGGCCCCGCACGCGCAGCACATGCCGTCCCACATTTTCGTGCGGCTCGGGCTGTGGGATGAAACCGTGCGCTCGAACCGCGCATCCTACCGCGCCGCGCTGGGAGAGGGAGGGGGAGGTGGAGGTCGCGCCCTCAGCGCCGACCAGCTCCACGCTATGGACTACATGGTGTACGCCTACCTGCAGGGCGGCCAGGACACCGCGGCGGCGGCGGTCGCCGCCGAGGCACAGGCCGACGCGGCGGCGGCGCCCGCCCAGGCCCTGGTGGCGGCGTACAACCGCAACGCGATGCCCGCGCGGCTCGCGCTGGAGCGCGGGCGCTGGGCCGTGGCCGCGCGACTCCCCGTCCGGCCTTCCCGCGACGCGCCCGCGGCCGACATGGTCACGCGATTCGCCCG